>CAXMQO010000089.1:0-13115 GCA_964195515.1 uncultured Saprospiraceae bacterium | reverse complement strand
CGGATCAGGATCCGACTCAAGGCATACGACCATTCGGTCGTAGACGAGTCGGCCCGCAAGATCGCGGAGACCGTAATCCGCACACAAGCAAAGATCAAAGGTCCGGTGCCACTGCCGACCCGTATCCATCGGTACTGCGTCATTCGCGGTCCGCACGTCGACAAGACGAGCCGCGAGCACTTCGAGATGCGTATCCACAAACGGCTGATCGACATCCTCGAGCCGACCCCCAAGACCGTTGACGCGCTCATGCGCCTCGACCTCCCGGCCGGTGTGGAAGTGGAGATCAAGACGTGAAGACGATCATTGGTGAGAAGCTGGGTATGACCCAGGTCTTCGATGACGAGAACCGGGCAATTCCGGTGACCGTCATCAAGGCCGGTCCCGTCCACGTGACACAGATCAAGCGACCCGAGACCGACGGCTATGCCGCGATCCAGATCGCATACAAAGAGATGACAACGAACCGGTCGAACCAGGCACAGGTCGGGCACTTCGCCAAGGCCGGCGTGGCGCCGCACCGGTACATCGTCGAAGTTCGGGTCGACAATCCCGACGAGTACGTACTCGGTCAGGAGATCACGATCGGCGACGTGCTCCAGGCCGGTCAGCGTGCCGACGCCACCGGGATCTCGAAGGGCAAAGGATTCGCCGGTGGCATGAAGCGGCACGGTATGAAGGGCCAGGGAGCCAGCCATGGCGTCCACAAGGTCCACCGAGCCCCCGGCTCGATCGGTGCCTGCGCAACTCCGGCCCGCGTGTTCAAGGGCAAGCGTATGCCGGGTCGCATGGGCGGAGACCAGACGACCGTGTTGAATCTCGACGTCATTCAGATCGATGCCGATCGCAATGTGCTGCTCCTCAAAGGCGCAGTTCCCGGCCCCAAGGGCGCCGTTGTGGTCGTGCGAGAGGCGGTGAAGAAGCATGTCTGATCAACCAACCGCAGAGCTATTCAAGGCAGACGGTACGCGATCGGGCGAAGTCGATCTCAACCCGGACATTTTCGGTATCGAGCCGAACGAGGCCGTGATGCATCAGGTCGTTACCGCTCAGCTTGCTGCTGCACGCGCCGGTACTCATTCGACCAAGACCCGCGCCGAGGTGCGCGGTGGTGGTCGGAAGCCGTGGCGTCAGAAAGGTCTCGGTCGTGCCCGTCACGGATCGATCCGCTCTCCGCAGTGGATCGGCGGTGGTGTCGCTCACGGTCCGAAGCCCCGCGACTACTCCCAGCGGACCCCCAAGAAGATGAAGCGACTCGCCTTGCGCAGCGCCCTATCGGTCAGGGCCGCAGACGGACAGATCAAGGTAGTCGAGGACTTTGGTGCCTGGACCGAACCGAAGACGAAGAATGCCACGGCGCTTCTCTCAGCGATGGGTGTCACCGGCAAGGTGCTACTTCTTGCGGAGGACCACGAGCGCACGGCCATGAAGTCGTTCCGAAACATCGACGGCGTGATCGCCTCGAACCTCGGACAAGCCAACACCTACGACGTGCTCTGGGCCGAGACGGTCATCATGTCGAAGGGGACATTGGAACTCGGTCAGAACGTCCCTCGCGGCACCGCAGAGCACGCGGCTCAGGCATCAGGCATCAGGCAACAGGCAACAGAAGAAGTGGCCGCCGCCTCCGATGAGCAGGACGAGGAGGTGGGCTCGTGAAGAATCCGCGTGACATCATCTTCCAACCGATCGTGTCCGAGAAGTCGTACGACCTCATCGAGGAAGAGAACACCTACACGTTCGTCGTCGACCGCAGGGCCAACAAGACCGAAATCAAGCAGGCCGTCGCGTCGATCTTCGACGTGAAGGTCCTGTCCGTAAACACGATCAACCGCAAGGGAAAGCTCAAGCGAACCGGCTACATGCTCGGCAAGCGAAAAGACACCAAGCGTGCCATCGTCAAGCTCGCCGACGGCGACAAAATCGACATTTTCGAGGTATAGCGACATGGGTGTAAAGAAACTCAAGCCAACCTCGCCGGGCCGCCGGTTCCAGACCGTCTCCGACTTCGAGACCATCACGAAGTCGAAACCGGAGAAGAGCCTCCTGGCGAAACAGAAGCGTTCATCCGGCCGAAATGCCTATGGCCGCATCACCTCGCGTCACCGCGGTGGTGGCCACAAGAGGCGCTACCGGGTCGTCGACTTCCGGCGCACCAAGGATGGAATCCCCGCCAAGGTCGCAGCGATCGAGTACGACCCGAACCGCAATGCGCGCATCGCGTTGCTTCACTACGTCGACGGCGAGAAGCGATACATCCTCGCTCCCGTCAAGGTCGAGGTAGGGGACATGCTCGAATCCGGATCATCGGCCGAAATTCGCCTAGGGAACGCGATGCCGCTGCGCAACATCCCAACCGGCACGATCGTGCACGCCGTTGAGCTTCGCCCCGGCGGTGGAGCCAAGATGGGCCGGTCGGCCGGTGCGTCGATTCAGCTCATGTCAAAGGAAGGCAAGTACGCACTCGTGCGGCTGCCGTCCGGCGAGATGCGCCAGATCTTGCTCGACTGTCGAGCGACCATCGGCCAGGTGGGCAACACCGATGCCGAATTGGTCAAGATCGGCAAGGCAGGCCGCAACCGTTGGAAGGGCAAGCGCCCACAGTCCCGCGGTGTTGTCATGAACCCGGTCGATCACCCCCTCGGTGGTGGCGAAGGACGCAGCTCGGGTGGTCGTCACCCGGTCAGCCCATGGGGCAAACCGGAGGGACGTACCCGCAAGAAGAACAAAGCCAGCGACAAGTACATCGTGCGCAGGCGAACCAAGAAGGGTCGGAGGTAGACCATGGCGAGGAGCCTGAAGAAGGGGCCGTTCGTCGACGAGCACCTCCTACGAAAGATCGAAGCGGCGAACGACCGCGGCGACAAACGAGTGATCCGGACATGGAGCCGGCGTTCGACGATCACACCCGAGATGGTGAGCCTCACCATCGCTGTGCATGACGGTCGCAAGCACGTGCCGGTATACATCAGCGAGTCGATGGTCGGACACAAGCTCGGTGAGTTCGCCCCAACCCGGACGTTCCGGGGACATGCCCAGAGTGAGAAAGCAGCGAGGAAGCGATGAAGGTCCAAGCAAAAGCCAGACACGTGCGGCAGTCGCCGTACAAGGTGCGGCGGGTGCTGGATCTCGTCCGGGGTCTCCCCGTCGACGAGGCGCGCGTCATATTGACGCACACGCCGCGCCGTGCCGCCGATCCGATCCTCAAGTGCCTCAACTCTGCGATCGCCAACGCAGAGCACAATCTTGCAGCAGACTCTGAAGAACTCGTGGTCACGGAGGCGTACGCCGACGAGGGCCCGACCCTCAAGCGATGGCGTCCGCGTGCCAGGGGCCGCGCGACGCGGATCCGCAAGCGCACGAGCCACATAACAATCATCGTCGCAGACACGGAGGAGGGCGCCTGATGGGCCAGAAGATCCATCCCTACGGCCTGCGGCTCGGAATCGTCACCGACTGGAAGTCTCGTTGGTACAGCGAGAAGGACTACGCCGCTCAGGTCAACGAAGACTACAGAATCCGGAAGTACCTGCGCGACGAATTGACACGCGGTGCGGTTTCACGGATCGACATCGAGCGGATCGGTGACAAGAAGGTCCAGATCGACATCCACACCGGGCGTCCGGGCGTGGTTATCGGTCGCGGTGGCGCGGAGGCCGAACGGCTCCGCAGCGGCCTCGAGGATCTGTCCGGCCGCATCGTCAAGTTCAATGTCATCGAAGTGTCGAATCCTGAGCTCGATGCTCAGCTTCTCGCACGCAGCGTTGCCGACCAACTCGAAGGGCGCGTCGCGTTCCGGCGTGCCATGAAACGCACGGTGACCACCGCCATGAAGGCGGGCGCCGAAGGTGTCCGTGTCCAGGCCCAGGGTCGTCTCGGTGGAGCCGACATGGGGCGTCGCGAGTGGTACCTCGAGGGCCGTGTACCGTTGCACACGCTCCGGGCCGACATTGACTACGGGCAGGCCACGGCCCGCACGTCCGTGGGTGCCGTCGGTATCAAGGTTTGGGTGTATCGCGGAGACCTGCTCACCTCGGTGACTGCCCGCAATGAGAAGATCGCTGCCGAGGCACGCCTCGCTGCAGGCGGTCCTGCCCAACGACGTCGTTCCGCACGATCGCGCGCCGAATCGGCCGCGGGCGAGGCCGGCGGCAAACGCCTCATCGAGGCCGGCGGTGGCAAGCGTCCCGTCGAGTCTGGTGCCGGAAACAAGACCGGCAAGCGCCTCATCGAGGCAGGGGGCGGCAGACGCAAGCCCACAACAGGCGATGCCGCTGCCGAGTTCAAGGAGGCCCGCCGGGCCACGGAAGACGGCGTCGAGGACGCGGCCGTCCCCGCGGAGGTTGCGGCGATTGTTGCCGAAGCGGCTGCCGTTGAAGCTGTCGTCGAGGCGGTAGAGGCCGAGACGTCGGCGGTCGAAGCAGTTGAGACGGCGGTTGTCGCCGAAGCGGTCGCCGAGGAAGCCGAAGTCGAAGCCGTGGTCGCTGAGATCGTCGCCGAGGTCGCCGTGGAAGAGGCGGTCGTCGCCGAGGTTGTCGCCGAGGAGACCGGGTCGGAAGAGGCCATCGTCGAAGCCGTGATTGCCGAGGAACGAGCCGAGGAAACGGTCGTCGAAGCTGCGGTCGCCGAAGCTGTTGCCGCAGTGGCAGAAGAGATTGCCGAGGCTGCCGATGATGGTGCCATCGAGGCCATCGTCGAGGCAGTTGTGGCCGAAGAAGAAGCGGTCGAGGCGATGGGGAAGGCGATCGAAGCCGAGGCAGTCGCCGAAGTGGAGGAGACCCCCACGGTCGAAACCACTGAGGTCGTAGAGACTCAGAAGGTCGAACAAGAGAGCCCACAGCTCACAGCCGACAGCCGACAGCCTGCAGTTGAGGACTCGGAGTCGGAGGCTGGCAACGCAGACGGCTCCTCCGAAGGGGGTGAGTCCTGATGTTGATGCCAAAGCGCACCAAGTACCGGAAGGTCCAGAAGGGCCGTATGTCAGGGAAGGCGAAGGGCGGGGCGAGGGTCTCGTTCGGCGAGTACGGCCTCCAGGCGCAAGAGTCGGGATGGATCACCGCTCGCCAGATCGAAGCGGCTCGTATCGCGATGACACGAAAGATCAAGCGCGGTGGGAAGGTCTGGATCACTATCTTCCCGGACAAGCCGATCACCGAGAAGCCGGCCGAGACCCGCATGGGCTCGGGAAAGGGCAACCCTGAGTACTGGGTCGCCGTCATCAAGCCGGGACGGGTGATGTTCGAGATGGCCGGCGTCGACGAGGAGTTGGCGCGTGAAGCCATGCGCCTGGCCGCTCACAAGTTGCCGGTCAAGACCAAGTTTGTCAGGCGGGAGGACGTATGAAGACCGTCGACCTGCGAAAGCTGAGCTACGCAGAGCTGCAGGAACAGCTCGATGCCGGCAAAGAGGAGCTGTTCAACCTGCGGTTCCAAGTCGTCACGAACCAACTCGACAACACAGCACGGATCAAAGAGGTGCGGCACAACGTCGCCCGCGTCAAGACGCTGATGCGGGAACAAGAGATCGCCGCCTGGGAAACACAGCAGGAGGAGGCGTAGATGGAACGGGGACGCCGCAAGATACGCGTCGGAGTCGTCGTTTCGGACGCCAGGGACAAGACGGTGACCGTCGAAGTCCGGGACTCCAAGCGACACCCGAAGTACGGCAAGACCGTGCCGGTGCGGAAGCGATTCCACGCCCACGATGAAACAAACGATGCCCGCATCGGCGATACCGTACGGATCGTTGAGACCCGTCCGCTCTCGAAGTCGAAGCACTGGCGCGTCGACGCGGTCGTGGAGCGTGCAAGATGATCCAACAGGAGTCCAGGATCAGGGTTGCCGACAATACCGGGGCCAAAGAGGTCCTGGTCATCCGCGTCCTCGGTGGATCGGGTAGGCGCTATGGCAGTCTGGGCGATATCGTCGTGGCCACGGTCAAAGATGCCACACCCGGCGGAAGCGTGAAGAAGGGTGAGGTCGTCAAAGCCGTGGTCGTGCGGACCAAGAAAGAGAACCGTCGCCCCGACGGGACCTACATCCGCTTCGATGACAACGCCTGCGTGATCATCAACGACCAGCAGCAGCCCCGCGGCACCCGAATCTTCGGACCGGTCGGACGTGAGTTGCGCGACAAGAAGTTCATGCGGATCGTGTCGCTGGCACCGGAGGTGCTGTGATGAAGCTGAAGAAGGGTGACACCGTGATGGTCATCAGCGGCAAGGATGCCGGCACGGAGAGCAAGATCGCCAAGGTCTTTCCCTCGCGCAACAGGATCATCGTCGAAGGCGTCGCCACTGCGAAGCGCTCTCAGCGACCGACCGGCCAAACCATGCAGGGCGGCATCATCGACAAGGACATGCCAATTGACGCGTCCAACGTCATGATCGTCTGTACGGATTGCGGACCGACTCGCATTGGTGCACGGTTCGACGACGAGGGCCGCAAGTACCGCGTATGCCGCAAGTGCGGAGGTGAGCTCTAATGGCTCCTCGCCTCAAAGAGAAGTACGACAACGAGTTCGCTGCTCAGCTCAAAGAAGACCTGGGTCTCGAGAACGCGATGCAGATTCCTCGTCTGTCGAAGATCGTGGTGAACATGGGCGTCGGTGACGCTGCCCAGGACGCCAAGCTCATGGACTCGGCAGTTGAGGACCTGCGGATCATCACCGGCCAGCAGCCGAAAGTGATGCTGGCACGGAAGTCGATCTCGAACTTCAAGCTCCGTGAGGGGGTCCCGGTCGGAGCATCGGTGACGTTGCGCGGTGCCCGGATGTGGGAGTTCCTCGATCGCCTCATCGCCACCGCGATCCCGCGTATCAGGGACTTCCGTGGCTTGAACCCGAAGGGTTTCGACGGCCGCGGCAACTACAACTTCGGCGTCACCGAACAGCTGATCTTTCCCGAGATCGACTACGACAAGGTTTCCACAGTCCGCGGCATGGACATCGCGTTCGTGACCACGGCAGCAACCGACGAGCAAGGCAGGGCGTTACTCGATGTGTTCGGGTTCCCGTTCCGCCGTCAACAGGCAGGTGTGTGATGGCGAAGACATCGAAGGTCGCCAAGAACAATAAGAGGAAAGTGATCGTCGAACGGTACGCCGTGCGCCGTGCGGAGCTCGTCGCGATCGTCAAAGATCCGAAAGCCTCGTACGAGGACAAACGCGAGGCCTATCAGAGGATCGCCAAGATGCCGCGCGATGCGAGCGCGACTCGCTACCGCAACCGGTGTGGCGTCACGGGCCGACCCCGCGGCTACTTCCGCAAGTTCGGCATGTCGCGTTCATCGCTCCGCGAACTCGCCCACAACGGCGAGCTCCCCGGCGTGACAAAGGCTTCGTGGTAATCATGCAGTCTGATCCCATCGCCGACATGCTCACCCGCATTCGCAATGCCAACATGGCGCTACATCCGGAGACGACGATGCCGTCGTCGAAGCTGAAAGAACAAGTCGCTCGCATTCTCTCCGAAGAGGGCTTCATCGACGGATACAAGGTCGAGGATGCTCGCGTCGGCAAACAGCTCACCGTAAGGCTCCGGTACGACGGCAATCGTCAGCCGGTCCTTGCCGGCATCAAGCGGGTCTCAAAGCCGGGTCTCCGCGTCTACTCGAGCGCATCCGACGTACCCCGTGTTCGGGGCGGAATTGGTATCTCAATCGTGTCGACCTCCGACGGCGTCATGACCGACCGGGAGGCTCGCCGACGCAACGTCGGCGGCGAAGTCCTCTGCGAGGTGTGGTGACATGAGTCGCATCGGAAACGCACCGATCGAACTTCCGCCAGACGTCGAAACGTCTGTCGACGGAAACGCCGTCATCGTGAAGGGCCCGAAGGGTTCCCTTACCCAGGCGCTTGATCCTCGGATCAGTGTCTCGGTCGAAGACGGGATCGTCACCGTCGCCAGAGAGAACGACCAACGCGAGGCTCGCGCCCTGCATGGTCTGACCCGTGCGCTGATCGCCAACATGGTGGTCGGGGTCTCGGCCGGATACACGAAGGAACTCCAGGCGGTTGGCGTTGGCTACCGCGGTGCGCTGAAAGGCACCACACTCGAGCTTCAGGTCGGGTTCTCACATCCCGTGGAGATCAAAGCACCCGACGGTATCACCTTCGAGGTCCCCGAGCCGACGAAGTTCATCGTCAGCGGGATCGACAAACAACTCGTTGGCCAGGTTGCGGCGAACGTCCGCTCCGTGCGTCCGCCAGAGCCGTACAAGGGCAAGGGCATTCGCTACGTCGACGAATATGTACGCCGCAAGGCCGGGAAGGCAGGGGTGTCCGTATGAGAGGTTCACGCACAGACGCGCGGCGACGCCGCCACTTCCGAGTGCGCAAGAAGGTGCACGGCACCGCCGCTCGCCCCCGACTCGCTGTGTTCCGCAGCAACCGTTACATCTACGCACAGATCATCGACGACGATCAGGGTGTCACCATGGCTTCGGCCTCGTCTCGCGAGGGCAGTCTCGCGAAGAAGACCCTGAACGTCGACACGGCAACCGAAGTCGGAAAGCTCGTCGGCGCCCGCGCCAAGGATGCTGGTTTCGACACGGTCGTCTTCGACCGGGGTGGGTTCGCCTTCCACGGGCGCGTCAAGGCGCTGGCCGATGGAGCCCGCAAGTCCGGGCTGGAGTTCTAGGAGCGCTATGACGAACCGTGACAACACCAATCGAAATGACCGCAGGGACCGCAGGGACCGCAGGGAACGGCGCGAGCCGGAGTTCGACGAGAGGGTCATCGCTATCAACCGCGTCGCCAAGGTCGTCAAGGGTGGCCGCCGATTCTCGTTCACGGCTCTCGTAACCGTCGGCAACGGCAAGGGCAAGGTCGGGATCGGATACGGCAAGGCCAAAGAGGTCCCCATGGCCATCCAGAAGGGCATGGAGATCGCAAAGAAGAACATGTTCGACGTGCCGATGGCCGGCCAGACGATCATCCATGAGGTGATCGGCGAGCAGAGTGCTTCACGCGTGCTTCTCAAGCCGGCTGCACCGGGTACCGGGGTAATCGCCGGAGGCGCAGTCCGCCAGATCCTCGAGGCAGCAGGGGTCAAGGATGTCCTGTCGAAGTCGCTCGGATCTCCGACACATGTCAACGTGGCGAAGGCGACGGTGAATGCACTCCTGTCCCAGCAGCGTCCCGACGTAGTCGCCAAAGCCCGGGGCAAGCGCCCGGAGGAACTGTTCCCACCGGCGCTGCTCGCCGCCTACCGGTCTGCCGAGTTGGCGAAGATTCAGGTAGGCAGCTGATGGCGAAGAACCTGAAGATCACATTGGTGCGCAGCACCATCGGTGAGAAACCGAAGACTCGCGCAACCGTAGAGAGTCTCGGGCTGCGGAAGATCAACCAGACGACCATGCGACCCGACAGACCGGACGTGCGCGGCATGGTGTTCCATGCGAAGCATCTCCTCGAAGTGGAGGAAATCGGATGAAGCTTCATCACCTCCGACCCCCTGCGGGGTCGAAGAAGCGCAAGATTCGCGTCGGGCGCGGTGAAGCCGGGCGACGCGGGAAGACCGCCGGGCGCGGTACGAAGGGCCTCAAGGCTCGCAGCAAGGTGCGCCGCGGCTTCGAGGGTGGTCAGATGCCGCTCCAGCGTCGTATGCCCAAGCTGCGCGGTTTCACGAACCCGAATCGTGTTGAGTACACGGTCATCAACGTCGAGCGACTCAATGCGTTTGACGCAGGGAGCACCGTGACCGCAGATGATCTGCGGGCCGGTGGACTCGTCAAACATCGCGGCAAGGTCAAGGTCCTCGGTGAGGGCGAAATCGACCGCGCTCTGACCATCAAGGCCCATGCATTCAGTCTCGGCGCCGTCGAGAAGATAAAGGCTGCGGGAGGCTCGGTAGAGGTCCTCGAGGATTGAGCTACGAGTTGTGGGCTCTGAGCTATGAGCGCCGAGCACACGCCCCGAGCACCACTATTGTGCCGTTACCACTGAAGGACCCAACACTCACATGCTGACTGCTTTCAGGAACGCGTTCCGGATCCACGCTCTGCGGAACAAGATCCTCTTCACGCTGTTCATCTTCGTTCTGTACCGGCTCGGGACGACCGTCCCGGTCCCGGGTGTGGATCTCAACGCGATCAAGGAATTCACCGACTCGGCGACGACCTCCGGGTTCGTCGGGTTGTTGAACCTGTTCTCCGGCGGCGCGTTGACCCGCATGTCGGTTTTCGCTCTCGGGATCATGCCGTACATCACGTCGTCGATCATTCTTCAGTTGCTCGCCGTTGTGATTCCAAAGTTGCAGGCCCTTCAGGAGGAAGGCGAGACCGGACGGAAGGTCATCACTCAGTGGACGAGGTATCTCACCGTCATCCTGGCACTCCTCCAGGCGACCGGGTTCTCGTTCCTGTTCCACTCCGGTCAGCTGACCGGCGGCATCGACCTGATCCCCGACTACACCCCCCGCAACGTGATCATCATCGTCGTGACGATGACCGCCGGCACGGCGTTGCTCATGTGGTTCGGTGAATTGATCACCCAGCGCGGAATCGGCAACGGTATGTCGCTGCTGATCTTCATTTCGATCATCTCGCAGATCCCATCCCAGTTGGCGATCCTCAACGCCAACTCGCAGACATACCAATTCATCGTCATTGTTGCTGTGATGATCGCCTTGACGATCGGGATCATCTACATCGAGCAGGGACAGCGCAGGATCCCGGTGCAGTTCTCGAAGCGAGTCCGCGGCCGGAAGGTCATGGGCGGCCAATCCACGTACATTCCGCTGAAGGTGAACATGGCGGGCGTCATCCCTGTGATCTTCGCGACCTCGATCATGTACTTCCCTGCTCTCATCGCCTCGGTTCTGCCGCCGACCGGTTGGGGTGCGACGGTCCGGAACTGGATCGACACCAATCTGCTGTCTTCGAGCGGCGGCGGCTTCTCGCCGAGCCTGTGGTACATCTTCGTGCTGGCGCTCCTCGTGGTGTTCTTTACCTACTTCTACACGGCGATCCAGTTCGACCCGGAGCGTCAAGCCGACATGATCCAGCGACAGGGCGGATTCATCCCTGGCATCCGTCCGGGACGGGCGACCGTGCGGTACCTGGAGCACGTGCTGAGTCGCATCACGCTGCCCGGCGCGATGTACCTGGCGCTCGTGACGATCCTGCCGTCCATCCTCGGATGGATCTGGAGCGTCCCCGTGGGTCTCTCCGGCGTGTCGATCATCATCGTGGCGGGTGTGGCCCTCGAGACGATGAAGCAGGTCGAGTCCCAGCTGATGATGCGGAACTACGAGGGTTTCCTGTCCTGAGCCGGAGGCTCAGAACAGGAAACCGGTAGCCGAGTAGCGCTCGGCTCCGCCTCGCTTCAGCAGCTGAGTAAGCCGAGTGAGTTCGTCGCTGCTATTCCGCTATTCCGCTACTCCGCTACTCCGACTCACGGCTGACGAGCGCAGACTCGCAGGTATCCTCCGCCACTGGACAATCAGGAGTTCTCTATGGGTAGACGGATCTTGTTTCTCGGGCCACCCGGGGGCGGCAAGGGGACACAGGCAAAGCTGGTGACAAGGGCGCTCGGCGTTCCGCATGTCTCAACCGGCGACATGCTGCGTGAGGCGATGGCGTCGGGCAGTGAGCTCGGGATCCGGGCGGGCGAGTTCGTGAGTACCGGTGATCTCGTCCCCGACGACCTCGTTGTCGCCCTCGTCGAGGAGCGGCTCGCCCGAGAAGACGCGGCGTGCGGATACGTCCTCGACGGGTTCCCCCGCAGCCTCCGTCAGGCAGAGATCCTCACCGACGTCGTGGGCGCCGATGCGATCGATACCACCATCTACCTCGATGTCGACGAGGAAGAGATCGTTGAGCGGCTCCTCAAGCGGGCCTCGATCGAAGGCCGGGCCGACGACAACGAGGTGACGATCCGGCATCGCCTCGAGGTGTTCCACGCCGAGACGGAGCCACTCATCGCCTACTACGGCGAGCGTGTCCGACGGGTCGATGGCACCGGATCCATCGAAGAGATCTTCGGTCGTGTCGCCTGCGAACTGGCGTCATGATGGTTGGGGCGAAGGTCATCACGAAGAAGAAGCCCGAAGACTTCGCCAAGATGGAGATCGCAGGGCAGTGCGTTGCCGCGATGCATCAGGCAGTTCGTGAAGCGGCAGGCCCCGGCGTAACGACACGGGAACTCGACGCGGTCGCTGCCGAGGTAGTCCGGGCACGCGGCTGCAGACCTTCGTTTCTGGGTTATCACGGCTTCCCCGCAACGATCTGTGCATCGCCGAATTCGGCGATCGTCCACGGCATCCCGGACGGCTACACCCTCCGCAACGGAGACATCATCTCGGTCGACGCCGGCGCGATCTACGAGGGCTGGCATGGTGACGCCGCCTTCACGATGGCAATCGGCAATGTGCCGGACGAGGTGCAGCGACTCCTGGATGTCACCGAGGAAGCACTGTGGAACGGGATGCGCCAGTTCAAGAGCGGGAACCGAATCGGTGACATCGGACACGCCATCGAGGCGACCGCTGAACCGTTCGGATACGGCGTCGTGCGTGAGTACATCGGCCACGGAATCGGTCGGCAGATGCACGAAGCGCCGAACGTCCCGAACTACGGCACGCCGGGCAAGGGACTCAAACTCAAGACGGGGATGGCGGTAGCGATCGAGCCGATGTTCAACCTGGGCACCGCAGAGACGGCGGTTCTCGATGATGGATGGACGGTTGTGACGGCCGATGGCGCGGTTTCGGCGCACTTCGAGCACACGGTCCTGCTGACGGAAGACGGTCCGAAGGTCTCGACGCTCCTGGAGCCGGTCCTGCTGTGAATTCAGTAGATCAGTGAGCTAAGCCCACCTCACTGATTCGTGGCTATGGAAGGTAGTGAGGAGGTTCCAGTGGAGATGCGCTGCGGTGATCTCACCGTCGAATTCGCCGATACCGGACCCCGGATCATCGGCCTGCGTATGCTCGACGGGGAGAACGTGTTCGCCGAACTTCTGGGACTCGAGATCGAGCGTCCTGGAGGATCACCGTTCAGGTTTCTTGGGGGCCATCGCCTCTGGCTGGCTCCGGAGATCCCGTCGATTACCTACCAACCGGACGACGACCCCGTGAGCGTCACACACGATGATGGGCACCTTCAGGTCCGGGGA
>CAXMQO010000088.1:0-12263 GCA_964195515.1 uncultured Saprospiraceae bacterium | reverse complement strand
TAACCGGGGAGGCGAGCAGACAGCCGACAGCTGACAGACAACAGCCAGAAGCGCCAGGCAGCTGCCCCGCTGTTGGCTGTCCACTGTTTGCTGTTGGCTCTCTTTACTTTTCGTTTGCAACCTTCCAGGTCATTCCAATAGACTGGTCATCGACACCGGTCAGAACCGGTTGACAAACGGGAGGCTTTGTGAAAACATTCACATTCACGAAGCCGCATCTGGAATCGTTTCGAGGAGACACCACTGTGCTTACCGTCACCGATTGGCGCGAAATGGCCGCCTGTCGAGACTCCGATCCCAACCTGTTCTTCCCCATCGGAACAACTGGTCTCGCCACCGACAAGATCCGTCAGTCTGTGGCCGTCTGCTCTGCCTGCGCAATGCAGGAGGAGTGTCTCCAATACGCACTGGAGACCAACCAGGAAGCCGGCGTCTGGGGTGGTTACGCCGAGGACGACCGACGCCGGCTCAGGAAGCGTTGGCTTGCTGAGCGTCGTCGACAGCGCCAGGCCGCAAGCTAGCCCCCAACCCCTCTTCGGACCCGATATTCTCGGGTCCGAAGTCCATTGGCCCTCACGACTCGGAGGTGAACCCCACATCGCGTCGTCGGGCCGACTCGATCTCGATGAACGCCACCTTCTCGACCACGATTCCGTGTCGATGGCCGCGGGTATCCCGGATCCATAGAATCGGGGTCCCCTTCGCGACGGCGGTCTCGAACTCGGTCGCGACGTCGTGGCCGGGCTCGGCTTCGATCTCGAGTTCCCGCGTCGACGACATCCCGAATCGAACCTTGGCGGTCTCAGTGATTGTGTCGCTCATGCAACCCTTTCCTGGCTAGGTGTCTGCGGCGATCGTAACGACCCGGCGAGCGGATCAGTTGTTGATGACGAGCTCCGGGTGTGTGCGTGTCCGAGGCTTGCGTTCCTCCACGGCAGCCGCGAGACGATCGAACGCTGCGACCGCATCCCCCTCCGGGTCAGCGACCACGGCCGGGAGACCCCGGTCGGCGCCATCCCGGACGGCCGGGACGAGTGGAATCTGGACGAGAAGGTCGGTCTCAAGGCGGGCAGCAAGCGCCTCGCCTCCGCCTTCACCGAAGATGGTGTAGCGCTTGCCGTCGTCTCCGGTGAACCACGACATGTTCTCTACGACACCGAGGAGATCTTGATTGACCTTCTGGGCCATCAGGCCTGCCTTCACCGCCACACGTTCGGCCGTGGGCTGCGGGGTAGTGACCACGATGGTCTCAGAGCGAGGCAGGAACTGACTGAGCGAGATCGCAACGTCACCGGTCCCCGGCGGCATGTCGATGAGGAGATAATCGGGATCATCCCACAGGACGTCGACGAGGAATTGCTCGAGCGCCTTGTGGAGCATCGGTCCACGCCAGATCACGGCCTGATCCGGATCGACGAAGAAGTCCATCGACATCACGGCGACGCCGTAGATCTCCGGCGGGATCATCACTTCGTCGAGAACGACCGGCTGCCGATCAAGGCCCAGCATTCTGGGGATGGAGTAACCCCACACATCGGCGTCGATGAGACCAACCCGGCTTCCCCGGGCAGCGAGCGCCACCGCGAGATTGGCGGTGACGGAAGACTTGCCGACGCCACCCTTGCCGGAGGAGATGCCGATGACCCGGGTCTTCGAACCGGCTCTCCCGATCGTCACCTCACGGATGTTCGGACCACGAACCGTCTCGACAACTCCGGCCCGCTCGCTGTCGCTCATCGTCGTGAATTCGACGGCAACGTCTGCGACGCCGACCACACTCTTTGCGGCTGCAGTGACGTCGTTCCGCAGTTTGTCCTTCAGGGGGCAGCCCGGAACCGTGAGTGCCACCACAACGTGAATGCTGCCGTCCGGGGCGATGGTCACATCACGCAGCATCCCCAATTCCTCAAGCCCCCGATGTAACTCGGGATCCTGCACTGCACCAATCGCAGCGCGAAGCGCATCGACGTCCACCACGAACAACTCCTATCGAGATAGTGGATAGAAACTATAGTGAGGCCTGGTACTCCAGATTCTCGACAGGGACGGCATGGACAGCGAAGCATTCGATCAACAGATCGCGGATCTCGCCGGCACACTCGGCGATGCGACGCGGCGCGGCATCTACGTCACCGTCCGCGAGTCCCCCGAGCCGGTGACCGCATCGCAAATCGCCGACTTGTTTGACATTCACGCCAACGTGGCTCGGCACCATCTCGACCGCCTCGTCGCCGACGGCTACCTCCAGGTGACCAGGAAACGCCCGTCGGGGCGCACCGGTCCCGGTGCCGGTCGTCCTGCAAAGCACTACGAGCCGACCCGCAAGAACGTGTCGGTCCAGTTCCCTGCGCGTCGGTACGACCTCCTCGCCGAACTGCTCCTCCGCGTGATCGAGCGTATCGCTCCGGACAACGCCTCGGAGATTGCCGACGAGATCGGACGGGAATACGGACGGGAACTCGCCGCAGAAATCGGGATCCCCGACGAGTCGGGCTACGAAACCGCAGCGATCGCCGTCGCCAAGGCGCTCATGGGAGTCGGATTCGAGGTCGAGGCCCGCCCCGGTGACCACGAACTGGTCACCCGTTTCTGCCCGTTCGGCGAGTCGGCGACAAACCACCCCGCCATCGTCTGCCAACTCGACCAGGGTCTCGTCACCGGCCTCCTCGAAGGGACCGGGCAGATCCCGATAGCGATCGTCAGCCCCCACGGCAACGAAGAAGGCGACTGCATAACGAGGATCTGAGCCGGCTTCGCCGGGTGGAGTCAGTCGTCGGTATCCGGTCGGACGCCCCCCCCGCTCTGTCGCTGGCGCTCCTCTGCGTCCCCCCGTCCTGCGATCGGTGGGACAGTCCTCATCCTCGCTGGGTCGCCTGTGGGACGCCCCTACGTCGCTTCGCTCTGAGCCCCCCACCTTCCGATCGGGAGGACGGAAAGACATCGAAATCCACTCCCGTGCTACACAGCTTCCGTGTTACACTGGCCTCATGGCGAACCTCACTCTTGCGATCGGCGACGATGTCCTGAAGCGAGCGCGTATCCGCGCTCTTCAGCAGAACACGTCTGTGAACGCTCTCGTGCGCGAATACCTGGTGTCCTACAGCGGATCGTCCGAATCTCAGGCGGCGATCGACCGTGTGCTCGAACTCGCGGCCTCCTCGACCGCAGGAAGCGGGGGAAGGTCATGGACTCGAGACGACGCGCATGAGCGGTAGGACGTTCATCGATACGAACGTCTTCGTCTACGCATTCGATACGAACGAACCGGTGAAGCAGGTGATCGCGCTGCGCACGCTCGCCGAGACGGGCGACCGTGCCGTTCTCTCCACCCAGGTGCTCTCTGAGTTCTATGTCGTGGCGACGCGAAAGCTCCCCGATCCCCTCGCTCCGCGGATCGCCGCTGAGATCATCGGCGAACTCTCGCGACTTTCGGTCGTCGACACCGATACCGTGCTTGTCCGGTCGGCTATCGAAATCAGCGACCGGTCCCAGATCAGCTTCTGGGACGGGCTGATCGTGGCCGCTGCATCCGCTTCGCAATGTGACCGGATTCTGACGGAAGACCTCGCAGCCGGAGCGACCCTCGCCGGTGTGCACATCGTCAATCCGTTCCTCGCGTGACCTGAACGTCCACAAGAGCAGAGGAGCGCGGGCGAGGTGGCGGGACCCGCGGAGACGGACAAGAATGCCGGGGTTAGGGTGGCCCTGTGAGCTGGATCGAGACTGTCGACGATGGATCGTGGGACGGGGAGCTTGCTTTACTCCGCGGCCGTGTGGTGGATCCGAAGACCGGCAGGGTCGATCACATCATGGCCGTCCATTCGCTCAATCCTCGATCGCTCGCCGCCCACGACGAGTTGTATCGGTCGGCAATGCGAGGGACCGCAACTCTGCGCAGGATCGACCGCGAGATGATCGCTCTGGTCGTCAGCACGATCAACGAGTGCCACTACTGAGTGACCCATCACCGGCGCGGTCTGCGCCTCCTCCTCAAGAACGACGACCTTCTCGCCCGGATCGAGAGCAACTGGCCGACGGCCGGCCTCGACGATCGACGTACCGCCATGCTGCGATTCGCGGATCTACTCACCCGCACCCCAGGGACGACAAGCCCCGATGACGTCGAAGCCCTTCGTGCCGGGGGCTTCACCGATCGGGACGTGCTCGACATCGTCGAAGTGACCGCCTACTACGCGTACGCGAACCGGATCGCAGACGGCCTCGGAATCACCCTCGAACCGTGGATCACCGATGACTGATCTGACGGAGCAGGCCAGGAGGATCCACGCCGACCTCCCGGTGGTCGACGGACACAACGACCTGCCGTGGGCGCTTCGCATCCGTGCTGCATCAAATCTCGACCAGTTCGACCCGTGCGAGTCACTCGACGGGTACCACACCGACGTGCCACGCCTCGCCGTAGGCGGAGTTGGTGCACAGTTCTGGTCGGTGTTCGTACCGGCGTGGGACCCGTCGCCGCTCCGGACGACGGTCGAGCAGATCGATCTCGTGCGCCGAATGACCGAACGTTGCGACCGGTTGGCCCACGCCGACTCGGCCGCCGACGTCGCCAGAGCCCGAACTCGAGGCATCACAGCGTCGCTCATGGGAGCCGAAGGAGGTCACTCGATCGAGAACTCGCTCCCTGCGCTGCGTGTGCTTCGGCGTCTCGGCGTGCGCTACCTGACGCTCACGCATGCGGACACGACCGACTGGGCCGACTCCGCCACCGACGAGGCCCGACACGGAGGCCTCACGGACTTCGGCGAAGAGGTCATCCGCGAGATGAACCGGATCGGCATGATCATCGACATCTCCCACGTCTCGGCCGAGACCATGCGTCATGCGCTGTCGGTCAGCGACCGACCCGTCATGGCTTCCCACTCGAGTGCATTTGCGCTCGCACCACATCCGAGAAACGTGCCGGACGATGTGCTCGAGACGATACGAGCCAACGACGGCGTCGTGATGACGAATCTCTATCCGCCGTTCGTGAGCCGGGCCGGAGCCGAGCAGTCCATCGGCCGTCTTGCCGTGGCCCGGGATCTCATGGACCGGCTGCAGGACGATGCAGCCGTCGAGGCTGAGCTGGGTCGGATGCTCGAATTGGACCCGTATCCGGAAGTCACCGTATCCGACGTGGTGGATCACATAGAACACATCGCCGAGGTTGCCGGCGTCGACCACGTCGGCATCGGATCCGACTTCGACGGTGTCGAGGTCACCCCGGTCGGACTCGAAGACGTGTCAACCTACCCCGCGATCACCGTCGAACTACTTGCTCGCGGGTGGCAAGATCTGGATATCAGGAAGGTCCTGGGCGAGAACGCGTTGCGCGTACTGGCTGCGAACGACTGACCAAGCCACTGAGTGGCTGACACAAGCCAAGACGTCAGAACCCAAATTGCCTGTTCGCCGATGCGCTGTGGGTGAGTGGAGTGACCAGCCGCGCCTACTCGGCTACTCAGCTACTCATCGGCTGCCATCTGGCGCAGAACCATGTGGAGGATCCCGCCGTGGCGGAGGTAGTCGACCTCGATCGGGGTGTCACAGCGGGCAGTCGTCGTGAACTCGACGATTCTCCCGTCGGCTTTGGCCGCCGTGACGATCACCGCCTTGCGAGGCGTCAGGTTGTCGTCGACGTCGATCGAGTAGACCTCGGTTCCGTCGAGTCCGAGACTGTCGGCACTCTCCCCTTCTGAGAACGTCAACGGGATCACACCCATCATGACGAGGTTCGACCGATGGATCCGCTCGAAGCTCTCTGCGATGACGGCCTTCACTCCGAGTAGGAACGTTCCTTTCGCTGCCCAGTCGCGCGACGAGCCCATGCCGTAGTCCTTGCCTGCGAGCACGACGAGCGGCACGCCTTCGGCCTGGTAGTGCATCGCAGCGTCGAAGACCGGCTTGATCTCCCCGTCCAGGAAGTCGTGGGTCCAACCACCTTCGGTACCGGCAGCAATCTCATTTCTGACCCGCACGTTGGCGAACGTGCCTCGAGTCATGATGCGGTCGTTCCCCCGTCGCGATCCGTAGCTGTTGAACATGGCTCTCTCGACCCCGTGGTCGAGGAGGAACCGGCCGGCGGGCGTGTCGGGTGCGATCGCCCCGGCCGGAGAGATGTGGTCGGTCGTCACGGAATCGCCGAGCTTCAGCAACACCCTGGCGGCATTGATCGGCGTGAGCGGCGTCGGATCTGGAGCGAGGTCCACGAAGAACGGCGGCTCTTGCACGTACGTCGAGTCCTCATCCCACGAGTAGATCGAACCCGCGCCGGCTTCGACGGCCCGCCACTCGTCGGAACCGTCGAACACGGCACCGTATTCGGCCATGAACTGATCTCGGTTCACCGATGCAGCGACGACAGCAGCGACTTCTGCCTGAGTCGGCCACAGGTCACTGAGGTAGACGTCGTTGCCACCCTGGTCAACCCCGAGCGGCTCGGTCACGAGGTCGATGTCGACCGTCCCCGCGATCGCATAGGCCACGACGAGCGGCGGTGACGCCAGGTAGTTGGCCCGAACGTGCGGGCTGATTCGGCCCTCGAAGTTACGGTTGCCGGACAACACCGAGGTCACGACGAGGTTGGCTTCCTCGACACCCGCAGCGATGGGCTCGGGGAGCGGTCCGGAGTTTCCGATGCAGGTCGTGCAGCCGTATCCGACCGTCCAGAATCCAACTGCCTCGAGATCATCGAGGAGGCCCGCTTCGGTGAGATAGTCGGTGACAACCTTCGATCCGGGAGCGAGCGACGTCTTCACCCATGGCTTGCGCTTGAGGCCGCGCTCGTTCGCTTTGCGGGCGACGAGACCGGCTCCGACCATGACGTCGGGGTTGGACGTATTCGTGCAGGACGTGATCGCCGCGATCACGACGTCACCGTCGCCGAGTTCGAAGGTTTGCCCCTCGTCGGTCACCGTCGCGGTGACGCCGGCGACCGATCCGTCGGGCCGCAGGCCACCCTCGAGATCGCGGTGCCACTGCGTCTTCATCGCATCGAGTTCGATGCGATCCTGCGGGCGCTTGGGGCCGGCGAGTGAGGGGACGATCGTACCGAGGTCGAGTTCGAGAACGGAGCTGTAGACGATCGTGCGGCTCTCATCACGCCACATGCCTTGTTCCTTGTAGTACTGCTCGACGGTGGCGATCAGAGCCTCGTCGCGGCCGGAGAGCCTCATGTAGTCGAGGACCAGATCGTCCACCGGGAAGAACCCGACCGTGGCGCCGTACTCGGGCGCCATGTTCGCGATGGTCGCCCGGTTCGCAACTGGCATACCGTCGAGGGCGGGCCCGTAGTACTCGACGAACTTGCCGACGACGCCGTGCTCGCGCAGCATCTCTGTGACTCGGAGCACGAGATCGGTCGCGGTTGCCCCGTCCGGGAGCGTGCCGGTGAGCCGGAAACCGACCACCTCCGGGAGCAGCATGTAGATCGGTTGCCCGACCATGACGGCTTCGGCTTCGATGCCGCCGACGCCCCAGCCAACCACGCCCAGTCCGTTGATCATGGTGGTGTGCGAGTCGGTGCCGACGAGCGAATCCGGGTAGAGGAC
Organism: uncultured Saprospiraceae bacterium; assembly: GCA_964195515.1. GTDB lineage: Bacteria > Actinomycetota > Acidimicrobiia > Spongiisociales > UBA5794 > JAHEEL01. The sequence continues at coordinate 4,710 of CAXMQO010000088.1, read as the reverse complement.
ACCGTCACCGTCCCAGACGACCTTGGCGAGGTACTCGAGGTTCACCTGGTGCACGATTCCGGTGGCCGGGGGCACCACCCGGAAGTCGTCAAAGGCCGACTGCCCCCACTTGAGGAACTCGTAGCGCTCCATGTTCCTCTCGAACTCCATCTCGGAGTTGATTCGGAGCGCGTCTGGAGAGTTGAAGGCATCAACCTGAACCGAGTGATCGACAACGAGATCGGCAGGCACCTGCGGGTTGACCTTGGCCGCGTACGATTCATCGCCGGTCATTCTCACGACGGCGGACCGCATCGCAGCGAGATCGACCACAGCCGGAACGCCGGTGAAGTCCTGCAGAACGACCCGGGCGGGTTTGTAGGCGATCTCCGTCTCCTCCACCTGTGTGGCGTCATAGCGGGCCACGGCATGAACGTCGGCGTCCGTGACGACGCGACCGTCGTGGTTCCTGAGCGCCGATTCGAGAAGAACCTTGATCGAGTACGGCAGTGCTTCGACGTCGCCGATGCCGCCGAGGGCGTCGAGTCGATAGATCACTCGCTCACCGAGCGGTGTGTCGATCGTGCGACGTGCTCCGAAGGGGTCGTGGGTATCGGTCATGGTGCGGCCTCGCAAACATCTAGCGGTCGTGGTCGTGTCGATTCAAGAACATGATATCGGCACCGAAGGTGTGCCTTCTCTTCGGACCCTGAGGCGCGGTTCTGGAACAGCCCGCGGAGCGGTCGATATCGGACTTCGTTTGCTATGTTCAGGCCGTGCCCACGTCTCCCGCTGCCCACCGACGCCCCATCGCCCTGATGGCGCTGCTCATCGTTGTTTCTCTCGTTGGCGCGGCGTGTTCCAGTCCCAGTTCGTCGGCCAGCGATGTCCCGAATCTCGCGGACGTCGCCGGAGTCGAAGCACCGCCTCAACACGGGGCGATGGCGCCCGACTTCACCGTGATGACCATTGACGGAGCCGGATTCACACTCTCCGAGCACCTCACAAATGACGGGCGCCCGGTGTTTCTCAACATGTGGGCTTCATGGTGTCCACCATGTCGGAATGAGATGCCCGACATCGACGCTGCGTCAGAATCGCACAAAGATGTGAAGTTCGTCGGCGTCGCCGCCAGCGACGATCCCACCGACGCGGCCGCGTTCGCCGCGTCGATCGGCATCGGATACACCATCGGATTCGACGAGCATGGCGATGTGGCTCGCTCCTACGATGCAGTCGGACTCCCCGCCTCGTACATCATCTCTGCCGAAGGGGTCATCCTCGAGCAGATCTTCGGCTCCGTCACCGAGGACGAGATCGACGAGATACTCAGCCGATGGTTCTCGTAGATCGGTAGTCGGTAGCAAGCGAAGGTTGTGTGCTACTCCGCTACTCCGCAACTCCGCTCGCTGCAGAAGGCGTTCTCGGGATTAGCGGCCTTTCCACCGCGGGTCACGCTTCTCGAGGAACGCTGTGATGCCTTCGGCCGCATCCTCGGTGGTCGCAATCGCCGTGAGACCGATGTGGAGATGGTCTAGGGCGGTGTCGAGGTCCATGTCTTCCACGGCGTAGAAGGCCGACTTGCCGAGTGCGAGCGCTGCAGAGCTCTGTGCTGAGAGTGCGTCCACCGTCTCCCCCACCGCATCGTCGAGTTCGTGACCCAGAACGACTCGGTTGACGATCCCTAGTCTTGCTGCCTCTGCGGCACCGAAACGCCTACCGGTCAGCATCATCTCGAGAAGAGGTCGACGAGGAACGAGGGGTCGAAGGACCGCCGTGATCATCATGGGCCAGAGCCCGACGCCGATCTCCGGCGTACCGAATGTGGCGTGCTCGGCGGCGATCGCGATATCGCATCCGGCGACGAGACCCAGTCCGCCGCCGAGTGCGTGGCCGTTGACCCGGCCGACCACGGGCTTGGGGCACCGACGCATCCCGCGGATCAAGTCGGCGAGTGCGCCGCGCTCGCCGTGATCAGCCAGTGGTGCATCGACGAAACCACCCGATAGATCTCCGCCGGCGGAGAACGCCCGATCGCCTGCACCGGTGACAACGATCACCCGTACGTCGTCGTCCGCACAGGCGCTCTTCAGCGCCTCTCCCAGCTCCGCCATCGCCTCGTTGGTAAGCGCGTTTCGACGCTCAGGGTCGTCAATGGTGATAGTCGCGACAGGCCCGTCCGTGGAGTATCGGATCATGGGGGAGAAGCTACCAGGCAACAGGCAACAGGCAACAGGCAACAGGGCAACAGGGCTGCCTTGCTGTCCGCTGTGAACTGTGAGCAGTGAGCTATGAGCCAGAACACGGATACGGGGTACGGACGACGGAGTATGGACTACCGTTGAAGCCGTGCTTTGGATGCTGCTTGTGCTTGTTATTGCGGTCTTCGTTGGGCTTGCGCGTGGGGGGAAGCTCTCGAACCTGACCGAGATCGGCGTTCGTGCTTGGTGGCTGCTCTTCATCGGATTCGGGGTCCAACTCGTTGCCACGTTCCTACCCAATTCGACGCACGAACTCGCCGTGGGGCTGATCCTCGCGTCGTATGTTCCACTGCTCCTCTTCGTCTGGCTCAACCGGCAGATGGCGGGCCTTTGGGTTGCCGGCATCGGCATCCTCATGAACTTCACGGTCATCTCCGCCAACGGCGGCATGCCGGTGATGCTCGAGGCGGTGAAGTTGGCCGGTGGATCGGTCAACGTGGTCCTGGGAGCGAAACACGTGATCCTCACCGAGGACACCTACCTGGCGTTCCTCGCCGACATCATCCCGTTACCGAGCAGCGTCATCTCGATGGGGGACGTGTTCCTGGCGATCGGCGTCGGCGTGTTCCTCGAAGACCAGGTCCGTCGCCCGGTCCGGCTCTTCGCTCACCGTGTCGAGGGAACCCCAGGGTCCGCTGCGGATCGCTGACGGATCGGCCGAGAACCTACGCGGCGATGACACCCCGCTGTACGAGGACCCTCCGCAGCGAGGCCGACACCTCGGGATCGAAGTCGTAGGCGGACCCGCGGTGGATCCTCTCGAGACCTTCAAGCGGCGATAGATGCATTTCGTGCACGGCCTGGTCGTATGCACTTGCAACCTTGATGATCTTGGAGATCATCGGAATATCCGGATCCATCGCCTCCCCCGGCCGTCGGAACGGGCTGTGCTGCACCCGGACGTACTCCGACACCTCTTGAAGGTACGGGGCTTCGGCGATGATCTGTGCGCCCCATCGAGCGATGTCCTCATCCGTGTATCCAGCTTTGAGAATCGCCGGTTCGGTCAGCGTGATGCGGCCAACGTCGTGCATCAGAGCGGCATACTCCAGTTCGGTCACCTCGTTGGGATGAAGGCCGATCTCACGAGCCATCGACACCGCAAGGTCGGCAGTTCGGGTGGAGTGTCCGCGGGGAGCGAGATCGGCGACCTCGGGGATCTGGGCGAGAGCCCGAATCATCTGACCGTAGGTGACGCGAGTGGAGTGGTACCGCACGAACGCCAGGTGGCTGAACGCATACGGGAGGATCGCGATCGGGAACGCCCAGATGCGCATGAGTGGCCACGTCATCCCGAAGAGCGCACCGCCGGTGAAGATCGACAGTGCCACCGTCCAGTCCTCGAGGGCGAGGAGCCACAGGTAGCGCGAGGCGAGATCCTCACGTTCGGTGCCGACCCACGCGGAAACGACCGCTCGCAGGACGAACCACACAACTCCCCCGGCGATGACTGAGAGCAACTGCTCCCATGCGAGTGGGAGAGACGACCCGGAAAGACCGGCTAGCGCCAGTGAAGCTACCAGTCCGAAAGCGAGCATCGAGATGGACTCAGCGATGTAGTCGGAGTCGGCATCTCGGTCGGTGGTTGACCTCCACCGAAGAACCACCCACCCTCCGATGAGACCGACCGAATACGCGGCTACTACGACCGCGGTGCCGGGAAGGAGGATGGCGGCGGCGACAGCCGGCCCGATCGCAAGGTTGATGCGTTGTCCCGACGGCGTCGGTACAAACAGCGAGTGCATACCGGCGATGACGACGGCCCAGAACAGGGCCGCGGCCCATCCCTCGCCGGAACGAACGACGAAGACGATCGCCACCGTTCCGAGAACCATGATTGCGCCGAGGAGAATGAGCGATAGTCGGTGGAGTCTCGTTTCAGCCATTGTCGGCATCCTTCGCGATCGGGGCGAGCGGGAAGTCTCGGCCGTGGACCTGATCGGCGTTACGTATCTCGTCGAGGCCTTCCTCTGCGATATCTCGGGCCTCTTCATCGGTGAGTTCGACCTTCGATCCGTAGCGATGTCCGGAATTCTCCATGCCCTCGATGAACGCTTCGACGACGTCGGGGTCGAACTGGGTACCGGCGTGGCGCCGCAGTTCGGCGTAGGCGTACGGTTGTGTGAGGGCCACGCGGTAGGAACGCGTCGAGGTGATGGCGTCGAACGTATCGGCGACGGCCAAGATGCAAGCTTCCGTCGATGGCATGTCACCGTGTTTGTGCCCCGCCCCGTGGTACCCGTTGCCGTCGTAGTGGGCGTGATGGTTCGAGGCGATCTCGATCATGGGTTGTAGGAAGTCGACGTCTTCCAGCAGTTCCTCAATGAGGTGGACGTGCGTTTGCATACGCTCGTATTCCTCGTCGGAAAGACGAGAACGTTTGCGGATGAGGTCGCGGGGAACGGCGAGCTTCCCGACATCGTGGATCAGAGCCGCCCATCGGAGTCGCTCGAGTTGCGTGCCGTCGAAC
>CAXMQO010000087.1:0-7492 GCA_964195515.1 uncultured Saprospiraceae bacterium | reverse complement strand
GGTAGCATCGTCTGGTACGTCCGTATGCAGTCCTCGCTCAACAATTTCTGGATCGCCAGGGGTGCACCACCCGCTACGGGGGTCTGACGGTCGCCGCCGAGAAGAAGGGGTTCGTCGATCAGACGGGCCCGGACGTGACGGCGAACTCTCCGCTGCCGCGGATCACTCCGTTGATCTGTATCTCGACCCGGTGAACGCCGGGATAGTGGGTGCGCGTGCTGTGTTGGGCGAGGGACACGAGCTTGGAGACCTGCGCCGTATCACGCGCTGCGATGGACCGCTCGGCCCCCTTGAAGACCTTCGGGTTTCGCGCCCCGTTCGCCTTCACGAAGTGAACGACGAAGTCGATCAAGGCTTCTCCGTCCTCGTCTGACGGGTTCTCGAGTTCGGCCGTGAACCGGACGGATCCGCCGATGGGGGCCTCGGTCGGTTCGATCGCAAGGGTCAGGAGTCGTACCGGCGAGTCGGGGCCGTAGCCCAGCACCGCAAGCGCAGCCGGGTCTCCTGCCTTGATCAGCGTGCGCAGGCCGTGGCGCACCATCCGGCGGGTATTCGGATCGTTGCTCCACCATCTCGCGGCGGTTCGGGCGGCATCTTCGGGGTGGTCCTTCGAGATGTCGTTGAGGTTGTTCGCGACTGATCGTCGAACGTACTCCTCCTTGTCGTCCTTGAGCATCTCAAGAAGCTCGAGGACCGGCGTTGGATCTTCTCGAAATAGCCGCAGCTGCGGCGCCCACGGCAGACGCGGGCGGGTCCCCTCCGACACCAGCCTGCGGACGTGCACGTTGTCATCGGTCGCCCAGACGCGAAGCCGATCGAGGGTCGCTGCGGGAAATCGTTCGATGTAGGCGCGGATGCTGAATTCTGCGGTGAAGCGTTTGGTGAGTTCGTATTGGGTTTCCATGGCCGTGTCGAAGTGGTCGAGACCGTGATCAGCGACGAAGAAGACGAACGGCAGGTACCGGAACGTCTCCATTCCGATCAGTTCGGCAGCCTCGATTTCCGGCCCGAGCGATGCGGCGATGATCTCCATGGCGCGTTGCCGGTCCTCCGGAAGGGTGTCCGCAAGGGTGTCGGAGACCTGGCGTGCACGTGGCGTCAATTCCAGGTCGTCGAAGCCGACCACGGCGAGTGAAACAAACCGATCACGATCGAACTCGGGGTACACCGTGCCGATCATGTCAGCAATCACTGAGGGAACATTGGTTCCGAAGGAGTTCTTGAGCGGTTCGGCCATGGCCGGGAATGCTACCCGCCAGCTGTGGCCGTCTCCAGGGCGCAGATGTGGCAGGAGCGAGGTGGTAGTAGACCCATTGGCCTCGTTTCTCGCTCTCGACGAGGCCTGCATCCCGGAGTACTTTCAGGTGGTGACTCACGGTTGGTTGCGAGACGCCGAGTGGTTCGACGAGGTCGCATGCGGCGCAGGCTTCGCCCGCTGGGCTGATGAGGCTCAGGAGTCGGAGCCGTGTCGGGTCGGCAAAGCGCTCGATCTGCTGCGAGTTGTCCTCGCACCGCCATTCCATGATCACGTACGTGTGGTACCAGTCGACGATGATCTTGTACGCCCCAGCGAACCCTCCGGCCTCCTACATCTCCGGGTCGATCATGGCGAGTCGTCCTGGGTTCCATTGCCAGGCGAATGCGGCCTGGATGCCATGGGAGGCGGGGTCGATGCCGTCGATCCTCCGGCCCGGCCCAGTCCTAATTGTTCGCCGCTCCGCTCTCGATCCAGTCGATGATCAGTTGGATCTCGCGTTCGGAGAGCATCCCTCCCGGTGGCATCGACCGAGTTCCTGGGTCGTGCAGCAATTGGACGAGCAGGCTTCCGTCGGGATCGCCCGGGATCACGACCGGACCGTTGTTCCCGGTGGTCATCACCGCCCTGTAGGTATCCGAGTTCCACCCGCCGAGTGAACCGTGGCACGCTCCGCAGTTCTCCTCAAAGATCGGCAATACGTCCCGCGAGAATCGGCTGGCTTTCGCCGGCGATTCGCCTGTCACCTCCAGCATGCGGATTAGCCTCACGAGGCCCGCCATTTGCTCGTCGGTCAGGACCTCGCCCCATCGGATCATCGCTGTCGCCGAGTGCCCGAGGCCGATGGCTGTGAGTATGTCGTCGTCGGAGATGCCGGCGTGGAAGGCGGGATCCTGGAAGGACGGACCGATACCGCCTTCTCCCTGGGGGCCGTGGCACTGCGAACAGAACTCGGCGAAGACCTCAGGAGCACCGCCGAGCAATGGCGCGCGCTCGATCTCGGGAGGGAGTTCTACCGGCGGATCAGCCTCCCATGCCCTGACGAAGGCAACAAGCGAATTGATATCTTCTTCGTCGAGCGAACCCCCGAATTCCAGTGAGAAGGGCGACATGCCGAGATCAGGCTGGCCGCGCGATATGACGGCATGGATCGTCACATCGTCTCGTGTCTGCAGATATGACGCCGTACTGATTGGGGCGATCACAATGGACTCGTTCGTCGGGTTCAACCCACCCTCCCCGAACTCGCCGTGACATATGGCGCATTGCTCTGCGAAGATCGCTTGACCGGCAATCACCGGCGTACCGCGCGACGACTCCAAGGCGTAGATGGTGAGCGCATCGAGCTGCTCGGATGTGAGGATCTCACCCCAAACGGGCATCGTTTCGTGGCCGCCGCCGGTAACAATGATGTTCCTCGCGGCCTCGACGCTGGTCGCCGTGGGCACCCGCGAACCGTGGCACACGGTGCAGTTCTGCTCGAACAGTACTTGGGCCTCATCCGAGGCCGTGTTCGGAGCTACGACGTAGCCGGCCAGGAGAGAGATCTCCTCGTCGGATAGGACACCTCCCATCGCCGGCATGTCGACGTGTTCGCCTCCCGTCTCGATGACCACTCGCAGCTCCTCTGCGTTCCCGGCGAATGCCACCGCGGCACCGTGACAGGACGAGCAGTTCGCCGTGAAGAGACGTTGTCCATCTGGGGCCGACAAGAAGTTGAGAAGAGCGGTCGCGTCCTGCTTTTCGAGCGCAGCAATCGATGGGGGTAGCGCCACACTCGCATGCGCAGTGAAAGCGTTGCCGTTCTCCAGCGCCGACCTGAGGTCGGAAGGCGTGGCCTCAACCAATGACGTGACTTCGTGGCATGCGGCGCACGTCTCGCCGAAGATCTCGTGTCCTCGCGGTGACAGTATGAACCCCGCCAGTGCGTCGATCTCATCGGCAGACAGGTCGGCGCTCCATGATGGCATGCCCTCATGCCCGCCGGCAGAGATGACCTTGACAAGGTCGGTGCTCTCTGAAGCGGCCAGGGCCCCGCCGTGACAGCCCGAACAGTTTTCGGTGTAGAGCAGCGCTACCGCGTCCCCGGCGGCCTCGCCACCCGAGGGCGGAGGTTGTTCGACGAGGGACAGGACGGTGAGGAACACCGCTCCAAGGGCGAATAGTCCGGTGACGGCTACGACGACCGGCCGTCCGCTGAAGTGCCGGCGCCGCGACCGGTCCAGCCACGGAAGAGCGAACAATGCAAGGATCACAATGGCGGGAAGGACGACGACCCCGAGAAATTCGAGGCTACCGGGGAAGTACTTCAGCAGTTGGAAGAGAAACAAGAAGTACCACTCAGGCTCCGGGTCGAATTCGACCGACGGGTCGACCCGGTCGCCGAGTGCGGCGCCTACCAACGCGGAGAGAATGATCAGAATGATGAAGATGCCGAGGGCGACGATGGCATCTTTGAACAGCGCGTCGGGGAAGAAGGGAATGCCCTTCTTCTTGGCATCCTGATACTTGTCCAGGTACTCCTTCTTGTCCTTCTCGCGCATCAGTCGCTCTTCTTCGGAGGAGCGCTGATGCCGATCCGTACCACGAGGAACAGATGCACGGCGACAAGCAACAGCATCAGCGCCGGGAGAATCCAGACGTGGATCCCGAAGAACCGCGACAACGTGACAGCCGAGAGTTCCTCGCCACCCCGCGCCACACGGAGCAGCCAATCACCAAAGAATGGGACGACCTCGAGAATCCTCGTCCCCACCGTGGTCGCCCAGTAGGCCTTCTGATCCCACGGCAGGAGGTACCCGGTGAATCCGAAGGCGAAGGTCAACAGCAGCAACACCACTCCCGTGAGCCAAGTGACTTCTCGCGGATACTTGTAGGCACCGTGGAAGATGATCCGGAGCATGTGGAGGATTACGAGCACCACCAGAGCGGTCGATCCCCAGTGGTGCAGACCCCGAACCAGCCAACCTAGCGGGAGGCTGCTATCGATGTATGTAACCGTGTCGTAGGCGTCGTGCACGCTCGGGACGTAGTACACCGTGAGCAGAATCCCCGTGATGAACTGATTCACCACCACGAACAGCGTTGCGCTGCCGAGGGTGAATAGCCAGTTGACCTTGGGGATGTTGCGCAGGAAGATCGCCTCGTAGATGCCGCGCGACCCGGTCCGCTCGTCGAGCCACGACGTAGGAGGCTGCTCGGCCCCGAATTGCGGATCGATGGGCTCTGTCACGTGGTCGGCCAAATCAAACCTCCACGTTCACGAAGAGCTGCCCGTCCTCGACCTTGACATCGAAAGTGTCCAGCGGGCGGGGTGGAGGACCCGACGTGACCCGTCCGTCCTTCGCGAATGTGGCGTTGTGGCACGGGCAGAAGAACTCTTCCTGGTCACCGACCCAACGCACCCGGCATCCGAGATGTGTGCAGATGTTGGACAGGCCCGTGAAGTCCTGTCCGTCCTCGGTGAAGACGTACAGTGAGACCTCTTCCTCTTGCGTCACCCACCCGGATGTTCGCTCGATTCGCGTTTTGAACAGCGTTGGTGTACCGACGTCCACCTTGGCGGGCGAGCCAAGCGGCCGCCACTCCCGCAGCCGTTCCGAGGCGCGCGCGGGTCCGAAGATATATGCAACGGCCGGGACGGCCCAACCGGCGAGAATGACGCCGCCCATAGCCAGCGTCGCCCGCGTCAAGAACTTCCGTCGCGACACCGAATCTGACATATCGCTCCCTGCTCGGCGCGTCGTACCCGTGAGTGCGTATGAAGGAACCGACCTCCCCGTCACGCACAACTTAGGCCGCAGATCCCGGATCGCACAACTAGCTCGACACCGTGACGGTCTCGGTCTTGAGCTTGGTGACCGAATGCGGGTCGCCCGATCGGATCAGATCGCCGAACCGTGCCGGGCGACATGACGGACTCCGCGGTCACGAGCACCGCGGTCGGCTGACGAGTGTGAACCGTTCGCGAAGACGTCGCATTCGGAAACGGTGACCCGAAATCGACCAAGAACCGTCCGTTTGCGCTCGCAAGCCCGGCGACCAGACGTCTGCCGGCACAGACAGCCGCCGATATAGAATCAAGCCGGTCCGGGTTCATCGGAGACATCCCACCACCCGCCGAGAAACACGCCAACCACTTCCGTCACTGGGAACCAGCCGCACGCGCCGGGGCCCAACAACCCACACTGCACGAACCCCGGTGAACCTCATGTCGGGAATTTCGTTTGTTTCACACTCGCCGAGGTGTGAGTTCGTGGTGAACTGTCGAGATGGCCGACAGCGGGCCGCCGAGGCAGGAGGCCTGCGAGAGGGGTCCGCCGGGCCCGTCTACGATGGCCGCATGGAACACCGATCTGTTGGTACCAGTGGCCTGAGCGTGAGCGTCCTGGGCATGGGGACGATGACGTTCGGAGCCGAGTCTGACGAAGTCACGAGCCATGCCATGCTCGACCGATTCGCCGATTCCGGCGGCACGCTGATCGACACCGCCGACGTCTACAGCGCCGGTGTGTCGGAGGAGATCGTAGGCCGGTGGCTGGCTCAGCGCCCCGATCGGGATCGCTTCGTGGTGGCGACCAAAGGGCGCTTTTCGACCAGACACGATCCGGACTATGCGGGAGCGAGTCGAGCCAATCTGACCGACGCCGTCGATGCGAGCCTCCGCCGCCTCCAGACGGACGTGATCGATCTCTATCAGGTGCACTGCTGGGACCCGCACACGCCCATAGAGGAGACCCTCGAAGCTCTTGCCGACATGGTTCGAGATGGCAAGGTTCGCTTCGTCGGCGTTTCCAACTACACCGGATATCAGCTTGCTCGGGCCGCTACGACCGCCCGGCTCGAAGGCTCGGCGCCCATCGTCTCCCTGCAGGCTCAGTACAGCCTCCTCGAGCGCACGATTGAGTTGGATCTCGTGCCCGCGTGCCTCGACGAAGGCATCGGCCTCCTTCCCTGGTCGCCGCTCGGGGGAGGTTGGCTTACCGGGAAGTACTCCAGAGACCAACTGCCGACGGGAGCCAGCCGGTTGGGCGAGGACCCGAATCGCGGCGTCGAGGCATACGACCTGCGCAACACGGATCGGACATGGAGCGTCATCGAAGTGTGCACCGCCGTGGCGTCGGCGCACGGTGTGCCGATGTCGGCCGTGGCCCTGGCATGGTTGCGTGATCGGCCGGCAGTGAGCTCGGTGATCCTCGGCACTCGTACGGTGGAGCAACTCGACCAGAATCTGCTCGCCTCCGACCTCGAGATGAGCGCTGACGAGCGGGCCAGCCTCGACCATGTGTCCGCGCCGGGCATCCCGCTGTACCCGCACGGCTTCATCGAGCGCTACGGGGGAGAGCGCGTGTGGGAGCGGCTGGCAACCCGGAACGAACCACCGCCGATCGGCGCCTGAGAATCAAAGCCGGTCAGGTCACGTCGGTTCCGTCGTTGTGATCCTCTTCTTCTTCGGCCTGCGGCATTTCCTGCTCTTGTGCGTCTTCCTGCTCGGCCTCGTCTTTGCCCTGGAAGGAGCGCTTTGCTTGCTCCACACCCTGGTCCAAGGCGTCCGACGCGCTGCTCGCAGCGGTCTTGGTCTTCTCCCATGTGTCCTTCCGAAGATCGGCCGTCCCGTCCCACGCTTCGTTCGCTGCCTTCGCGGCCTTGTCGACGGTTTCCGAGAGCTTGTCCATCCAGTTCTGCTTCTCGCTCATGTGTGGCTCTCCTCGATGTCATTGGAGGCTTTGGCGGTACCAGTCTGACGATACTCCAGGTATTCGGGCGGGCGGGCGGTTGGTCGCGTGGTGTCTGGACGAGCCGCGTACTCGGGGCTCTCGAAGGGCCACGCCTCTCCGATCCACGTCGACAGGGATCGATACACGACCACATCCATCTCTGAGCGACTCGCCCGGACCCATGAACTCACGGACGCGTCGCGTCCCGGTTTGCCCGACGGGTAGATGTAGAGACAGCCGATCACGTCGTCGCCGTCGAGGATGGAGTAGGTGAAGCCGCCTCGGTTCTCGAAGTCGCGGGCGTGGCGGTCGAGATCGGCAAGGTTGGCTTCGAGGCTCATTGGCGCCGGCCATTCGACGGGCGGTTCGAACCCCGGCGTCGAATGGATGTGTTCGATGCTCGACATCCACGCATCGTGGTCGCGCTCGTTGTGCTGCGGCCCGAGCGGCTCGAGCCGGAATCCCGGTTCCTCGAATCGGATCGGGACCTCGAAGTCGCTCGGGACGAACGCGTGCGTCA
>CAXMQO010000086.1:0-26544 GCA_964195515.1 uncultured Saprospiraceae bacterium | reverse complement strand
ACGGTGACTTCGGCACCCTTCTTCATCAGACGCAGCATGCGACTCGCAGGAGAGCCATGGAAGTAGAGGGTGTCACCGACCCTGGCGTGGATAGTGGGAATCACGAACGGCGAGCCGTCTGCGACGAATCCGACATGGCAGATCAAGGCCTCATCGAAGATCTCATCCACGATCTCCCGGTCATACCGTGCCTTCTCTCGGGCCCGTCTGACCCGCGTGCGTTCGGTGGATGGTTCAGTCATGGCGCCATCCTAGGAAGGCGCACACCACGAGCGGCGAGTCAACACGGGCTCCGTACTCACGGACGCGGACCCCGTCGCGTCGGAGCACCGGCCGTCCAGCCGATGCTCTGACAGCGTCAACTGGAGATCAGTCCTTCTGATCGTCGATGAAGTCTTTCGCCTTGTCGGCGCCGGTCTCGATCTGATCGCTTGCCTTGCCACCGGTCGCTGAGTCGGCCATCTTCGCGCCCTTGTCGACCGCGTCCTTGGCCTCATCCGCATGATCGCCGGCCAGATCCTTTGCCTTGTCGAACATGTCTCCGAGCCCCATGTCTCCTCCTTCTCTGGCTTGGTGGGTCCGATCGTACCGCTACCCGGGACCCCACCTCCCGGATCGTCACTGCAGTTACTCGAATGGATGGCTTATCGAGCATTCCCGATCTGCAATATGCTGGTCGGGTGGCGACTCAATGGAACTCCCAGGTCCTTCCGATGCGGCTCGGTTCACGCGATCGGTCAGATGTATGAACTGCCACCTGCTTGCCATGATCTACGACACCGTGCTCGCACCGACCGAGCGTATGGGCGTGCGCGATCAGCGCCGACGACTGATGGACGGACTGACAGGAAGGATCGTCGAGATCGGCGCAGGCACAGGACTCAACGTCCCCCTCTACCCGACGACGGCAGATGAGATCCACGCCCTCGAACCCGATCGACATATGGTGGAGCGGCTCACAAAAAGGGTCGGCGATTCTCCCATTCCCCTGTTCCTCTACCGGGGAGACGCTCACGACCTCCCGTTCTCCGACGGTGCCTTCGACGCCGCAATCATCACGTTTGCCCTGTGCACGATCCCCCAACCGATGCGGGCGCTCGACGAAGCTCACCGTGTGGTCCGACCCGGCGGAATGCTCCGTTTCCTCGAGCACATCCGCTCACCAAGACCGCGAACTGCACGCTGGCAGGATCGTATCAATCCGATGTGGGGAACTGTGTCTGGTGGATGCAGGCTCAACCAGCCAACGGTCGAGATCCTCGAGGCAACCCGTTGGGAGATGGACGAGGTCTGGCGATCCGGGGGCGGTTTCGTGGCCGCCGGTCAGGCCTTCCGAACCTGATCCCGCAGCGCCACTCCGAACGCGTCGATGACACGCATCGGTGTCGTTGCGTGGGGAGATACCCGGATCCAGCCGTTCCGCTCAGACACCACGAATCCTGATGCTGCCAGAGTTTCGACCGCATCAGCCGCCGGGACACCTGGGATCCTGAAGGTGACGATCCCGGCCCGTTCGCCGTCCGATCGCCACGGTGCGATCACCTCAGCACCGACCGACCGGACCAGGTCGAGGACAGCGCCCGATCTCTCGAGCACCGCTGCCTCGATGTCCGCGATGCCGCCGGACCCGACCACCTGCAACGCCGTGGCAGCCGCGACCGCGCCGGGCAAGTTCGGCGAACTCTCGAGGAACCGATTCGCCGTCCGCCGTGCCGGATGGGGAGGCGGTATCTCGAAGGCAAAACTGTCTTCGACGCTCCACCACCCGGTGAGCGTCGGCGCGAGCCGATCGAACACCCGCGGAGAGACCGCCATCACGCCGGCGGAGAAGCCGGCCCGCAGCCACTTCTGCCCCCCTGCGACAAACACGTCGGCGTTCCCGAGGCCGGCCTCAACCGCACCGAGACCTTGGATGCCATCGACGAGCACGAGAGCATCGCCTGCCCCCTCCACAATCGCATCGATATCGACGCGGAACCCGGTCATGTAGTCGACGAGGCTCACGGCCACGAGGCGGGTGTCGCCGTCGATAGCCGCGCCGAGCGCATCTGCGTCGACCCGACGGTCGGCGATCTCGACGACGCGCACCTCGGGTCCGCCAACGGCCTCGGCACGCAGCCACGGGTAGCGATTGGCCGGGAACTCATGGGCAGGGACCACGACGTTTCCACCCGACCCGACGAGCCCGAAGGCGATCTGCATGATGCCGGCTCCGGTCGACGGAACGGACGTGGCGTACCCTTCCTCGACACCGAGACCACCAGCGATCGTCTTACATGACTGGTCGTAGGCCGGGCCGACGATCTGAGTGGCCGGTCGGTCGCCTGCAGCAACCTCGTCGAGCAGGTCGGCACTGGCCTTCCTGGCCGATTTCGACGCAGGACCAACCGACGCAAAGTTGAGGTAGCCGTCCTGCTCATCGAACTGGGCGAAGTACTCCTGATTCACGTCAATCCCCTCTCCCATACTTTGACGAGACGGCCGAACTCCGGACTCGACGTGACGAGATCCTTGTGATGGCCGTCGGCAATGATCCGGCCGTCGTCGATCATGATGACACGATCGGCCCGCTCGGCCGAACGGAGGCGGTGTGCGATCACGACGGCGGTCCGGCCGGCGAGGAGAACTCGGAGCGCTCCCTCGATTTCCAATTCTGTCTCGGGATCGAGATTCGAGGTCGCCTCGTCGAGGACGATGACCGACGGGTCGTCCAGAAACGCCCGACCGAGAGCGACCAGTTGTCTCTCCCCGGCAGAGAATCGGCTCCCACGCTCACGGACTTCGGTATCGAGACCTTCCGGCAAACCGCGAACCCAGCCGTCGATCCCCATTGCACGCAGCACGTTCCACACGTCGACATCCGTGGCGTCCGGGGCGCCGTACGTCAGGTTGTCTCTCAGCGTTCCGTTGAACAAGAAGCCGTCCTGCGGAATGAGAGCGATGGCGTCGGTTCGGGAGCCCATCGTGAGATCGCGCAGGTTGGAACCGTCAATCTCAACGTCTCCCTGCTGCGGGTCGTAGAAGCGAAGGACCAATTTCGCGATCGTCGACTTCCCGGCGCCGGTCTCGCCGACCACGGCGAGACGCTGTCCGGCCGGGATCTCGAGATTGATCTGACGGAGCACCATAGTTTCGTCGTCGTACCCGAACGTAACGTTCTTCAACTTGATCGTTCCAGAGACCGGCGTCTCGAGGTCGTATGCACCTGGACGCTCGATGACGTCGGCCCTCACGTCGAGGAGATCGAAGAGTTTCGCAAGGGCTGCGATCGCTGCCTGGAGGAGGTTGTAGACGTTCGCCAGGTTCACGATCGGTTGGAAGAACCAGTCGAGGTACAGCAGGAAGACGACGAGGGTCCCGAACGTCAGCGACCCGTCCATCACGCGAATTCCGCCGATGACCAGCACGGCGCCAAGCGCCACGATTCGAAGAAACCCGACGGTAGGAAAGTACCACGAGATCGCCGCAGCCGCCGACATGTTCGCCCGATAATGGGATTCGTTGACCCGTCCGAAGGACGTCGCCTGGACCTGCTCCTGTGTGAACGCCTGAACGACACGGACGCCGGTGATCCCTTCCTGGAGTTCGGCAAGGACATGCCCGATCCGTTCACGCACCCGCTCGTAGGCCCTCGAGGCCTGCCGCTGGAAGACGACCGACACGCCGACGAGCACGCCGATGACGGCGAACGTCGCAAGTGCCATCTCCCAGTCAACGAGAACCATGGCCACAGCGACGCCGATCACCGTCAACCCATTCGACAAGGCCATCACCGCGCCGTCGCTGGCGAACTCTTGGAGGGACTCGATGTCCGACGTCATGCGACTCACCAGCACACCGCTCTTCGAACGCGAAAAGAACGCGGTGTCGGAGCGAATGAGATGCCCGAAGACCACACCGCGCAACTTCAACAGGTACTGCTCCCCCACCCAGGCGATTCCGTATCGGGAGATCATCACAAATACGTACTGCGCGAGGAGCAGAACGATGAACACAACGGCTGCACGGGATACCGCGACCTTGTCGCCTTCGGCGATGCCTCGATCGATACCCGCCCGCACCGTCAACGGACCGGCAAGCCGGGCAATCGTCCCAAACGTTGCGGCAACAAAGGCCCCGCCCGCAGGGAGCCAGAAGGAACGACCAAGGCGCGCCGCCCGCACGAGCAGACGGTGTCGATCGTCGACCTCGTAGTCAGCGGCTTGCTGCATGTGTCTCATCGCACACCACCGGCGGTCCGGTCCTCGTCGTGGGCCAGGACCTCGCCGTATCTCGGGATCGTCGCCATCAACTCGTCGTGGGTACCAACCGCAACGATCGCGCCGTCCTCCAGGAAGACCACGAGGTCCGCCAATGCCAGGGTCGAGGTCCGGTGAGCGATGATCAGCGTCGTCCGACCGGCCATAACGCTGCGAAGTGCTTCCTGGATATCCGCTTCCACGACAGCATCGACCGACGAGGTCGCGTCATCGAGAATGAGTATCCGCGGGTCACGAAGAACGCTCCGGGCGAGCGCAATACGCTGGCGCTGCCCGCCGGACAGCGTGTGGCCTCTTTCGCCGATCACCGTGTCGTAGCCATCGGACATCGAGCACACGAAGTCGTGGGCCTGAGCGAGACGAGCCGCCGACCGCACCCTCCGATCATCGGCGTCGGGGTCCCCAACGCGAATGTTCTCGGCGATCGACGCCGAGAACAGGAACGTCTCCTGGAACACGATGGCAACCTCCGACCGCAGATCGTCGAGGCGAAGATTTCGTACGTCGACGCCGTCGATCGTGACGGATCCCTCGAGCACGTCGTAGAACCGGGGTACGAGATTGGCAACCGTCGTCTTGCCAGACCCGGTCGTGCCGACGAGCGCGACGGCGGCCCCTCCCGGGAGGACGAGATCGACGCCTTCGAGAACCGAGACACCGCCCGGGTACGCGAAGCGGACCCCGCTGAAGCGAACCTCCCCTGGTCCGTCGGGAAGATCAAGAGGCGACTCAGGGTCCTCAATGATCGGGTCGGTCAGAAGGAGTTCATCGATCCGGGAGGCAGACGCCGCGGCCCTCGGCAGGTTGGCGAAGAACCAACCTGTGATCATGAGCGGGAGGACGAGAACCGCGAGGTACTGCGTGAACGCCACGAACTCGCCGGGCGTCAACGCTCCGTCAATGACCCGGAGCCCACCAATCCACAGCACCGCTACCGTCCCAAACGATGGGATCAGCTCGAAGAGTGGTGCGTACTTCGATCGGTACCGTGCGATCTGGATCGTGTCTTCGTAGATCGCGACCGCGGCTGTCTGCAGGCGCCGCTCCTCTCGACGTTCCTGTCCGTACGCCTTGACGACCTCGACGCCTGCAATCGTCTCCTCCACGACCTCGGCCAGATCGGCCAGCTTCTGCTGCACACTGAACGAGAGTCGGATGATGCGGCGCGCCAGCGTGTTCGCATTGAGGACCAGAGCCGGGATGGTCAGCGAGGCGACGGCGCCGAGTAGCGGATCGATCACGATCAGCACGACGATCACGACCACGAACATGACGATGTTGGCGATCACGATCGGGAGCATCATCAGGATCAGTCGGATCTGGGACAGATCGGAGGACGCCCGGGACATCAGTTGGCCGGTCGGCATGAGGTCGTGGAACGAGAAAGCAAGACGCTGAATGTGGCTGAACATTCGGCCTCTCAGATCCGCCTCTGCGCGATACGAGACCCGGAAACCGAAGTAGCGGCGGAACCCCATCCCTACGGCCTGAATCAACCCGACACCAATCAACGCACCGATGAGGGGAAGAAGGAGATCCCGCCGATCGTCGAGGATGACATCGTCGATGATCAACTTGACGATGTATGGAATCGTGACGACGGCGGCCATCCAGACGAGAGCCCCTGCGATCGCGATCGTTCCATCCCCCGGGTACGACCGCACGGTGTTGGCGAGGAGTCGAATACCGGTCCGGACGTCCGCATTCGAGCGTTGCTGGCTCACGGGGTTACGCCGCGTGCCACGTCCTCAATCGACGGAACGAGCGCAGGCACCACGATCACGATGAAGCCGATCACGTACGACCACAGAAGCATCACACCCACGGATCCAAGCGCAGAAACCTTCCCACCACCAAAAGTTGGCATGAGCGCCGCGGCGCCCCAGGTCGTGAGCCCAAGCAGGCCCACCGTGACGATCGCAGATACGAACGGCCGCCGGATCGGGGCCGGGATCCCCCACTCGTAGATCGCGGAGAGGACGCCGACGACCCACGCTGCCATCACCCCCGCGGCAAGCCACGTCACAGAACCGACGCCGAGGCCGTGCTCCCGAAGCGTCGCCAAGAGCCAGTCCCCGAATATCAGCACGACATACGACAGTATCAGCGCGATCCCTGCTCCGACGGTGAAGAGAATCCCGAGCCCCCGGGTCACCCAGTAGGGGCGCCACTCTTCAACTCCTTCAATCGTCCGGAGTGCCTTCTGGACGGCGTAGATCGCCCGGGATCCGGACCAAAGGGCGACAAGGAGCGAAACCACGATCAATACGGTCTCCATGCTACCCACGGTCTGTTGGGCTTCCTCGATGATCGAAACGATGAAATCGACGATCTGGGCCGGGAACACCTCGGCGAGAATCCTCTCAGCCTGGGTGACGCCGTCCACCCCGGAGCCGAAAATCGAGAGCGCTGCGACCGCGGCCAGCGCCAACGGGACAACGGCGAAGGAGACGTTGTAGGCGATGGCAGCTGACATGAGGAACGGGTCGGCGGCCGTGATCCGCTCGATCGCCGACTTGAGCGGGTCGAAGCGGGGCGGCACTGAGAGCATGGGCCAAGGATACGCCTCGCGCGGTGGCGAGCAGAAGACGTCCCGGTTCCTACACTCCACGCCGATGCACCGCATGATCCTGCTCGTTGTCGCCCTCGCCCTGACGGCTGCCGCCTGCGTGGCCGGCGCCGACGTGACCCCGGTTGACCCGAACGGCTCAACGACGACCTTCGCCCCGGTCTCCACTCTCCCCGGGACCGAAACGACCCAGTCGGGAGATCCGGCATCGACGACCGTCCCCGCCTCGACCACCACCACCGTTCCACAGCGGCCGCCCGGAGTCGTTCCTTCCGAGAGCGTCGGCGAGCCTTGGGGCCAGGTTGTCGGCTTGACGATGTTCCGCGGCAACCCCACGCGAACCTACTTCGGCTCGGGGCCCGTCTCGGCGACGGCGCCGAGTGTGTCCTGGCGTTTCCCCGAAGACCCGATGTGTGGCCAGTCCCCCGTCGGCAAGGAGCCGAAGGTCTGGTGTGGGAGCGGCTGGACCGGTCAACCGGTCGTGTGGGAGCGCCCCGACGGGATCACCGAAGTGATCTTCGGCGCCTACGACAAACAGATTCACTTCCTCGACGCCGCCACCGGCGAACGCACACGCCCCGATTTCGACATGGGCGACATCATCAAGGGCTCCGTGACTCTCGACCCGGATGGTTTCCCGTTGCTCTACACCGGCTCTCGCGACCCGCGGTTCCGCATCATCGCGCTCGACGGTGATGAACCCCGCGAGGTGTGGTCGCTCCACGCAACGTCTGTCGAGGGGATCTGGAACGACGACTGGGATTCGAATCCGGTCATCGTCGACGACATCATGTACGAGGGTGGCGAAAACTCATGGTGGTTCGCTGTGAAGCTCAACCGTGGGTACGACGGCGACGGGAAGGTGACCGTCGATCCGCAGGTCGTGTATCAGATGCCTGCGTGGACCGATGAGTTGACGGAGATCTTCGGACGTCAGCATTCGGTGGAGAGTTCGACGGCGGTCTTCGAACAGAGGGCGTACTTCTCGACATCGGCGGGACGAGTTGTGGGGGTCGACGTATCGAAGGTCGAGACGGGTGAGGCAGCGGTCTTCTTCGACTTCTGGACCGGCGACGACACCGACGCGACGATCAGCATCGACGGAGACGGCTTCCTCTACGTGGTCTCTCACGCCGACACGGCCAAGAAGAACAACACTGCCGCACGCCGGGTTCGCGAAGTCGGCGATCTCTCCAAGCTCGACCCGGACAACCCTGACGATCCGGTGATGTGGTCGGTTGACCTGTCGGCTGCGCGCGGAGAGGATGCCGGCGCCTGGGCAACACCGGCCCTCCATGCCGACGCCGGTGTGATCTTCGTAGCGACCGACGCAGGCGATCTCGTGGGTGTCGACACCGCGACCGGGGATACGGTCTGGCAGGACTTCATCGGTGGCAACGCATGGTCGTCACCGGTCATCGCCGACGACACCCTCGTCGTCGGCGCCGACTGCCTCACCAATCACTCCGGTTTCCGGGCCTACGACCTCACCAATCCGCGTTCACCAGAGCGCCTGTGGGATGTGACCGTGGGCACCGGCGCCTGCATCGAGTCGACCCCTGCGGTGTGGAACGGTCGGATCTATGTGGGATCTCGCGACGGATTCTTCTACGCTCTTGAGAACTGATGGCTGGGAGTAGCTCGATCGAGACCGGGACGGGACGCAAAGTCTTCTCCGCGCTCGTGTTCCTCTTCGGCACCGCAGCGACACTCGCCACCGTTCTGGGATTCTTCGGAGCGACCTGGTGGGGATTCGACCGACTCGCCGATTTCCGATTCCCCTACATCGTCATCCTGGTGACCACTGCCATCATCTACGGCTTCGTCTTCCGCCGTGCTCTCTCTGCCGCATTCCTTCTTGCGGCCGTCGCAAACGCCGCTCTCCTCGCTCCGATGTGGCTCACTACACAGCCGGTCGCGGCTTCGAATGACAGCATCAGAGTGGTGAGCCTCGATACCGGCGGATCATCTGACAGCCGCCGTGCGATCGTCGAGTGGATCAATCAGGAAGAGGCCGACGTCGCTTTGCTCCACCATACGAGCGGAGATTGGGCGGCGACGTTGGAAGACAGCGACGTCCCCTACCGGATCGTCGCCACGCCGGTCGCCTCCGAGGCAACCGGTCGACCGCTCGTTCTGGTCAGGCACAACGCAACGGCCTCACCCCTCCCACCCGTGCCCGGCGCGGATGTCACGTTTCGCGTCGCGAACGAAACCAGCACGGCGACGGTGATCGGAATCGCCGTTCGGAGTCCTGGTTCATCGTCCGCTGCAGACGACCGAATCGAGCGCTTCACGGCGGTGAATGCAGCCGCCTTGGGTATGGAAGGTCCGATCGTCGTGACCGGGAATCTCGAGGCCACTCGATGGTCGCACGCCTTCGCGTTGCTCGCCGAGGGGATGACCAACTCCGAGGACGGGTTCGGGTACGCCGCGACGTGGCCGTCATTCGCCTGGCCGTTCGTCGGCAACTACACCGGTCTGCCGGTCGACCACGCCATCTACCTCGGAGCGATCACCGTGCCGTACCGTCGGATCGGACCCGATCTCGGCCCCGCTCACCGGCCTCTGCTCTTCGACATCTCACCTTCCGGGTAGAGGGGCACCCCGGGACCAAGCCGACGGCGCCCGGTACCCTCCTGGTCATGCGCTACGACTACACCACCATCACCGCTGGCTCCGTCAGTGAGATCACCGAGTCCGCCATCACACAAGCCGAAGCTGCGGTCGACGCTGTGGTCGGCGTCGTCGCGTCGCGAACCTATGCCAACACGATGGTGCCACTCGACCGCGCCGGCGTGGTGATCTCCGACGCCTCGGGCCGAGGAGCGTTCATGGCGAAGGTCCACTCCGATGCCGACGTGCGCGCGGCCGGCGTCGCCGCAGGAGAACGGATTGCCAAGTGGGGTTCGGACCTCATCATGCGTTCCGACCTCGCGACGGCGATCCGCTCGTACGCGAGGACGGATGACGCCCGTTCCCTCGACGGCCTCGAGGCACGCAATCTCGATTTCTGGCTCCGCGACCTCCACAGAGCAGGACACGACCTCGACGACGCAGACCGGGAGCGTCTCCGTGAACTCCAGCAGCGGCTCATCGAACTCCAAGTTGCGTTCAGCAGCAACCTCGACGAGTGGGACGACGGCATCGACATGACGAGGGGCGACCTCGCCGGACTGCCGGACTCCTACGTCGAGCGTCTCGAGCGGGGCACCTCCGAAGCCACCTTCCGGGTCTCGATGCAATACCCGGACTACATCCCGTTCATCGAAGAGGCAGAGAACCGCGATCTGCGCAGGCAAATGCAGTTCAAGTTCTGGAATCGCGCCGCTGAGGAGAACACACCCCTCCTCGCCGAAGCCGTCGCTCTTCGCGAGGAGATCGCCGATCTCCTCGGGTACGACACCTGGGCCCGGTGTGCCATGGAAGTCAAGATGGCCGACCCGGAGGCGGTCGACGAGCTCTACGACTCGATCATTCCCGGTCTCACCAGTCGCGGTATCGAAGAACTCGCAGCACTCCAGGACCTCGCATCACTCGACCTGGGGGGCGAGGCGATCCAGTCGTGGGATTGGATGTACTACCACACGAAGCAACGCAGACGGGACTACGGCATCGACCAGAGCGAGGTCGCCGAGTATTTCCCCCTCGAGATAGTGGTTGAAGGGATGTTCGAGATCACCGGCGGCGTCCTCGGACTCGAGTATCGCGAGATCGAAGAGACCGGCGCATGGCACGATGACGTCAGGCTGTACGAGATCCGGAACAGCGGATCGGACCAAGCGATCGCCTACTTCTACGCCGACCTTTTCCCGCGGGAGGGCAAGTTCGGCCACGCCGCGTGCTTCTCGATAGTGGGAGGCATGCGGGAGGAAAGCGGCGACTACCGGGCGCCGGTCGCCGCGATCGTCGCGAATTTCACGAAGCCGGGACCCGGATCCCCTTCGCTGCTCAAGCACGACGAGGCGGTCACCCTCTTTCATGAGTTTGGCCACGTCCTGCACTTCTGCCTGACCGAGGTCGATCACCCCCGGTTCGCCGGCTACGACACCGAGTGGGACTTCGTCGAGGCACCGTCGCAGATCATGGAGCATTGGATGTGGCAGCCGGAGGTTCTCCAACGGTTCGCTCGCCACTACACCACCGGCGAGACGATCCCGTCGGATCTCGTCGAGCGACTCGTCGCTGCCCGCGATCAGAACACGGCGCTCACCACGCTGCGACAGGCCTTTCTCGGCAAGTTCGACCTTGCCATTCACACGGGCCACGGCGACGTCGACATCGATCAGGCCACCCGTGACGCCTTTGCTCTGACGCTGATCCCGTATCACGACGGCACGCACTTCGCAGCCTCGTTCGGTCATCTCATGGGCGGATACGACGCCGGCTACTACGGCTACCAGTGGGCCAAGGTCTACGGGGACGACATGTTCTCGGTCTTCTCCCACGAGGGCGTGCTCAGCCCCGAGGTCGGGGCCCGATATCGCAGCGAGGTACTCGCACGGGGTTACTCCCGTGACGCCATAGAGCATCTCCGAGCCTTCCTCGGCCGGGAGCCGTCCCCCGACGCGTACCTCGAGAACCTGGGGCTGAAGGAGTGAGAAGGTCGGGAAACATCGACCCCCCTCTCCCGCCGCAGGAAGGGGACGTGGCCCGAGCGCAGCGAGGGTCGGAGGGGGCTCTGGGAGCATGAGTCGGGGAGATGAGGCAAGGAAGCCCCCTGCGTCGTCGCTGACCCTCCTCCTCCCCCCGTCCTGCGACCGGTGGGACAGGAACGGGTGGTTCGCTTGTTCGTCATGACGATCGCTCGCGTGCTCCTTGCTCCGGCTTGTACTTCGGGGACAGATCAGACGACCCGGAGCCGGGAATGCAGGAATTGATGCTCTCTGACTTCTTGCCGATCTCAACCGGCTCGGTCGACGGCCTCAGCGACGACGAGTTCGCCCAGGTCACACCGACGGGCTATCAATGAAGTCACTTGCAACGACGGAAGTCGCCCATCTCGAGCACCTCACTGCGGGGCTCGCCGACCCGACCGATCTCGACGTAGCAATCCACACGACTCGTACGGGCATCAAGCAACTCCGGGCCTTCCTTCGGCTGGCTCGCCAATCGATCGGAACGTCGACCTACCGAACCGAGAACGGAGCCCTTGGCCACACAGCTCGCTTGCTCGCACCGGCCCGCGACGCGTATGTGCTCATCGAGACCGCGGGGGAACTCGGTGCCACGGATCGCATTCTGGCCGAGCTCGGCGAAGACCATACGAGGGCGATCGACGCCCTTGAGGCAGGATCTCGAACCGAAGCCGTGCACCGTCTCGAAGCCATGATCGACCGGTGGAGGCTTCTCGAGTGGCACGGTCCGGATTCACTATCCATCGGGGCAGGGCTCGTCCGGACGTACGGTCGGGGACTCGCCGACCTCGAGACCGTCCGAACGGCGCCGGTGGAGGAGGCGTTCCACGGTTGGAGGCGACGCGTCAAATACCTCCGATATCAACTCGAAGCGCTCGATGCGCCGAACATGTTCCTCGGCCCGTACACCCTTCTCGGTGACGATCTGGGCTTCGAACACGACCAGACGGTGCTGCTCGGCGTCTGCGAGCTGCACACCAACGACGAGACCTTCTCATCCCTCGCTCACTGCTCGCTCGAACGACGAGAGGACCTGAGGGCCAGCGCGATCAACCGCGGGGCCCTGCTCTTCGACCAGGAACCGGATTCCTTCCGCCGTACCGTCGAGGAGATGATCGGGCTCCGGTGAGTAGCGGAGAGGTCCGGGTGTGTTCGCGCGGGCTGAAGTAGATCAGTAGATCAGTAGATCAGTAGATCAGTCGTCGGACGCGAACCGACTTGAGCACTCAGTACTCAGTACGGCGGCCGCCAGGGCTCGGGCTGCTTGGCGGTCGGGTTTGCCGTTGGGAAGGAGTGGGAGTCGGTCGACGAGGATCCACCGCTTTGGGATCTCGTGACGCGCGAGGCGGTCTCCGACTGCATCTTCAATACGCGAAACGTCGCCGTGGTCCGACTCGACAACGGCCACGACAACCTGCCCCCACTCCTCGTCGTCGACGCCTACCGCCACCGCATGGGCGACCTCCGGTACCGTTGCGATCGCGGCCTCGACGAACGACGCTCGCACGTTCTCGCCTCCGGTGACGATGACATCGTCGGTGCGACCGGTAACGACCAGCCTCCCGTCACCATCCACGTGTCCAAGGTCGCCCGTGCGGAATGGACCGATGCGGGGCGTCTCACCGAGGTATCCCGGTGAGACGGCCGGGCCATCGATGATGATCTCCCCATGGTCGAACGAAACGGCGAATCCGTCGAGGGGACGGCCAGCGGTCCCGAGCGACTGCTGCGTCGTCCCCGGGTCAACGGTGGCGACCTGCGAGCAGGTTTCGGTCATCCCGTATGTCTGGAGCACCGGCAGACCCGCCGCGAGGCCACGCTCTACAAGGGCCAGACTCGCAGGCGCACCGCCCAGCAGAACAGCCTTGATGCCTTCGTAGGGGCCCGGGTCGACCTCGAGAATCCTGTGGAGCATCGTTGGGACGAGGCTGGCTATCGACACAGGGCCGCCTCTGAGACTCTCGGCCACTCCGACTGGATCGAACCCTGCTCGGAGTTCGACCGACCCGCCGGCGGTGAAACTCCTCCAAACGACCGAGAGACCTCCGACATGGAAGAGAGGGAGCGTCAGCAGCCACCGATCGCCGCTGTCGTTCCCAAGCCTGCGCCGGGAGGCCTCGACGGCGGCGGTCACATTCCCGGGGGTGAGGATGACACCTCTGGGACGTCCGGAGCTTCCGGACGTTGGAACAACGGCGTATGGGGACCCTCGAGGGGCATCGTTCGCCTCGATGCGATGCGGTCCGTATGGCACCGGGACCGCTCCGAGTCGAGGGATCGCGACCAGCGCGATAACGGTCGCCGGATCCAAGGTCGCCTCCAGGGGGACCAGGTCGCCGGCTTCGATCCCTTCGTCGAGGAGAGACCGGGCGTACGCGTCGGCGCGGCGGTCGAGCTCCGCGTATGAGATCGAATCGTCGGCGAATACCACCGCCGGGGCATCGGCATTCACCCCTGCGTGGATCTTCACCCACTCGTGAGGCAGGGTGTCGGTCATTGCGGTCACTACAGTATCGCCTCGTGACTTCTGAGATATTCGACCAAGCCTCGTGGGACTCTGTTGCGGGGTTCGACTTCACGGACATCACCTATCACCGATCCTCCGAGATCGGTGCCGTCCGAATAGCTTTCGACCGGCCCGAGGTTCGCAATGCGTTCCGCCCGCACACCGTCGACGAGCTGTACACGGCGCTCGATCATGCACGGATGACCTCCGATGTGGGAGTGGTGCTCCTGACCGGCAACGGTCCGTCGCCGAAGGATGGCGGCTGGGCGTTCTGCTCGGGTGGGGATCAGCGGATTCGTGGCGCCGACGGCTACCAGTACGAAGGTGAGGAAGGGGTCGACGCCGCAAGGCTCGGACGACTCCACATTCTCGAAGTGCAGCGTCTGATCCGCTTCATGCCCAAGATCGTGATTGCCGTCGTTCCCGGATGGGCCGTCGGCGGTGGCCACAGTCTCCACGTCGTGTGCGACCTCACGCTCGCCTCACGAGAACACGCCATTTTCAAACAAACCGACGCCGACGTCGCCTCCTTCGATGGCGGATACGGGTCGGCGCTCCTCGCTCGCCAGGTTGGCCAGAAACGCGCCAGAGAGGTGTTCTTCCTCGGGCGCGAGTACTCGGCGCAGGACGCCTACGAGATGGGGATGGTCAACGCCGTCGTGGATCACGCCGACCTCGAGGCCGTCGCACTCCAGTGGGCGCGCGAAATCGTCACCAAAAGCCCGACGGCCCAGCGGATGCTGAAGTACGCCTTTAATCTCCAGGACGATGGCATGGTCGGCCAGCAGCTCTTCGCCGGCGAAGCAACCCGTCTTGCGTACGGCACAGACGAAGCGAAGGAAGGCCGCGACGCGTTTCTCGAGAAACGCGACCAGGACTACAGCAACTTCCCGTGGCACTTCTGAAGCAGCCGCGGGCCGCAGGCAGCGGCTTCCGTTGTTCCTGTTGCCCGTTGCCCGTTGCCTGTCCCCGGCCTTCCGGGAACCGCGATGGGCACTCCAGCCTCGCCCCAAGGCGTCTTCCATGAACCCATGGGTTCTTGCTTCTCGGCCCGCGACGCTGCCTGCGGCGGCGGCGCCCGTCATCGTCGGGAGCGCGCTTGCCGGGGCAGCAGGCGTGTTCCGGTGGGATGCGTTGGTTGTGATCCTCTTCTCGGCACTCGCGATCCAGGTGGGAGTGAACTTCGCGAACGACCTCGCCGACGCCCAGAAGGGTGCCGACACCGAAACCCGGATCGGACCTCCTCGCGCCGTAGCAACGGGGTTGCTGAGTGCGGAGCACATGAAGCGCGGGATCGTGATCGCATTCGGACTTGCAGCAATCGCAGGGGTCTACCTGATCTGGCTCGCCGGTTGGGTGATTCTCGCCATCGGTGTCATCTCGATCATCGCGGCGCTCGGTTACACGAACGGCCCGATTCCGTACGGCTACCACGGACTCGGTGAGCTGTTCGTCTTCATCTTCTTCGGCCTCGTCGCCACCGTCGGCACACGCTACGTCTATGACCGGACCGCACCGGCGGACGCATGGGTGAGCGGGATCTCCATGGGTCTTCTCGCCGCAGCGATCCTCGTTGCGAACAACTTGAGGGACAGCGACACGGATCGGGTCGCAGGAAAGCGCACACTCGCGGTGGTTCTCGGGCGGAACCCGACCCGGGTGGTCTACGCCGCCATGGTTCTCGGTTCCTTCGCCGTCGTAGCCGCTGCAGTGCCGGCCGGTACCCTCCCGACCTGGTCGCTGCTCACGCTCCTGGCGCTCCCTCTCACCGTGCCACCGATCAGAACGATCTTCACGGAAACAGCGGGGCCACCGCTCATCGGGGTGCTCAAGGACACCGCGCGACTTCAACTCGTCTTCGCCGCCCTGCTCGCCGTTGGGGTCCTGATCGCGTAATCGGCGGTAACCTCGCCGGTGTGGACCCAGCAGAAGCCCTCACAACGCGACTGGCAGGCGCGCTCGCCGACCTTGGGCTGCGCCATGCCGTCATCTCCCCCGGTTCACGGAGCACACCGCTCGCTCTGGCCTTCGCCGCAGAGCCAAGGATCCTCAGTCACGTGCTGCTCGACGAGCGATCGGCCGGGTTCTTCGCTCTCGGCATCGCCAAACAAGGAGGCATCCCGGCAGCACTCGTATGCACATCCGGCACGGCCACGACGAACTACCTCCCGTCGGTGGTCGAGGCGAGCCATGCGCGGGTGCCGCTCCTTGTCCTGACGGCGGATCGTCCTCCCGAGCTCCGTGGTGCGGCCGCTCCCCAGACCATCGACCAGGTCGATCTCTATGGATCCGCCGTCCGCATGTTCCACGACGTCGGTGTCCCCTGCGAAGCCAATGCCGCGGGAGCACCGTCGCTCGCCCTCCGTGCATGGTCGGCTGCCCTCGATGCGCCCCACGGTCCGGTCCACCTGAACTTCCCATTCCGGCAACCTCTCGCGACCCCGACCGAGGCGGCAGATCCAACGACACTTCGGCACCACCGCGGCGAGGTCCAGCTTCCGCCCGAGGATCTCGTCGATCTCGGTGAACGCCTCTCGGGTAGGCGAACGCTCATCGTCGCCGGCGGGCACCAGCGTCCCGGTTTCGCCGCCGCCTCGGCCATGTTCACCGGCCAGGCGTCGATTCCTGTCGTGGCAGACATCCAGTGTCGTTTCCCGTCACCATCAACGATCGTCCACGGCGACCTCCTTGCCACAACCGGGTTCTTCCAAGAACACGAGCCGGAGATCATCGTCCGGGTCGGACAGATCCCAACCTCCCGGCCGATCTGGTCCTGGCTCCAGGAGACCAGCGCCGAACAGGTCACCATCGATGACGCCGGGTGGCGTGATCCTCTCGACACCGCAACGACGGCGTACCGAGCCGATCCGGCATTGACGTTCGCCGACCTCTCCGGACGTGTGACGCCGACCCCGGCTTCGTGGCTTCCGACGTGGCAAGCGGCCGACCACACCGTGGGCCTCGCCGTAGATCGGATCCTCGAAGCTGAGCCCTTCCCGAACGAACCGGCGATCGCCAGGGCCGTATGGGAGTCCTCCCCCGCCGGGGCCACCATCTACGCAGCCTCTTCGATGCCGATCAGGAATCTCGATTCCTTCTCCGGTTCAACTCGCGGCGAGATCGCAGCGTTGTCGAATCGCGGAGCGAACGGCATCGACGGTTTGCTCTCCGCCGCAGCCGGAGCTGCAGCATCCGATGGTCGACGCGTCGTCGTGCTCGCCGGCGACCTTTCGGTCCTCCACGACGCCACGGCACTCGGCGTGATCGCCCGCCTCAACCTTGGTGTCACGATCGTTGCCGTCAACAACGACGGCGGGGGCATCTTCCACTTCCTCCCCCAAGCCGACCGAATCGAACCCGCTCGATTCGAGTTGCTCTTTGGCACACCGCACGGGCACTCGCTCACGGCAATCTCGGAAGCCTTCGGAGTGCCGGGTCGCGAGGTCACCGATAGCCAGGACCTCCGCGCGGCGATCGCCGCAACGAAGGGTCCGTCGCTCATCGAGATACGCACGGACCGGACGAGGAACGTCGAGGTTCACGAGAGACTCCGCGACGCCGCGAGAGAAGCGCTGGGGAAGTAGCAAGTAGCAGGACGGACTACGGTCTACGTTGCTGCTAACAGCTCCAACATTGGGCGGAGCTTCAATCGGGTCTCGAGCAACTCTGAGTCGGGATTCGAATCTGCGACGATGCCCGCCCCTGCGAAGACGTGGGCACTCGTTCCATCAAGCAGCCCACAACGGAGTCCTATGGCGAACTCGCCGTCACCGGCTCCGTCGACCCATCCGACCCCACCCGTGTACCAACCGCGATCGAACGGCTCGACTCTTGCGATGAACGCTTGTGCCACCTCTCTCGGGGTGCCGCCGACTGCCGGGGTCGGGTGGAGCGCATCGACGAGATCGAGTACGTGGACGTCGGGTCGGGTTGTGCCGGTAACGCGGGTCGAGAGATGCTGCACGGTGGCCATACGCTTCAACGACGGTCCAGCCGGCACGTCCAGGTCGTCGGTGAACGACTTGAGCCGTTCCGCGACGTCATCGACGACGTACCGGTGTTCGATGCGGTCCTTCTCCGAACGCATCAACGCCTCGGCGAGCGCGCGATCCTCCGCCTCTCCCTCACCTCGAGGTGCGGTGCCCGCGAGCGGGTTCGACGTGACGACTCCCCCCGAGGAGCGGACGAGCAGTTCAGGACTGGCCCCGACGAATGTCGCACCGTTGACGCGCCAGCCGAAGCCGAAGCACTGCCGATACGAGCGTTCGAGATGGCTTACGACGTCGAAACCATCGGGAGCAGTGTCGGATCGAACGATGACCGACCGAGCCAGCACGACCTTGCGGATCGCTCCATCTTCGATCGCGGCGACGGCCTCGGCGACGGCGGTCGTCCACTCGGATACGGGGGGACAGGACTCCAGCGTATGGTCTCCCAGATTGGGGTACGCCGCGTCCCGTGGAGTCTCGAATAGGCGGAGACGGTCGAGAATCGATTCTGCGTCGACCTCCCATGGGATCGCAAGCAGCAGACGTCGATCACGGCCGTGGCTCAGCAGCGTCGCTATCGGGAGTACCGCATCGGCAGACCCGAACGATGTCCACGGTTCAGATGTGGGCCCGTCGGGCGAGAACGAGAAGCCGGTGAAGGCTCGGAACGGCTCGGGCAGCGACCATGCATCGACGGCGGATCGGAGACGTGTGAACCGCTCCGCGCCGGAAGCCGATGCCTTCGAAGCGATCCCCAGACCTCCAATTGCGCCGCCATCAGGGGAGGAGAAGTAGAAGGTGCCTTCGAAGCGATCAGAACCGGCGCGAACGAACGACAACGGTTCGACATCGAGAGGAATCACGGCGAACCGCATGCCGTCTGCTCCGGCGGTGAGCGCGGAACGAAGATCGATGTGTCGGTCGGGGATCATCGAAACGTGATGCTACCGGGCGGCTGGGAGTGTGCGAAGAGCTGTCGGCGTCGGCAAGGCAGTGGCGCGACCGAAGACCATCCCCGACCGATCACTCTTCCCCGTCGTCGTACCGCCAGACCAGCCGGCTCTCGACGTGGAACACCCCGTCGAGGCGTGACGCAAGCTCAGAGAGCAGTCGAGCCTCGTTCCTGGTGCCGACCTCGCCGACGAAGGTGACGACGCCGTTCGTAACACTCACGTTGAGTTGATCCGGGTCGATGAACAGCACGCGACGGATCAAATCCTCCCGGATCTCATCCTCAATCACGTCGTCCGGCCTGGTGAACACGGAAACGATGTCGGCACGCGAGATGATGCCGAGCAGTCGCGAATCGTCATCGACAACGGGAAGTCTCTTGATGTCCTGGAACGTCATCATCTTCGCTGCATCGTAGATTTCGGTGTCCGGACCGGTCGTGACCACCCCCGCTGACATAACATCACCGACCGTCTCCCCGGGTTCGATCGCCCCTTCCTGACGCTCAACCTCGAGGCGAAGGAAATCGGCCTCGGTGATAATCCCGATCAGCGTCCCATCACCGGACGTTACCGGGAGACCGCTGACCCGGTTCCTGAACATGAGCCGAGCCGCATCGCGAATCCCGGTCTCGCGCGAAACCGTGATCACTTCGGTCGTCATGAGATCTACGACCTGCACTCTTCGTCCCTCCCGTCGGCGTTCGGCGCCATTGTTGCAGTTTCGTTACAGGGCCGTCGGAAAATCCGCTCGGATTGGATCGAACGCTGCGACGGACGGCCTCACCTTGATGCGGGCATCGACCACGCGAACGCCCATGCCGGGAGTGCCCACCTTGACGGGGTTGAGATCCATCTCGACGATCTCCGGAATATCCTCGATCATGGCCGAGACTCGAAGGAGGGTCTCCTTCACGGCATCGATATCGCCGGCTTCCCCACCGCGGTACCCCTCGAGCAACCGCGCCGACTTCACCGACTTGATCATGTCATCGACGTCGAGATCGGTGAGCGGATGGATGCGGAACGCAACGTCCCCGATGAGTTCGACGAAGACACCACCGAGACCGAACACTACGAGCGGTCCGAAGTTGGGATCTTCGACCATCCCGATCAGGATCTCATGGCCACCGGCGACGAACTCCTGGAGAAGGACAGCTTCGGGATCGGGCACAGCCGCCGTGACCTGCCGGTATGCGGCTCGCACGGCCTCTTCTCCTTGAACGTCGAGCACGACGCCACCGACATCGGACTTGTGGAGCGCCGATGGCGAGATGACCTTGAGCACGACGGGGCCGACGATCGCAGCGGCGCGTTCGACCGCCTCGTCTTCGGTCGAGACCACTGCCGAAGCAGGAAGCCGCAGTCCATACGACTCGAGTACCGTGTCGACGGTGTCGGGGTCGAGCCAATCTCCTTCGGAAGTCAGGCCAACCAGAGCGGCGTCGAGCGCGTTGCGAGCCCGCTCCGAATCGAGGTCCGTGAACTCTGGGATCTCACCCTCAGGCTGGTTGAGCCACTCGCCGTAGCGAACGGCGTCGTACAGCGCACGGGCCGCACGTTCGGGGAACGCGAACTCCGGCACACTCGATCGAACCTTCGGAGCGTCGTCTGAGACCTTGCCGGAGTGCATGAACACGGCGAGGAACGTCTTGTCGTCCTCGTGCGCCTCTCCGACGTCGCGGATCGTGCTCTGGATCTCGGCGACGCCGACCGGCGACGCCGGGATGTAGATGGCAATGACCGCATCGAGCTCGTCGGCCGCGAGCATTGCTTCGAGCACGTTTCGGTACTCGGGTGCACCTGCCGCGGCGATCATGTCGACCGGATTCCGCACAGCAGCCTCAGGCGATAAGAAGTCGCGCAATCGCTGTTGCAGGCCCTCCGAGAGGACCGGCACTTCCAGGCCCCGGGACTCAAGCCCATCGACCGCGAGGATCGCCGGTCCACCGGCATTGGTCACGATGCCGACCCGCCGCCCCTTGGGGACCGGCTCGTTTGACAGCAGGCTCGTGACGTCGAACAACTCCTCGAGCGTGTCGACACGGATCACGCCGGTCTGGTGAAAGATCGCGTCGACGGCGACATCGAGGCTTGCCAACGACCCTGTGTGGCTGCTCGCAGCCCGGGCCCCTGAGGCGGTGCGGCCCGACTTGACGGCCACGATCGGCTTCTTCCTTGCGATCCGTCGAGCGAACCGGGCGAATCGCCTCGGATTTCCGAAGGACTCCATGTACAGGAGGATCACGTCGGTCGACGGGTCGTCCTCCCAGTAGAGCAGCAGGTCGTCACCGGAGACGTCTGCGAGATTCCCAACCGACACGAACGTCGAGATGCCGATGTTGTGTCGCGCCGCGTAGTCGAGGATCGCAAGCCCGAGTGCACCCGACTGGGACGAGAGTGCGACATTGCCCCGTGGCGGCCGAATCGGCCCGAACTGGCCGTCGAGACTGATCGCAGGATCGGTGTTCAACAGCCCCATGCAGTTCGGTCCCACCATACGAATCCCAACGGACCGAACGAGATCAACCAGCTCGGCCTCGAGTTCGATCCCTGCGCCCCCAATCTCGGAGAACCCCGCCGAGATCACGACCAGGGCACGTACGCCCTTCTCGATGCACTGCTTCACGGTCTCGATCACACGCTTCGACGACACAACGATGAAGGCGAGATCGACACTACCCGGGATATCAAGGACCGTCGGATACGCGGCAACCGAACGTACGACCGGCGACGTCGGGTTGACCGGGTAGACCGGTCCGCTGAAGTCGCCGTTGATGAGGTTGTTGAAGAGCCGCCCACCGATTGACGAAGTGTCGCGGCTTGCTCCAATGACCGCCACCGATTGCGGCGCCATGAGCGGCATCATCGATTGCGCCGCCGCGCGCTGCTCTCGATCATCACGGACCGCGGTGCTCTCTTCGGACTCCTCCGTCGGGAACGCGACCGTGTAGACCCCTTCGTCGAGATGCCTCTTCACCCCGTATCCGGAGGCCCGGAACACGCGCATCATCACGTGGTTGTCGGCGAGCAGATGGGCCCGGAACCCGCTGATTCCTTTCGTGCGCGCATACGCCGTCAGCCGATAGAGCAACAGTGTCCCGATGCCCTTCTGCTGCCACTCGTCCGCTACCGCGAACGCCGCCTCGGCGATCTCCGGATCGTCTGCGGTAATGTTGTACCGACCCACGCCGATGAGACGGCCTTCCCTGATCGCCACGAATGCCATGTCCTCGTGGTAGTCGAGCTGAGTGAAACGATCGAGTTCCGCAGGTTCGAGTTCGTCTTTCACCCTGAAGAAGCGGAAATAGGTGCTCCGACGCGAGAGTCCCCGGACCATCGCTTGGAGCACGTCGCGGTCGCTCGGAGCGATCGGGCGGATGCGGATCGTCTCTCCACCCTTCATCACCGCGTCTTGCACCCACTCACTCGGATACGCGGACGGTGGGTCGGAGACCGTCAACGGTGCTTCGGTTCGGTCAGTCACACTGATCCCTTTCGCAGTCTTCTCTCGTCTGATTGTCGCAGCCCCACGATATCGTCAATACTCGGGTTGATGACCACGGACGTCTCCTTCATTGGCCTGACCCTCGCTTCATCGCTCGTGTTCGTGGCGATCGTCCTTTCGATGTGGCAACGGCTTGGTCTCGAACGTCAGATCCTGTGGGCCTCGGTCCGGGCCCTTGTCCAGCTACTCGCCGTCGGCGTCGTGCTGACGGTTCTTCTCCGCCCTGGCCAATCTCTGTGGTGGTCGGTCGCCTGGGTGATCGCGATGCTCCCCTTCGCAGCCGACGTGGTTGCCCGCCGCGCCCCGGAGGTACCACGGGTTCGCTGGCTTGCCCTCGCCGCCTTCAGCGTCACATCGTTTGTGGTACTCGGACTGCTGTTCGGCCTTCGCGTGTTCCCTCTCGAGCCCCGCACGCTCGTCCCGCTCGCCGGGATGATGATCGGAAACTCGATGACGGCGACCGTCCTCGTTGCAACGCGAATCGTCGCTGAGTTCAAGGAGAAACGCCCACTCGTCGAGGTCCGACTGGCGTTGGGGTTCCAGGCGAACGACGCGTTCCAACCCTATCTCCGTTCTGCGTTGAAGACTGCCCTCGTGCCGCAGATCGAGACGACGAAAGCCGTTGGGATCGTGTTCCTTCCCGGCGCGATGACCGGCCTCATCCTCGCCGGGGTCGACCCGATGGAAGCCGTGCGGGTGCAGGTTGTGGTCATGTATCTGGTCCTCGGCTCGGT
The DNA here is from genome assembly GCA_964195515.1 of uncultured Saprospiraceae bacterium. Taxonomy (GTDB): domain Bacteria; phylum Actinomycetota; class Acidimicrobiia; order Spongiisociales; family UBA5794; genus JAHEEL01. Next base: position 3,392 of record CAXMQO010000086.1, on the reverse strand, counting down.
CGCGGTCTCGGCAAGCACTGTGGCGCTCGGCTTGAGCCGAACGTTGTTCACGCCCGATCAGCGAGCGGTGCATCTACCCGACGAGCGATAGGCTGGTGGTCGTGAAACGCGCCGTGCTCGCTCTCGTGCTCGTGCTCTCCTCCTGCACCGGCGGTGGGGCATCGTTGGATGCGGACGGCAACTCCGCGCTCGAGCCGACAACTCCCGCACCGACCACGACTGTACAGGGCAGCGATGTGGGGTCCACCGTGCCGGATACGACGTCGACGACGGTCGTCACCGGCAACGCCAGATTCGTCATCGGGAGTGTGGTCTTCGGCGAAGGGGGAACGATCGAGGTTGGGAACCTTGGACCCGATGCCGGTGACCTCACGGGGTTCTGGGTCGCCATCCATCCGTACTACCTGGAGCTCCCGTCTACGATCCTCGCTCCCGGCAAGGCACTCATCATCAGCATCGCCGAGGACGCTGATCCGGACCTCGTGATCCCTGCGGCGGGTCTCTTGCCAACATTGATGAGCGCTTCCGGTGAGATCGGTCTCTACTCGAGCGGCGATTTCGGAGACCCCGGAGCCATCGTCGACTATGTGGAGTGGGGGTCGACCGGTCATGTCCGCTCGAACGTTGCGATCGCAGCCGGCCTCTGGCCGGCAGATCAGGCCATCGTCACCGACGGATCGGTCACAGGACTTACTTCCGGTGACCGCTCAGAGCCGGGACCTCAGGGCTGGTCGCCAACTGTGGAGTAGTCCGTATCGAGTTTCGGATACCGACTATGCCAAGGCCACAAGGTCGAGCATCGACTCGTCGAAGTAGGCCCGATCACCTTCGGGCATCAGGATGACCCGATCCGGTTCTAGCGCCGCCACGAAGTCGGTGTCGTGGCTGACGAGAATGAGCGTTCCCTCGTACTGCTTGAGGGCTTCGAGGAGCGCTTCCTTTGCCTGAGGATCGAGGTTGTTCGTTGGCTCGTCGAGAAGCAACACGTTGTGACCGGTGACGACCAATCGTGCCAATGCCAGCTTCGTCTTCTCGCCGCCGGACAGAGTCCCGGCATCTTGATCGAACTTGTCGGCGAGGAGGAAGTGACCCAGGACAGATCGCAGATCCCGATCCGGCAGCCGGCTGGCTCCCCGCATGATGTCGAGCACCGCTACGCCCGCGGTGATGTCTTCGTGTTCCTGGGCGTAGTAACCCGGTGCCGCCCGATAGCCGGTTTCGACGGATCCAAGGTCCGCATCTTCGACGCCTGCGAGGATCTTCAGGAGCGTCGTCTTGCCCGCGCCGTTCAGACCCATGATGATCAGCCGTTCCTCGCGGTCAACGTCGACATCGATGTCGACGAATACAACGTTGTGTCCATACGCCTTGGCAAGGCCCTCCGCCCGCAGCGGGGTTCGTCCTGAGGGGATCGGTTGGGGGAATCGGAGCGCAACTCGCTTGCGATCGCGCCCCACCTCGACGAGATCGTCCTGCATCCGCCGAACTCGTGTCTCCCACGTGCGGGCACGACGAGCCATCGATTCGGAAGAGCCTTTGAAGCGTCGGATACCCTCCTCGAGGCGTGCGATCTTCGCCTCCTGCTGGCGCCGTTCGCGCAAGCGCTGGGTCCTCCTCTGTTCACGCTCTTCGAGGTAGTACGAATAGTTGCCTCGGAAAGGTTCGATGCGACCGCCCTCGACCGCCAACACCGACGTTATCGACTCATCGAGCAGCGGCAGATCGTGTGAGACGATCAGAAGCCCTCCCTCGTAGTCGGCGAGGAATCCCACCAGCCAGCCCTTTGCGTCCATGTCGAGATGGTTCGTCGGCTCATCGAGGAGCAACGTCGTGGTCTCTGCAAAGAGGATGCGGGCAAGTTCGACCCGCCGTCGCTGTCCGCCGGACATCGTGGTCACCGGTTGGTCGAGTTCAGTGGCCCCGATGCCAAGGGCGGAAGCGAAACGTTTGGCTTCCGCTTTCGCGACGTATCCGCCTCGTACGGTGAACTCATCGTCGAGCCGGCCGAATCGACGGATCAGGCGGTCTCGTTCGGTTCCGTCGACCTCCTCCATCCGCTTGCGGGTGACCTCCATTTGTCGTTCGATAGTTCCGATGTCGCGGGCCATGAGCACGCGTTCAAGAGCGGTTGCACCCGGATCGTCGAGGTCCTCGAGCGCCGCCTCCTGTGAGAGATACCCGATGGTGCCGCTTCGTACCACTGAGCCCTCAGCCTGCTCATGCGATCCTTCGAGCGTGCGCATGAGGGTTGTTTTCCCTGCGCCATTGGGGCCCACGAAACCGATCCTGTCCCCGGCCTGCACGGAGAAGGACACATCGGAGAGAAGGCGCCGTGCACCGGCGTCGACAGCGAGATCACGGACGAGAATCATGACCGAAAGGTAGAGACGAGGCTTGGGATACCAGCTACCAGCCACCAGCCCGACTACCGGCTACCAGTTGCCAGACCGGCTACCGACTGCCGACAACGTGCTTGCGCTCACGTGCGTACTCGGAGACAAATTCGAGAATCTTGTCGCCGGCGATCGGGCGGGAAATCAGGAACCCCTGAATGCGGTCACATCCGAGCTCATGGAGGAAACGGAGCTGCTCCTCGTTTTCGACACCCTCGGCGATCACGTCGAGTCGGAGGGTACGCGCGAGGCCGATGATTGCCGAAGACACGGCGATTCCGTCCCGGCTGGTGAGACCGTCGGCGATGAATGATCGGTCGATCTTCAGCGTGTCGATCGGAAGTTGGGTCAGGTAGCCAAGCGACGAATACCCCGTTCCGAAATCGTCGATACTCACCGTGACACCAAGATCTCGGAGCCGCTCGAGGGCGCGCCGCGTCTCCTCCAGATCAGTGAGAAGGGTCCCCTCCGTCAGTTCGACGTCGAGGAATCGGGGGTTGAGTCGCGCCGCGGCGAGCGAGGCCACAACCGTCTCAACAAGGTTCCCGGCGCGGAATTGGCGGGACGACAGATTCACGGACATCCGCATGGGCGGAAGACCATTGTCGAGCCAGGATCGCATCTCCAGGCAGGCCTGGTCGAGTACCCACTGCCCGAGTGGAACGATAAGATCCGTCTCCTCTGCCAAGCGAATGAACGTCTCGGTCGGAACCTTGCCGAATTCGGGATGATCCCAGCGAAGCAGCGCTTCGACCCCGATGACCATCTTCCGCTCGGTGTCGACCTTCGGCTGATAGTGCAGATACAGGCCTTCGTCGGCGTCGATCGCCTTGCGAAGACCATCGAGGAGAGTGAGCCGCTGGCTCGTGCGCTCGCGGAGCGCGCTCGTGTAGAACTCGTATGTATTTCGGCCGGCGTCTTTCGCGCTGTACATCGCAATGTCGGCCCCCTTGAGGAGTTCCTCGGTCGTCTCCCCGTCGAGGGGGTACGCCGCAATCC
>CAXMQO010000085.1:0-16727 GCA_964195515.1 uncultured Saprospiraceae bacterium | reverse complement strand
GGGGTACGCCCCAATCCCCCTGGACGACGTGATCACGATGTCCTCGCCACCGACTCGATACGGGGTGGCAAGCCTCCTCAGGATCTTCGTCGCAACCTGTCCTGCGTCCTCGACCCGCTGCCCGCCTTCGAGGATCACCGTGAACTCATCTCCCCCGAGACGTGCAACCGTATCGGACTCTCGAACCGACCCGACGATCCGTTCCGCCGCCTGGCGAAGGAGTGCATCACCAACCGCGTGACCCAGTCGATCGTTCACCTCCTTGAAACCATCGAGGTCAAGGAACATGAGAGCAACCACCGAGCCGTCCCTGCGCGCACGCGCCACGGCGCTCTCGAGTCGATCAGAGAAGAGGGTTCGATTGATGAGCCCCGTCAATGAGTCGTAGCGGGCGAGGTAGTTGAGGCGTTGCTGATCGAGTTCCCGTTCGGAGCGGTGGGCTTCACTGCTCTCCATCCACGATCTCTGGAGCTTTCGTACCGCCGGTCGGAACAAGAACAGGCCTTCGAGCACGAGCAGAGCGAGGGTCGCCACGAGCAGGAAGTACTCGGTCTGCTCCAACGTAACGACCTGCTCCCCCGACGTGCGTAGATACGAGGCCACGACTCGCTGCATCGCGAGCCCATATTCGGCCGACGCGTCTTCCACAACTTCGGCCGCGGCCGATGGGGGCATCCCTCCGACGTCGATCGCACGTTGCACGCGATCCGTGGCCGAGACAAAGGCATCGAGCGAGGCGCTAGCCTCGATGAGGAAACTCTCGTTTTCGCTGTTGCTCATTGCCGGGATATCGAGTTCCGGATCGCCCTCAGCGAACGCACCGTGCACAGATGAAATCTCCATGACACTCTCCGCGAACTCTCTGCTGAGCGTTTGAGAGAGACCGGAGACGGCCAGATTCGACAACTCGGCCACCCTTGCGGCGAGGTACCCCTGCCTGAGCCCATACTCGAGCACCGTGGCGTCTCGTGCTTTCGCACTGAGAGCTTGGTGAGTGACGAATGTCGAGAGAACGGCCAGTATGCCGATCAGCGCGAGCGCGAGGACGTATCGGCCGATGGGCCGTTCCGGCAGACGTGCCGGGAAGGCATCGTCCGAATTCGACGCGGTGCGTCCCCGCAGCCACGATCCGGCTATTCGCATGATCTCCGATCCGTTCTCGTACGTATCGGCAGGAATCGGCTGAGGTTGAATCCCTCCGGTTACGATGAGACATCGCAACAAGGAGCGAACATGACCTTCTGGCAGCTGTTCTTGCTACTGATGATCTTCATACCCCTCATCATGCTGTGGATCTTCACCCTCGTCGATCTCTTCCAGCGAGCAGATCTCACCGGCGTCGCGAAGGCGTTGTGGGCGATAGCAATCGTGCTCCTCCCCCTCATCGGCATGCTGGTCTACTTCCTCCTCCGCGACTCGGAGGCACCGGCAGCCGGCGCTCGCCCAGCTGATGATCGGCCCGTTTCGGCACGTGCGACATCATCCGATCCGAACGGTCCGCCACTCGGTGCCGCAGATGTCGCCGACCAACTCGAACGACTCGCCGACCTTCGCGACAAGTCGATCCTCACCGACGACGAGTTCCAGCGGGAGAAAGACAAGCTTCTCGGATCCGCTTCGGCATGAGTGAAACTGAGAAGATCGTGGCGGTGGGAATCGTGTTAGTTCCGCTCACCACGATCTGGCTCTTGGCTCTGTTCAACATCGTCGCCAGGCGGGGCGATCTCTCGATCGGGTGGAAGGGCATCTGGTCCGCGGTTGTGATACTCATTCCGTACCTCGGGGTGCTGATCTACGCCGTCGTCCGCCCCCCGGCTCAGATGAAGGGACTTGGCAACAGCGACCCGACCGTCACGGGTCAGGCCATCGATCAGATCCACCGCCTGACAATGGAACACGATTCCGGGGCGATCACCGACGGGGACTTCGCGTCCCGCAAAGCACTCATCTTTGGCATCGGAGAACCGGCCACCTGAAGACGGGTGGTTCGTCACGGGATTTCCAGCTACCAGCTACGAGCCTCCAGCAAGACCAGAGTCGCCCTCCGTCGAGGAGAGAACTCGGGCCGGAAGCTGGTGGCGAAGTACTCCGCTTCCGGCGGCTTCGCCGCCGATCATGTGTGCCCGGGGAGGGACTTGAACCCCCACGCCCCGAAGGACAGCGGTGTTTAAGACCGCCGCGTCTACCAATTCCGCCACCCGGGCCAAGGAGCGTGTCGAGCATTTCATGTTCACCCGGCACGATCCAGGTCGAGCGTAGCGGTCATACCTCGGGCATCCCAGATGGCATGGGACGCGACCCTGAGTAGCATCTGATCGCCGATCGACAACATGGAGGCTCACGCAGTGAAAGTGTTCCCACCGGACAAGATCCGCAACGTCGCTCTCGTCGGACACGCTGGTGCCGGCAAAACCACCCTCGCCGAGGCGCTCCTCTATCGCGCGGGGACGATCCAACGACTCGGAACGATCGAGGACGGCAACACCGTGACCGACTTCGATCCGGAGGAGCACGCTCGCGGAATGTCACTCTCTCTCGCCCTCGCGCCGTTTGTGTGGAAGGGCTTCAAGATCAACCTGATCGATACACCCGGCTACGCGGATTTCGTCGGCGACGTTCATGCCGCACTGCACGTCTCCGATCTCGCCGTCTTCGTTGTTTCTGCTGTTGAAGGCGTCCAGGTCCAGACGGAATACGCCTGGAACGCCGCCGCAGCCCTCCGTGTTCCCCGAATGGTGTTCATCAACAAGCTCGACAAGGAAAGGGCATCATTCGACCGAACCCTGGGGAATCTCCAGGATCGATTCGGCGCCGGCATCGCCCCGATCGAACTACCGATCGGTGAACAGGAGAGCTTCCACGGCGTCGCAGACCTCTTCCGTGACAAGGCCTACATCTACGACTCTGGCCACGCAGAAGAGACAGAGATCCCGGACGAGATGTCGAGTCGCGAGCAGGAGATTCGTGACGACCTCGTCGAAGGCATTGTTGTGGCCGATGATGAGATGCTCGAGCGATACCTCGACGGTGACATCCCTTCCGTAGCCGAACTCGAGCGCACGATGGCCTGTGGGATCGCCGGAGCGACCGTGTTCCCGGTTGTGTGCGGTTCTGCCACCGGCCCGATTGCCGTCGATCGTCTGGCCGATTTCATCACCGAACTCGGTCCAGCACCGAACGATCGTCCCTCAACGGTCGTCGCTGCAGGCGATCAAACCGTCGAGGTCGCCTCCGATGTGTCCGGCGATCCGCTGGCGTTCGTGTTCAAGACGATTGCGGACCCCTACGTTGGGCAGATCTCGCTGATGCGGGTCCGTTCGGGCACGCTCAAGCCTGAGACGATGCTCTCGAATAGTCGCTCCGGATCAGACGAGAAGCTGATGAAGATCGCCACGATGATCGGCAAGGAGACCGAGCTTGTGACGTCCGCACCTGCGGGAGACATCGTTGCCGTCGCCAAACTCTCCGACACCAACACCGGTGACACGCTCGCTCCGAAGAACAAACCGGTCAGGCTTCCTCCCGTCGATCGGCCCAAGCCCGTTCTCTCTTTGGCAGTGAAGGCGAAGACCCAGGCCGACGAGGACAAACTCGCGAACGCACTTCGTCGCATCCTCGCCGAGGACCCAGCTCTCCGGCTCGAACGCAACAGCGAGACAAAACAGACATTGCTGTGGGGCATGGGCGAGACGCACCTCACGATCACCCTGGAGCGATTGCAGCGCAAGTTCGGTGTTGTCGTTGAGACCAGCAAGGCGAAGGTGCCGTACCGCGAGACGATCTCACAGACGGCACAGGCTGAGGGGAAGTACAAGAAGCAGACGGGCGGCCACGGACAGTACGGCGTCTGCTTTCTGCGAGTCAGCCCGCTGCCAAGTGGCACCGGCTTCGAGTTCGTCGACGAGATCAAGGGGGGATCCATCCCGCGTCAGTTCATCCCGGCGGTCGAGAAGGGCGTCAGGGAGACGATGGTCGACGGAGGGGTTCGAGGTTTTCCCGTTGTCGACATCCGGGTCGCCGTCTTCGACGGGAAGTACCACTCGGTCGACTCGTCGGAGATGAGCTTCAAGATGGCCGGGCGCCTCGGATTCAAGGCCGCCATGCAACAGGCACGACCGGTCATGCTCGAGCCGGTATCCCGGCTGGAGGTCACGGTCCCTGCCGGCTACCAAGGCGACGTGATGGGCGATCTGTCGTCACGCCGTGGCCAGTTGCAGGGAACCGAGGCTGCTGCCGGTGGGCGGCAGCGCATCACCGCGCTCGTGCCGACATCTGAGATCATGAGCTACGCGATCGATCTCCGCTCCCTGACCCAGGGCTGGGGCCAGTTCAGCGCCGCCCACAACCACTATCAGGAGATGCCATCGCACATGGCGGACCAGGTCGTAAAGGAATTGGAGGAGGAGTAGCCGAGTAGCCGGGTAGTTGCGTACGGACTACGGGCCACTGCGGATCGCTGCGGTGGCAAGGCCATCGAGTAGGTCGTGCTCGCTCACCGTCACGTGATCGAGGGCGATTGTCGCGAGGCTGGTCGACGAACCGGCGACGCCGATGGCTCGCTCGGGAGATCCGGGGAGCGACAGCACCTCGAATGCTTCCGCAACGGCTGCACGGGCCCCTTCAACTCCGCTTCGGGAGCTGGTCGAGATGGGAGAGAGCGTTCCTTCAACGCGGCTCGGTCCAACCCGGATTCTTGATGGCGGTTCCGTCCTCTGCCGCCACGACACAGGCGGTCTCACAGTCGAGTGGCTCGATCTGCTGCGCGGTCCACTCACCGACCGGATTGTCATTGCCGACCGCCGTGTCGGCGTAGTGGGCGTGAAGGCATTTGACGCCCGCACCCGTACCTCCGACCCCTCCCGTGGGTTGTGGACCCGTGTATCCATCCCGGATCATCGCGTCCCTGGACGTGCGATACCGCTCTGCAGCTGCAGCGTGACGGTCTGAGAGTGCGGGGTCGACGGCGATCATCAACTCGGCTCGGCGTACCCCTCCCCCGGCTTCAATCCTCCCGATGCGTTTGGCGGCGAGCGGGCACGTCAGCCAGTAGAGGGTCGGGAATGGTGTGTCGTCATCGAGAAGCGGCGGCACGGTGATAACGACCGGGAGACCCAGATGACAGCGCTCGGTAACGTCGGTTACCGAGCGAGGCGGTCGACCGATCTGCGCCTCAACGACGCTGCGATCATCCATCAGAATCGATGTCGTCCCCCGTGATGAAATCCCATGCTCGCTGCCACCAGGGCCGCTCGTCGGACCGTACAGCCGGGTCGGGCGACGGCACGACGGCCGACGGCTCCCTGGGCATCACAACGACGTACGCCACCTCACCAGGTCGCACCAGGCCGTATTGTTCGCGCGCGATACGTTCGATCTCGGCGTCGGTGCCGAGCATCTCGATGTCTTCGCTCAGCACCTGATTCTCGTGCTCAAGAGCGGAAAGCTGGTCCTGCGTGCGTTCGATCTGACGTTGCTGGGATACGAGCTGTCGGAACGGGAGAATTCCCGAAACCGTGAGCGCGAGCGCTCCAAGCAACACCACAGCGAGCACCCATCCCCAGCGTTGCTTCCTGTGTGGTTTCGTCTCCGTGGTGCGCTCGAGCGTTTCTGTCATCAGCTCACCTTGAACGGTGCCCATCCCGCGAATCGGGCGTCGTCTCCGAGATCGGCTTCGATCCGGAGAAGCTCGTTGTACTTCGCCGTCCGCTCTCCTCGCGCCGGAGCACCGGTCTTGATCTGCCCGGCGTTCGTCGCAACGGCGAGATGAGCGATGTACGGATCCTCAGACTCGCCCGAACGGTGGCTCACCATACGGCCGTAGCCGTTGAGTGCTGCGGTGCTCATCGTGTGCAGTGTCTCGGAGAGGGATCCGATCTGGTTGACTTTGATCAGAATCGCGTTCGCAGCGTCCAAGTCGATCGACTTCATGAGGAACTCCTCATTGGTGACGAGGAGATCGTCGCCAACGAGTTGAATTCGATTGCCGAGGCGCCTGTTGAGAAGAACCCATCCGTCCCAATCGGCTTCGTCGAGACCGTCCTCGATCGAGATGATTGGATAGTCGTCCACGAGTCCGGCAAGATGCTCAACCATCTCCTCCGAGGTGAGCTCCGAGCCTGAGAGTCGGTAGCGGCCGGCGTGGCAGATCTCACTCGCCGCGACGTCGAGAGCGATCGCGATCTCCTCGCCGGGCTTGTAGCCGGCGGCCTCGATGGCTTCGATGATGATGTCGAGCACGGCACGGTCGTCGGGAAGATCGGGTGCGAAGCCGCCCTCGTCGCCGACATTCGTCGTCAAGCCCCGACCGGCGAGCACCTTCTTGAGGGCGTGGTACGTTTCGACCCCGGCGCGCATCGCTTCCCGGTAGGACGGCAGGCCGCCCGGAACCAGCATGAACTCTTGGACGTCAACCGAGTTCGCAGCGTGCGCACCCCCGTTGAGAACGTTGAAGCACGGCGTCGGTAGGAGGCGACCGTCGGTCCCCCCGAGATAGCGGTAGAGCGGCAGCCCGACGGCCTCTGCAGCAGCGCGTGAGACGGCAAGCGACACTGCGAGGATTGCATTCGCACCGAGGTTCGCCTTGTTGGGTGTGCCATCAAGATCGATCATGATCTGATCGACACGCTCCTGGCGAGTGGCATCGACCCCGAAGAGCGCGAGAGCGATCCGCTCGTTCACGTTCTCGACGGCCTGCAGAACTCCCTTGCCGCTGTAGCGTTCACCGCCGTCCCGAAGCTCGACGGCTTCCGCTGCGCCGGTAGAGGCCCCGGACGGCACGATCGCCCAACCGGTAGCGCCCCCGGACAGCGTTACGTCGGCTTCGACAGTCGGATTTCCTCGCGAGTCGAGGACCTCGCGCGCTCTGATGGTCTCGATGAGGGTCATGGATCATTCCTTTCGGGATTGAGGCTAAACGAGGAATCGGTATCGGTCGTGGATAGTTCGTTCTTCGACATCTCCCAGAGGTGGTCGAGTTCAGCGAGGTTGAGGTCGCGAAGTCTCTTCCCGGCCTCACCGGCGAGTCGCTCCACGACTCGAAACCGGGCGCCGAACGTGTCATTGGCTTGGGAGAGTGCGATCTCGGGGTCGACGTCGAGATGTCTGGCGAGATTGACGACCGCAAAGAGGAGGTCGCCGAGTTCCGCCGTGGCGAGGTCTCGATCGTTCCTCACGTCGCGGAGCTCCTCGAGTTCCTCGGCCACCTTGGCGAACACGGGTTCGTCATCCGGCCAATCGAATCCCACTGATGCGACGCGTCGCTGAATCTTGTCGGCGCGGGCGATTCCCGGCAGAGCCACCGGTACGTCGTCCATGAGGGACGCTCGTCCCTTCTCAGCGTTCTTGAGCTCCTCCCAGTTCGCGAGAACCTCGCCAACTTCAGTGGCGACGACATCTCCGAACACGTGAGGATGGCGATTGACGATCTTGCGCCGGATTCCTTCGGCCACCTCTTCGACGTCGAAGGCGCCAGCCTCGGCGGCCAGCCCGGCGTGGAAGACGATCTGGAGGAGCAGATCGCCGAGTTCTTCTTCGAGGAGCAGGTAGTCGCGGAGATCGACATCTCCCGCGGGAGCGTCGGCCGGCAGCCCACTGATCGCGTCGACGGTCTCGTACGTCTCCTCGATGAGGTGGCTGACGAGTGTGTGATGGGTTTGTCTGGCGTCCCACGGGCATTCCTTTCGCAGCATCCGGTTCGTCGCCACGAGTCCGAGCCAGCCGACATCGGCAGCCGGGACGAACAGCGTCGACCGGGGACCTGTGTCGGCTCGCGGCAGGTCGGCGATGGTCATCTCCGTTACCGCCGCGTCATCGTCGCCAACACGATCGAGCATGCTCACTGTGAACGAGTCCGGCAGGACCCTTCCGAGAGCGAGAGCAACATCCCCTGCGACGAGTGGCATGTCGATCTGGGCAATCAACGATGGGAGATGGAGCGGCAATGGATCTGGAAGTGCTCGTGCATCGAGGATCTGAAGGCCGTCGGCGATCGGATCGATGCCGACGGCCACACAGGCAAGATCGATGAAGGACTCCCCAGGAACAACGACACACGGGATCCCCTCACGGGCTGCCTCCGCTACCAGTCGAGTAGCAGCCCGCTCCCCGACTACCGCGCTCCCAGGGACGGCATAGATCACGGGGCGCGTCCGGGCTGCGGTGATGACGCGGTCAACGATGGCGTCGTAGACGCCGTCGAAGTCGTCGGCGACTTCGTACAGGTCATCGCATGAGACAACGGACCGCAGTTCTGCCAGGTCCAATACCGCCGGGTGCTCCATGGTCCGAACGATCAGCGTCGCCGCCGGATCGACCAATTGATCAAGGTCGGCCCGCCGGAGGCGATCCAACCCGGCAGGGCCCAGCCCGATGATCGTGATCGTGCCCGTCATCCAGTCGGTGGGGGCACGATGCCGTGCGAGTCGTGTGTCCATGTCCCGATCTGCGAACTCACCTCGATCTCGGCAGACCGAATCGCATTGTTGACCCACACGCCCCAGAGATCACCCACGAGGCTGGGGTGGAGATACGCGATCGGATCGGCGAGAAGCGCATCGAGCGTCTCGGGACCGGTGCGCTCGTCAACGATCATGATGTGCCAACCGAATTCCGACGGAACCGGGTCGGTGAGTTCACCAAGCGGTGCGAATGCCGACGTCGTGGAGAATTCCGGGACGTATCCACCCGCCGGGGTGGGACATGGGAGTTGGCCACCCGGGCTGAAGGTGTCGAGAGAGATCTCGTCGGCGACCGCCGCAAAGTCCTCACCAGCCTCCACCCTGGCCTTCGCCGCCGAGGCCTCTTCCGGGGTCGCCGTCAGGATGTGGCGGACGCACACATCAACCAGCATTTCCTGCCGGTTTTCGTAGACGTTGGTGAGATAGTCCACATCGTCGGCGAGTGTCGCGGTGACCTCATCTCGAATGATGAATTGCTCGGCGACGGCATCAACCGTCGCAGCGGTCCGACCGGGAGTGTTCGCAACGTTGGCGAAGATCTCGGCCTCTTCCGGGGTCGGATTGGCGAGCTTCGCCGCGATGGCATCAGGATCGTCGAGGCCGGTCAAGTCGAAATCCTGGTAGGCAGCGGTCTTCTGGGCCTCGAGAAAGATCAGGTTGGTTAGATCCGCCCGATACTCCTCGGCATTGTGGTTGGAGCTCTCTGAGGTGTTCGCCCTCAGTGCCAGGACCGAGGCGTCGTCAACCGTTGCACCGTCAACGGTTGCGACGACGGAGGAGCTGGAACAAGAGGCGACGATCACCGCGGCGGCTGCGGTCAGGAACAGGGTTCTTTGGGCAAGGCGCATGTGTGCATCCGGGTCGGGAAGGCGCAGTCTACGGGGGCCGTGTTGTCATCGGTATCAGAGCACGCTCGGCGAGTACGAGACCACCGGCGATGCCCGAACGATCACCGAGCTCCGGCACCACGAGAAAATCTGCCGCCCCGTTGCGAAGTGCAGGCGCGTCGACATAACCTCCGAGCGACTCGATCATTTGCCTTCGAGTCGCGTGGAGAAGTCCCGGAACATTCATCACCCCGCCGCCGAGAATGATCCGTTCCGGAGAGACGGTGAGCACAAGATTCGCCATCGCGTAGCCGAGCGCGTACGCCTCGAATTCGACGGCGCGCTCAGTATCCGAGCCAAGGTCCTCCACCGGCCGACCCCACCGCTCCGCCAGAGCCGGACCCGCTGCGAGGCCTTCGAGACAATCCCCGTGGAATGGACAGCGGCCCGGAAACGGATCCTCGGGATGGCGGGGGATCCTGAGATGACCGATCTCGGGATGGACGAGACCGTGCATAGGATTTCCGTCGACCACTCCCCCACCACCGATGCCGGTTCCGACGGTGATGTACAAGAACGTTCCGAGGTCGCGTCCGGCTCCCCACCGCCCTTCGCCGAGGGCGGCCCCGTTGACATCGGTATCGAACCCGACGGGAACGTCGAAGGTTGCTTGGATCTGGGCGACGACGTCGAAACCGGGCCATCCCAGCTTGGGAGTCGCCCGGACCGAGCCGTACGTCGTCGAGGAGCGATCCAGATCGAGCGGACCGAACATGGCGACGCCGATGGCGTCAAGCGGAGCATGCTGAGAAAGGAAGGAGATCACGCCATCGAGCGTCTCGTCGGGCGTGGCCGTAGGAAACGTGGCCACATCCCGGAGATCGTCGGGAGCACTCCCGACGGCACACACGAACTTGGTGCCGCCGCCTTCGATGCTGCCATAGCGTGCCACCAGCCGAGGTTACCCGGCTTCGCCCGAGGCAGCCGGCCGTTGGTAGTCCGTATTTCGTCGTCCGTAGCCCGTGGTCCGTGGTCCGTAGTTGGTTGCCGGTCGTCGGTCTCCGCTACTCGGCCACTTCGCTACTCGACGATTCAACCGGCCACATCGTCCGAAGGAACTCGAGTAGTACCTTCGCTACGTCCTTCCTCGGGGCCGGGATGAACAGGGTCGTTCCACGGATAACTCCTCGGCGCTGGATGCGTTCGAGACGGACCTCCTGCGAAGGGCGAAGATCCACTTTCGACAGACGGACCTCGCCACGCACCTGGACGATCTCGTCGAGTCCCACCCGCAGCGCCTCGACCCGGAGTCGGGCAACGGAGATGAGTTCTTCGGCCTCAACCGGCAGCGACCCGAAACGGTCTTCCCACTCGACGACCACGTCGTCGACCGCTTCCTCAGTCGTTGCGGCGGCAAGACGGCGGTACGCCTCCAGGCGTCCATCCGCGTCGGGAACGTACACATCGGTGAGCCGGGCGTCGAGGGGCAGATCGATCCTGACTTCGTGCTCCTCCTTGTGCTCGATCGGCTCACCCTTCAACTCCCGGACGGCCTCAGCGACGAGCTCCGTGTAGAGGTCGAAGCCGACGGCCGCGATCTGGCCCGACTGGGTCTCGGACAGGATGCTTCCCGCTCCGCGAATCTCGAGGTCTCGCATTGCCAGCTCAAACCCCGACCCGAGGTCGGAGAACTCGCCGATGGCTTCGAGCCGGCGGTAGGCGTTCTCGCCGATCCTTTCCTCCGGTGGGTGGAACAGGTAGGCGTACGCCCGCTGACTCGACCGCCCGACCCTGCCGCGCAGCTGATAGAGCTGAGCCAAGCCGAGTCGGTCGGCCCGCTCGACGATCAGGGTGTTCACCTGGGGCAGGTCAAGGCCGGACTCAATGATCGTCGTTGCCACCAGGACGTCATAGTCACCGTTCCAGAAGTCGTACATGATCTGCTCGAGCCGGCCTTCGCTCAACCGCCCGTGTGCGACGGCGTACCGGGCGTCCGGGACGAGATCGCGAAGTCGGGCAACGGCATGGTCGATCGACTGCACCCGATTGTGAACATAGAACACTTGGCCTTCGCGAAGCATTTCCCGCCGGATCGCTGCAGACACCGCCTGTTCGTCGTTGGGACCGACGTAGGTCAGGATGGGGTGCCGATCCTCCGGAGCGGTCCGGATCTTGCTGACCTCTCGAATTCCGGTGAGTGCCATCTCCAACGTCCTCGGGATTGGAGTCGCGGTGAGAGTGAGCACGTCCACCGAGGCCCGCATTGCCTTCAGCTTGTCTTTGGCAGAGACGCCGAATCGTTGCTCCTCATCGACTACCAGAAGGCCAAGATCGTTGAACTCCACGTCGGCGGAGAGCAACCGGTGGGTGCCAACGACGGCATCGACTGAGCCGTCGGCGATACCTGCAATGACCTTGCGCTGCTGCGCCGGGGTGAGGAACCGACTCAGCACCTCGACCCGGACCGGGAAAGGGGCGAAACGCTCCTCCATTGTCGCGAAGTGCTGCTGGGCCAGGAGGGTGGTCGGCACGAGAATCGCGGCCTGTTTCCCCTCGTGAACGGCCTTGAACACTGCTCGCAGCGCAACCTCGGTCTTGCCGAACCCGACATCGCCGAAGACAAGACGATCCATCGGCTCGTCCAGTTCCATGTCCCGCTTCACGTCGGAGATCGCCGTCAACTGGTCCGGAGTCTCCTCGTACGGAAACGCCGCCTCAAACTCTCGCTGCCACGGTGTGTCAGGCTCGAACGCGTGGCCGGCGGCTGCCGCCCTCACCCGGTGCAACTCGACGACCGCCTCGGCCACGACTGCGACGGCTTTGCGGACCTTCCCACGAGTCTGGGACCAGTCAGCCCCGCCCAATCGTGACAGCCGAGGAGTCTCGCCGCCGGAGTAGCGACGAACGGCGGCTAACTGATCAGTTGGCACGTACAGCCGGTCTCCTGCTGCATACTCGACCAACAGGTAGTCCCGTGCGGCCCCCGCCATATCGCGATGAACGAGGCCCTCGAACCGACCGACCCCGTGATGGTGGTGGACGACGAAGTCGCCGGGATTCAGGTCCCGGTAGGCCTCGTCACGCCGCTCTCCCCTTCCCTTGCGGCTCGTCCGATGCGCACGGCGTCGCCCGGCAATCTCCCGCTCCCCGACGACGGCGACCTGGATGGCCGGAAAGACGAAACCGAGATGGATACCGATGGGCAGGACGGACGACTTGATGGAGGTCAGCCGATCGACGACGACGAGTCCTGCTCCAGATTCCGCAAGGAGCCCGGAAACGCGCTCCGCGGCTGAGCGCCCGTCCATGGCGATGATCACGTCGATCCCACGGCCGACCCATTCGATGATCGAAGAGGCGACCGATTCGGGATCGCCCGCCGCCGCTCCCAATCCACGCATCTCGTAGCCGCCGTCCCCCGGCGATGCCGGCGCGGGTGGCGCGTCGAGGACATCCACACCGGGACCGGCCGCGAGCGGGAGGTAGAGGGGCGGGTGCTCTGCCGACGCGGGTCCGTTCTTGCCCCACGTGCCGGACAGCGCAACAGCGAGGTCTGCCTCTTCTCCAATCAGGTCACGGCATCGGTCTCTCGCCCGGACGGGATCGAACAGCACGACGATCGCATCGGTCTCGTCGAGGATCGTCCTGGCCGGCGCAAGCCAGGGCAGCCACGATTCGATGCCCTGGAAGCGGATGCCTTCCGAGATGCGTTCCCATGTCGATGCTCCCCACGGGGCCTCCACGAGGAATTCTGCGGCACGACCTCGCATCTCGTCGGAGATCAGCACCTCGCCGGCCGGGAACACATCAACTCCATCGACCGAGCCTTCAGACCGTTGTGTCGTGACGGCAAACGGCCGGATCTCTTCGACTGTGTCTCCCCAGAAGTCGATCCGTGTCGGCTGAGGATCCTGGGGTGAGAAGACGTCGATGATGCCTCCGCGCACGGCGAACTCTCCCCGACTCTCGACGCGATCCGTCCGTCGATAACCGAGATTGGACAAGCTACGTACGAAGCCCTCGAACAGAGTGTCCATGCCGACAGCGAGACGAACTGGGTCGACGGACGTGGGGCTGAGCCGTTGTGTGACGGCCCGCACCGATGCGATGATGATCGCCTGTTCGTCACTCGCTAGTGCGTGACGGGCGACGATACGGTCCGCCATCGTCGAGATGCTTGGTGAGACATGCTCGAACGGCAACGTCTCCCACGCGGGAAGGTGATGCACGCCCTCCGTAAACAGGGCAACATCTTCAGCGAGGTCCTCCGCCTCGCGTTCGCCCGGCACGACCCCGATGACGCTGCGTCCGGTGCGCTTTGCGATCCCAGCCAGGACGACTGAGCGCAGCGCCGGGGGCACCACGAACCGCCCAGGAATCGGCGGGACGAGATCACGGCCGAAGCGTTCGAGCACGGAGATGAGCGGTGCGGCCACGAGCAAGCATCGTACCGACCGGCCGGCCCAACACGTCAGCGGTGAATGAGGCCTTCGTCGGCAAGCCAATCGACGGTCCGTTCGAGTGTGTCGTCGAGCGGGGTGTAGGCCATCCCCAGTTCGCTGATCGACAGCGAAGTGTCGAACCGATGTCCGTGGAGGAGGGTTCGCAGCATCTCGACACAGATGGGCCGGTCTCCTCCGATCAATCCCGATGCCGCCGCGAGCGGATACGCGGCCCCTCCTGCCCACGGCGGGACGACGATAGGATCGATATTGCGATCCGCTGCGTTCCCGAGCATGGCCACCGCATCGCGAATTCCGACCGACGCTCCGCTCACGAGATATCGTGCTCCGTGTGTCCCGCGGATCGCAGCAGCGAGATGAGCTCGAGCCGTATCTTCGATATCGACGATCGAGAGCGTCGTATCGATCACGATCGGCCGCCGCATGCTCAAGGCGTAGCGGAGCAGCAGCGCCGACCCATCGGCACGACCGGGGCCCTGGACGGACGACGGATTGACCGCGATCGCCTCGATGCCTCGTGTCTCTGCCTCGTAGAAGAACACCCGCTCACCGAGGTACTTCGACCGCGCGTAGTGCGAGAGGAATCGACCCGTATGGGGAGTACCTTCATCGGCGACCACACCCGCCGGCTCCCCGATCGCCGCGGCGGATGATGTCAGGACGATTCTCCGAACACCCGAGTCGGCCGCCGCGCGGACGACCGATCTCACGAGATCGACGTTGACTCGGTACATCGTTCCCGGATCGCGTGGGCACATCGTGTTGACGCCGGCGACGTGATAGATGACATCGCACCGGGACATGCCGGAGCGGAGTGCCGCCTCGTCTGACAAATCGCCCTGAACCGGCACTCCACCGTCCCCAACGATCGCCGCGGCCGCCACATCCGAGCGCGCAAGCCCACGCACGGCGATCCCAGAGCCAATCAGGTGTCGCACCACCGCTCCCCCAACGAATCCCGACCCTCCGGTGACGAAGGAAGTCACGGAAGCTGCCGGCTGCCCGCTACGAGTCGTCGGCAGGAGGCCCCCCTGCCTCGCATCGCTCCGCGTCCCCCCGCCCTGCGACCGGGGGGACAGGGATCAGGCCGGCAGCCGGCAGCTGGAAGCTGGTAGCTCACCTCAGGCCTTTGATCGGCTTTTGGTGAACACCGATCTGAACTTGGAGAAGTAATCGCCGGCCGAGACAACGGTCGAGACGACGGCCGCTGCCATCAACCACTGATCGAGGCGCCATGGTCCGATCGCGATGTCGAGGCGAAGGATCGCGAAGGCGATCGCGGTGAACTGAAGGGCGGCCTTCGACTTGCCCCACATGCTCGGTGGGACGGTTCCCTGGTCGAGTGCGGCGACACTCCTGAGTCCCATGATCGCGATTTCGCGCCCGATGATGATGAAGGCCACCCATGTGGAGACCGTTCCGATCTCTACGAGTGCAAGCAACGCACCCGCGACGAGGATCTTGTCCGCGACAGTGTCGAGAAATGCACCGAGCGTGCTCGTGAGCTGCCAGCGTCGTGCGAGATATCCGTCGGCGAAGTCGGTGAGCGCAGCTATCACGAACACGACGGTCGCGAAGATCCGTGTGCCTTGGTCATTAGGACCGACAAGGATGAGTGCCATGGCGATCGGGGTAAGGATCAATCGCGAGATGGCAAGAAGGTTCGGAATCGACATACGAGTCAGATAGTAAGCGTTCTCGCGGCCCGACTACTCGACCCACCCCATCGACCGATCAACCGCTTTGTGCCACTCGCGATATCTCAGACCTCGATCGGCCGGATCCATTTCAGGAGTGAACGTTCGGTCCTCTTCCCAGTGGGAGGCGATCTCGTCGAGGCTCTCCCAGAAGCCGACGGCGAGACCGGCAGCGTACGCGGCGCCGAGCACGGTTGTCTCGCTGATCTTCGGCCGGACGACGTCGACGTCGAGCATGTCGGCTTGGAACTGCATGAGGATGTCGTTCACGACCATCCCCCCATCGACCTTCAATCTGGAGAGAACGACCCCGCTGTCGGCCTCCATGGCCTCAAGCACGTCCCGGCTCTGGAAAGCAGTCGACTCGAGAACGGCTCGTGCCAGGTGGCCGCGGTTCGCGAATCGGGTGAGGCCGGTGATGACCCCACGGGCATCATCGCGCCACCACGGAGCGAACAGGCCGGAGAAGGCTGGGACGAAGTAGACACCGCCGTTGTCCTCGACCTCGAGAGCTAGATCTGAGATCTCCTCTGCCGAGTCGATCATCCGAAGGTTGTCACGCAGCCACTGCACACCTGCACCGGCGATCGCTATCGAGCCTTCCAGGGCGTAGCGTGCGGGCTCCCCAGTCCGCTGGTAGGCGACCGTGGTGATCATCCCGTTCTCCGATCGGACCGCCTGCTCACCGGTATTCATGAGCAGGAAACAACCGGTGCCGTAGGTGTTCTTGGCGGAGCCCGGGTCGAAACACGCCTGTCCGAACAGTGCAGCCTGCTGATCTCCGAGGATCCCGGCGAACGGAACGCCGCTCAGCGGGTCTCGAGAGGGTGCTATCACCCCGGACGATGGGACGATGCGGGGCAGCACCGACGGCGGCACGCCGATTGCGTCGAGCAGACCGTCATCCCACGACAGCGTCTCGAGGTCCATCAGCAGAGTTCGGCTGGCATTCGTGACGTCCGTGACGTGTTCACCCGTCAGATTCCACGCCACCCATGTGTCCATCGTCCCAAAGGCCAGATCTCCACTTTCGGCCCGCACACGGAGTTCGACGTCGTGGTCGAGCAACCACCTGATCTTCGGTCCGGCGAAGTAGGTAGCGAGGGGAAGACCGGTCCGATCACGGAACCGGTCGGCACCGTCGTCGCCGCCGAGTTCCCTGCAGAGCTCGGCGGTCCTGATGTCCTGCCAGACCACGGCGTTACCGAACGGTTCGCCGGTCTCTCGTGACCAGAGCAGGGTCGTCTCGCGCTGGTTCGTCACTCCGACTGCTTCGATATCTGC
>CAXMQO010000084.1:0-27912 GCA_964195515.1 uncultured Saprospiraceae bacterium | reverse complement strand
CGCTCTCGTCGAGTTGGGATCGCAGTTTCTCATTCTCAGCTTGAAGCGATGCGATCGACTCATTTGTCGAAGACGCACTCGTGTCTTGTTCGTTCATGGCGCCAACTGTAGCGACGGTGTTGTCGGACCGAACTGGAACTCTCACTACCGTTTCGTTCCGCGGGCTCACAGCGCCGCATACGGGGACACGTACCCAGGGTGGCTGTCCCCGCATGAGCGGACCCCGGCCCGCAGAATATTGAGCACTCTGTTCCGCGGGCCCACAGCGCCGCATACGGGGATGTAGTGTCGCGGGACATCCCGTACGGGTGTCGCGGGACATCCCGTACACGTTGGTGGTGTGGGTTCTGGTCTTCATGTTGGTCTCCCTGGCTGCTTGTAGAGGGGTTGCGATCGTCGGGTGGGGTCGATGGTGAGTTCCCGTACGAGTTGGTGGTTGATGAAGACGTGTGCGTGGTTCCCGGTTCGGATCGTGGTGGCGGTCTCTGCGGTGTAGGCGGCGCCGATGGTGATCGATGCAGGGCCGGGGATCTCGACTCTCCCGGAGCGGTCAACGGTGTTGTGATGGACGGTGGTTTCGTCCAGTGCCGAGTAGGTGTCGGGTCCGATTCTGGGTGACGTGTTGTAGACGTCTGTGGGGATACGTCGGCCGATGCCGCGGTGGGGCCGGTGGTTGTTGTAGATGTCGACGAACGTGTCGAGGAGGTCTTGGAGTTCGGCGACGGTTGCGGGTTTGGGTCTCGCTTGGAGCCATTTCTTGAGGGTCTGGTGGAACCGTTCGACTTTGCCGCACGTCTGGGGGTGGAACGGCCGGCTGTTCGTCGTGTTGACGTGGAGTGCTGCGAGGTTGTCGGTGAACAGTTTCGATGTGAACGGCGCGCCGTTGTCGGAGAGGAGCCGCGCCGGGATGCCGTAGGCGTCAACGGCTTGGACAAAGGCGTTCCACGCGTCGGGTCCTGTGGTTGTCCCGTCAACGGCGTGCGACCGGGTACAGGTACGGGAGTGGTCGTCAATGATGTTGACGACGTCGATTTTGGTGCCATCGGCGAGTTCGGTGTGGGTGGCGTCGGTCTGCCACATCTCGTTGACGAAATCTGCAACGAACCGTTTCCACTTCCTGTTTGGTGCTTTGGACGGGTCAGGGGTGATGAACCCGCGTCGTGTCAGGATCCGCCAGATCGTTGACACGTCGGGTGCGTCGATACCGCAAGCGTCGAGATGCCACTTGATCGTCTCAGCACCCGCATCCAGTCCGTCATCGGTGAGTTCCTTACGCCATGTGACGATCAGATCCTCCACGGCTGGCGATGTGCGGTTCGCGACCCGCAGCGGGGCTCGAGAACGCGGCGCCAACCCGGCGTCACCTTCGGCTTCGTATCGGCGCCGGATCTCATAGAACCGGTCACGACTCACCGAGTGATCACGACAGAACGCTGCCACGTTGACGTTGACGACATCCATCTCAGCGATCGCTCGACGCAGACTCATCGGTAGTTCTCTTTGCATCCTCCAACACTGTCAGGGATGTCCCGCGACATGCGTACGGGATGTCCTGCAAGAACACAGCGCCGCATACGGGGACACCAACCCTGGGTTCGCTGCGTAGCTCCCTATCATCGTTCGATATGCATTACGAGCTCACAACGCTGCCGAATGGGCTGCGCATCATCTCCCAAGACATGCCCCCACTGCGCTCCCTCGCTATTGGGGCGTGGGTCGGGACCGGGAGCCGCGACGAAGACCCCATCGAGGCCGGCGCCAGTCACTTCCTCGAGCATCTTCTCTTCAAGGGCTCCGAGGAATGGCCCGCTCGCAGGATCAGTGAGGCGTTCGACGCAATCGGTGCCCGACACAACGCCTTCACCTCCAAGGAATACACCTGCTACTGGGCTCGGATGCGCGACGTCGACCTCGAACTCGGTGTTGAGATCCTCGGCGAGATGCTCCAGCGCCCCGCATTCCGACAGGCCGAGATCGACAACGAGCGCGGGGTCGTACTCGAAGAGATCAACATGAATGAGGACGACCCGACCGACGTCGCTCACGAACAGTTCATCACCGCGTTGTGGGGTGCCCATCCACTCGCTCCACCGATCCTCGGCACGCCCGAATCGATCGGGGACATGAGCCGCGACACGATCCACGGCTACTGGGCGCGTCGCTACTCCCCGAAGTCGACGGTGATCGCCGTGGCCGGGCGGATCGATCACGGTCACCTCGTCGAACTCATCGGGAATGAGTTCGGAGGCTGGCAAGGTGACGAGATCGGTAGGGACCTGGTGACCCCGTCGCCTTCCCGCAATGTCGGGGTCCGCCATCGGGACACCGAGCAGGCACACCTCATTCTTGGTGGCCCGAGCCTCACGCGTGACGACGACCGTCGCTACGCCTTGATCGTCGCCGACCATGTTCTCGGCGGCGGTATGTCGAGCCGACTGTTCCACGAAATCCGGGAGACGCGAGGACTCGCCTATGCGGTCCACGCATTCAGGCTGCCGTTCACCGATGCCGGTTCGAACGCCGTCTACGTCGGGACGACGCCGTCGCAGACCGCAGAAGTGCTGAAGCTCGTTCGCGGAGAACTCGACAGGATGATGGAGCACGGCATCACGGAAGAGGAACTCATCCGAGCGAAGGGCCACGTGCAAGGGGCCCTCGCAATCTCCCTCGAGGACGCGGACGGTCGCATGAATCGACTCGGTAGCAACGAGGTCACCGGCCTCGAGCATCGGTCGGTCGATGAGATCGTCGCCAAGGTCGATGCCGTCACGCTCGCTGAGGTGATCGACGTGTCCCGGGCGGCCTACGGAGGGCCGTACGTCATCGGAGCGACCGGTCCGTTCGAAGAATCCGATCTCGAGGAGTTTGTTCGATGATCGTCAGCGTTTCGGGAGCAGGCGGTCGGATGGGGCGCCTCGTTACGGAGGCCGTGGCGGCGAGCGCCGATCTGGAACTCGGACCGCTCTACGACCCGCACCACGCCGGGACAACGATTGCCGGACACACGGTCGGTGATGATCCAGCGGCGTTGGCAGAATCCGTCGTCGTCGTTGAGTTCACCGAACCCGATGTCGTGATGGAGAACCTTGCAACCTGGCGATCGCTCGGGTTGAGCGCCGTCGTTGGCACCTCGGGATTTGACGCCGACCGTGTCGCGAGCTTGCGCGCGCAGTGGGGGAGTGGCCCTCCGAATTGTCTCGTTGTGCCGAACTTCTCGGTCGGGGCCGTCGTGATGATGCGCCTCGCCGAACTCTCCGCCCCTCACTTCGCCGCAGCGGAGATCATCGAGCTGCACCACGATCGCAAGGTCGATGCCCCATCCGGAACGGCGATCGCGACCGCCGAGCGGATCGCCGGCGCTGCCCCGCAGAACCGCGCCACGGAGTCGACAGAACTGCTTCCCGGGGCGCGAGGCGCCGATGTCTTGGGTGTTCCGGTGCATGCCGTCCGTCTCCCGGGACTGGTGGCACATCAGCAGGTGTTATTCGGCGGCACGGGAGAGACGCTCACGATCTGCCACGACACCACCGACAGGACGGCGTTCATGCCGGGCGTGGTGGCAGCGATTCGCGCGGTATGGGATCTCGACGAATCGGTGACGGTTGGTCTCGGGTCGATCCTCGGGATCGAGTAGATCAGTAGATCAGGTGTGCCTTCGAAGTCGGGGTTTGGAGTCTCGCGACAGGTCTGGCCCCGTCTCCGCCTCCCAATGTCGGCACCTTCCCCTGGGGGTGAGGAAAGGAGGCAAGTGCCCCCGGCGTTGGTAGCGCTCCGCGTCCCCCCGTGCTTCGGCCGAGGGGACGGATCAAGAACCCAGCGCTCACCGCTCGAGCTTGCTGGCTGTCGGCTTTGCTCCTAGAACAGCGCGGTCGCGAGCTGTCTTCGGTAGGTCTGCGTCAGGGGGTGTTCGTCGCTGAGGACGCCGAAGATGTCGAGGATCGCGATCCTTGCTTCCTCCTTCTTCGGTCCTCTCGCCCGAACGACGACGAGAAGGTGGTCGAGCGCAGGCTCGAACTCGCTCTGGGCGGCGAGCGCCTTGGCAAGATCGATGCGTGCGTCTTCGTCCGAATCGTCGATCGCCAGTCTCGCCTCGAGTTCGGAGAGATCCAGGCCGCTGGAAGCCTTCAGCCGGGCGGCCGACTGGAGACGGTCGACTTCGATGTCGGGGGCGAGACGACCGAGGACGATCATCGCCTCATCGGTCTCGCCACGTTCGATCAGCATGGAGGCAAGAATCGCCCCGGCTTCGGAGTGGTCGGTCTGCCGATCGAGAACCTGGCGGAGGATGTGCTCTGCGGTGACGTCGTCGTCCGCGAGGAGGGCAGTGCGTGCCTGATCCACCATGAGGTCGAGTTCGGTGGGGAGAATTCCCTCGATCCACTGGCGAACCGCCGGTTCGGGGAGTGCACCCGTGAAAGCGTCGGCGATCTTGCCGTCCCGAAAAGCGATGACCATTGGGATGCCTTGCACGCCGTACTGGGCGGCGAGCTCCTGGTTGGAGTCGACGTCGACCTTGACGAGTTCGAAGGCGCCTCCGGCTTCCGACGCGACCTTCTCGAGGATCGGTCCCAGGATCAGGCACGGTTGACACCATGCGGCCCAGAAGTCCACGACGACCGGAACCTCACGGCTGCGCCGCAGCACTTCCTGCGGGAAATTGGCCGCGTCGACGTCCTTCACAAAGTCGCTGGGAGTGGTCATAGAGACGAGGTTACCGGGGACTCCCCTGCTACCGTCGCGGTCATGGAGATCAGACCCAACGCACCCTTTGGCCAGGTCCTGACCGCCGTCATCACCCCGTTCGGCGATGACGGATCCATCGACTACGGCACCTTCTGGAGGTTGACTCGATACCTCGCCAAACACGGCTCCGACGGGATCGTCGTCGGTGGTACGACGGGCGAGTCGCCGACCCTGTCGAAGGTCGAGAAAGTAGCGCTGTTCAAGGCCGCGGTCGACGCCGTCGGTGATCGCATCACAGTGATTGCCGGAACCGGCACCTACGACACCCGTGAGTCCGTCGAACTCACCCGGCGGGCCGCCGAGTCAGG
The DNA here is from genome assembly GCA_964195515.1 of uncultured Saprospiraceae bacterium. Taxonomy (GTDB): domain Bacteria; phylum Actinomycetota; class Acidimicrobiia; order Spongiisociales; family UBA5794; genus JAHEEL01. The sequence goes on along the minus strand of CAXMQO010000084.1, from coordinate 22,861 downwards.
AGTGCATGGCGTGATGGCCGTGACTCCGTACTACTCGAAGCCACCTCAGGAAGGGATCGCCCGGCACTTCTCCGCGATCGCCGACGCAACGGACCTCCCCGTCCTGCTCTACAACATCCCCGGCCGAACCTGTCGAATCATCGAGATCGAGACACTCGTCCGTCTCGCTGAACATGAGAGGATCGTTGCAGTGAAGGATGCCGTCGACGACCTCGATTTCACGAGGCGTCAGATGGAGGCACTGCCGGAAGGCTTCGCCGTGTATTCCGGATCGGACGTTCACACGAGAGAGATCATCCGTGCGGGCGGTGTTGGTGTTGTCTCCGTCGCCGCACACCTCGCAGGGGACACGATCAAGGCAATGGTCGAGGCGGCTATCTCCGGAGATGACGAGGAGGCCGACCGGCTCGACGCCGCTCTGGCGCCTCTGAACGAGGCGCTGTTCCTCGAGCCGAACCCCATGCCGCTCAAGGCCGGCCTCAATCTCGCCTGGGATCCGGTCGGCGAGCCGAGGCTCCCGTTGATCCCGGCATCGGACGACACGAGGGACGCCGTTGGGCGTGCACTCGCAGCACTGGGCGAAGGGTGAGCGTCCGAGTCGCCTTCCACGGCGGCCTGGGAGAGATCGGGAGGAACTGCGCGACGATCGAGATCGACGGACAGATCGCGATGGTCGATGCCGGCCTCATGTTCCCTGAAGAGGACATGCTCGGTGTCGATCTCGTCCTCCCCGACTTTGCCTCCGTTGTCGAGCGCGGTGACGCGTTTTCGTTCGTCGCGTTGACCCACGGTCATGAAGATCACATTGGATCGCTCGGTTATCTGCTGCGCGAGCGAAACGTCCCGGTCTATGGCACGCCCCTGACGACTGCACTCGCCAAGTCCCGCGTCTCGGAACTCGGTGTGGAGCCGGACATGAGGGTGGTCGAAACCGGCACGTGGATTGAGCACGGGAACTTTCGCTTCGCGTTCATCCCGGTAACCCACTCGGTGCCCGACGCGACCGGTATCGCGTTCGAGACTCCAGAGGGGATCGTCCTCCACACTGGTGACTTCAAACTCGATCCGACACCGATCGACGGTGTCACAACCGATCTCCAGAGCTTCGCCGGATTCGGTCGTCGTGGCGTGCGACTCCTCCTCGCCGATTCGACGAACGCCGAACGGCCCGGTGTTGTGGTCTCGGAGAAGACGGTCGGTGTTCGGATCGCAGAACTTGTCCACGAAGCAGAGGGGCGAGTCCTCATTGCCTGCTTCGCGAGCCACCTCCACCGCGTCCAACAGTCGATCAATGCTGCGGTCGCCGATGGACGGAAGGTCGCATTCCTCGGCAGATCGATGCTGCGCAACAGTGAGATCGCGACCGAGATCGGGAAGCTCGATATTCTCGACGGCAGCCTTGTCGAACTCAAAGAACTACTGACCCTCCCGCCGGAGCAGGCAGCGGTCATCTCGACCGGGAGTCAGGGGGAGCCGTTCGCCGCGTTGTCGCTCATGGCCGCGGGGGAACACCGATCGATCGCTCTCGATCCGACCGATACGGTGATCATCTCGGCAACACCGATCCCCGGCAATGAGAAGCGGGTTTCGCGCGTGATCAACAACCTGTCCCGGATCGGGGTCACGGTCCATCACGGTCTCAATACGCACGTTCACGTGTCGGGGCACGCGGCGGCAGAGGAGCTGAAGGTGATGTACAACATCGTGAAGCCGCAGGCCGTGGTACCGGTGCACGGTGAGCATCGGCACATGCTTGCGAACTCTTTGCTCGCCCGGTCCGTGGGGATTCCCGAGGTCGAGGTGTGCGAAGACGGAGATGTCGTCGTTCTCGAGAATGGGGATCTGAGGGTCGAACGAGGCGCCGTGTCTTCGAGCTACGTCTACGTGGATGGTCTCGAAGTCGGAGAGGACGAAGCCGTGCTTCGCGACCGTCGGCATCTCGCCGACGACGGTGTCATCCTCGTCACTGTTGGTCTCGACGCGAAGAAGGGTGACATCGTGTTCGGCCCCGACGTCGATAGCCATGGCGTCACCGGAGATTCAGAGGTGCTTCACGATGCCGTTCAGGCACGCGTCCTGCAAGGGATCGAGACGCTGGAATCTCCGATCGACCCCGATGCGCTCCGCAGCCGGATCCGGAATGCGGCTCGTAAGGCAGTCCAGGCCCACATCAAGCGGCGCCCAGTTGTGTTCCCGGTGGTCATCAAGGTCTGACACTGACTCGCCTGATCCCAGGCGATTGTCTCAGATGTATCACGAGGCCACGCGGTACGCAAGGATTGATTACCACGACGGAGGAGTCACGGAATGGGTTGGACTGCAGGCGATATCCCTGATCAGACGGGCCGCGTTGCCGTGGTAACGGGGGCGAACGGGGGACTTGGACTCGAGACGACTCGTGAGCTTGCTCGAAAGGGAGCGCTCGTCGTAGTGGGGGTGCGCAACCGGGAGAAGGCTGAGCGGGCGGTTACCGAGGTGCGGGCGGAGATTCCCAACGCTCGCCTCGAGGTCCGAGCGCTTGATCTCGCCTCACTCGCATCGGTGTCCGCGTTCGCCGAGCGGGTGATCGGAGAGCATGCAGCGGTCGATCTGCTGATCAACAATGCCGGAGTGATGGGGATACCTCGGGGCTCCACCGCCGACGGATTCGAAATGCAGTTCGGGACGAACCATCTCGGCCACTTCGCTTTGACGGCGCAGCTCATGCCTGCGCTCGTGCATACGACCGGTGCCAGAATCGTGACTGTGACCAGCACCGCCCGTCACGCCGCGACGAAGCTGGATCCTGATGATCTGAATCTGGAGAAGAAGTACTCGCCGTGGGGCGCGTACGGTCGATCCAAGATCGCGAACATGAACTTTGCACTCGAGCTGAATCATCGCCTCGAGCGCGCCGGGGCGTCGGCGGCGAGCCTCGCCGCTCATCCCGGGTACTCGAACACCGGCCTGCAGGCTTACAGCGCACGTGCACATGGCGGAGCCAGCCAGCGGTTCTTTGCGGCGACGGTGCAGTGGGTGGGGATGTCACCTTCGAAGGGCGCATTACCGCAACTCCGCGCCGCCACCGATCCTGCGGCGCGCGGCGGCGAGCTGTACACGCCGCGGTGGGTCAATTCGGGGTCTCCGGTGCGCCGCCCGATTACCGGATTGCGGAATCGACCCGACACCATGCAGACGCTGTGGAAGATTTCCGAGTCTGCAACGGCCGTCGAGTTCGATGTTGAGGCGCTCTCCTCTGGCGACGATTCGTAGGGGTCGTCGTCAGTCGGGGCAGTTAGCGAATCGGCCGTAGAAGAGGAAGTAGCCCTCGTAAATGCGTCCGGTATTCACGGCCGTCGTCGTTCCCGGGAGCCAGGGGAGGTGGCCGGCCGGTGCATCCGCCTCGTATCGGACACTGTCTCCTTCGAGCCATTCTCTGCCATCGACCCATCCAACCGACCGCCCGAATGCTCGCCACGTGTCGGCTCGCGGCAGGCCGCTGTCACGGGCGACCTTCAAGGCGTTGGCCTGTGGGGTGAAGCCGAAGCGACCATCGGACGCATCCCTCCAAGCGACGTCGATTGACCGGAGGAGGTCGCAGCCCACGTTGGCGGCTTCGTCGGGATCGAGGCCGACGTACCCACCGACGTCGGCGTCACTGATCAGGAGACGACGTGTCTCGCGATCAGCCGCCTCCCATTCGCCGGCAGCGAGCAGAGCACGAAGCGGTGCGGTGGAATCGCTCATGGGGGAGAGGATACAGTTGTTCGCGGCTCGTTTCCGCTCCGCCAACTTCGGCGAAGAGCGTCGGGATCGGTTTCTCCTAGCCGTGGAGATACGGGCGCGAATTACACTCTTGTAAATCTTCGTGTGACCGTTCGCGCGTTGGGTTGTTCACCTCTGGGGCTTTCTCGGGTATCGTTACGGGCAGATGGCAACGCGGACCAAGAACCGCGGGGCAACGGGGCGGAGCAAAGCGGCCCCCAAGACAACCAAACGGATCTCCCTTCGGGCCAGAACCGTCCAAGCGCTAAGGACGGGTCGGGACCGCATCCGGGAACGCTTCGCACGTCAGAGTGATGACGTGTGGGGCGTTGTACTTATTGTGCTTGCCGCTCTTGTCAGCCTGTCGTTCTTCGGTCTCTCCGGGCCGATCGGCGCCGGCCTCTCCGGCTCACTGCGATTCCTCTTCGGCATGTGGGCGTTCGGTGTGCCGGTGGTGCTCGTCATCGTTGGACTCTCTCTCGTCGGTGTTTGCTGCAGCGAGGATCGTGGTCGTCTGGTGGCCGGTCTTGCTGCGGTCTTCGTGGCTTCGCTCGCGTTGTTCCACCTGTTGACCGGCTCGGTTGCGCTGGCCGGCAATGTGGATCGGGTCAAGGACAGTGGCGGGGCCGTCGGAGCCCTCGTCGCGTTCCCGCTTCGTCGCACCATCGGATTCTGGGGTGCGTTCCTCGTGCTCTTCGCGGCACTCGGACTCGGCACACTCATCATTACCAGGGCTTCGATAAAGGATGTCGCAGGAACGATCAGCTCGTTCACGCGACATCTCCGTTCGTGGACCGGGTTCGGATCCGACGACGGACCGTCGACGTCGGTGGTGCGGACCGACGGGCCGATCGAGATCCACGAGTCGGCTCCGGATCTGTCGACGACCCGGCCCGAGAATGGACCCAAGAAGTCCGTCAATGCTCCGAAGCAGGCGAAGCCGAAGCGCATCCCCGCTCCGCAAGGGGTCTCGGTCGACGGGTACCAACTGCCGCCTCTCGCGCTTCTCGAGGCGTCGGCGTCCGAGGGGCCGAACCGCGGCGGCCTCGAACAGACCGCTGCCGAGTTGCAGGACGCGCTGAGCCAGCACGGGGTCGATGCCCGACTCACACGAATCGTCCCCGGCCCGACCGTGACGAGATACGAGATCGAACTCGCACCTGGGGTGAAGGTGTCCCGGGTCACGACGCTGTCCCACGATATCGCCTACGCCCTCGCTTCGGCGGACGTTCGGATCCTCGCTCCCATCCCTGGCAAGAGCGCCATCGGAATCGAAGTCCCGAATCGGAATCGGCAAATAGTGACGCTCGGCGACATCCTCGCCAGCAACACGGCTGCACAGGACACCGACCCGATGCTCATCGCACTTGGCAAGGACGTCAGCGGCAGTGCCCGCATGCTCCGTCTCACCGAACTTCCACACATGCTCATCGCGGGTGCAACCGGAGCAGGGAAGTCATCGTGCATCAATGCCCTGCTCACATCGATTCTCATGCGCGCACGGCCGGACCAGGTACGGCTAATCCTCGTCGATCCGAAGCGGGTCGAACTCGGCCAGTACAACAACGTTCCCCACCTCCTCACCCGGGTCATTGCCAGTCCGAAGAAGGCCGCCGATGCCCTCCAATGGGCCGTCGCCGAGATGGATCGTCGATACGACCTCCTGGCCGATTCGGGCGTTCGCGACGTTGAGTCGTACTACGAGAAGTACGACGCGGGCGGAGTCGACGAGGAGCTATTCGACCGATTCCCCTACATCGTGCTCGTGGTCGATGAGCTGAACGACTTGATGATGGTCGCAGGGCGAACGGTTGAGGACTCGATCGTGCGCATCGCCCAGATGGCACGAGCCGTCGGGATCCACCTGGTGCTGGCCACGCAGCGGCCATCGGTGAATGTCATCACAGGTGTCATCAAGGCGAACGTTCCATCCCGCTTGGCGTTCTCCGTCGCTTCTCAAACGGACTCCCGCGTCATCATCGACCAGGTTGGCGCCGAGAAGCTTGTTGGTCTCGGCGACATGCTGGTCGTCACGGCGCGGGAGCCGAAACCGGAGCGGATCCAGGGGGCATGGGTCTCTGAAGCCGAGGTCCATCGCGTCGTCGAGTTCGTGCGGGGACAACAGAACGCCAAGTACCAAGATACCGAGGTGTTCGAAGCCGCCGATAAGGCCACCAAGGTGGACGAAGAGTTCGAAGGCGAGGATCCGGAGATCATGCGACAGGCCATTGAGCTCGTCGTCAGGAGCCAGCTCGGCTCCACCTCCATGCTCCAACGCAAGCTCAGGATCGGATTCGCGAGGGCCGGACGTGTGATGGACATCTTGGAGAACAAGGGCATCGTCGGACCCTCCGAGGGATCGAAGGCCCGGTCCGTCCTCGTGACCGAAGAGGAACTCGGGTCTCTGATCGGCTAGCGAGTCCCGTCACCGGTCGATTTCGTCGCGTAGCCTGATATCGATGATCACCGCACGCCTCGACCAGTTCACTCCGACCGGCGGGCGATCCATGGAATTCTCCAATCCGGAACGCGTCCTGGAGGCCCACCACATCGATGACGTCCTCGATGTCGTCGGACAGGCCGAAGCTGCCGCCCGGAATGGACTCTGGTCGGTCGGTTTCGTCGCGTACGAGGCAGCCCCCGCGTTCGACTCGGCACTTCCGGTGCGGACCCGCGAGCAGGGAGAGTTGCTCGCCGACCTGCCGCTCGCATGGTTCGGCCTCTTTCGCGATCGGGCTGATGTTGATCCGTTCATCGGTGAGACCCGCGTTGACACATCCCCGTACACCGTGTCGCCGTGGATCCCAACGATGGACGAGGACACCTACGGGGAAAACGTGCACCGTGTTCGCCGTCTCATCACCTCTGGAGACCTCGCCCAGATCAACTACGCCCTCCGTCTTGATGCTGCCATCAGCGGAGATCTGAGAGAGCTCTACCGTGACCTCGTGCTCTCCCAACGCGGCGGCAACGGGGCCTTCATCGACCTGGGGCGATACCGGATACTGAGCGCGTCACCAGAGCGGTTCTTTGCCATCGAGGGGTCGAAGATCGATGTTCGACCGACGAAAGGCACCGCCCCGCGCGGGCGGTGGTCGGCGGAGGACGAGGACAACGCCGCCAAACTCTCAGCGTCGGAAAAGGACCGCGATGAGCACCAGCGGATCGTCGATCGCGTGATCGAGGAGCTGGTCGGCATCACCGTCCCCGACACGATTCAGATGTATGAGCTGATGGGGCTCGAACGACTCGAGACGGTGTGGCAGCTCGCGTCGGCCATGTCGGCGAAACTCAAGCCGACTATCGGAATCGTTGATGTCTTCCGTTCGCTGTTCCCCTCAGCGGCCGTCACCGGCGAACCGAAGCCTCGTGCCATGGAGGCCATCGCGACGCTCGAGTGTCGGGCTCGCGGCGTCTACGCGGGTGCGGTCGGGTTTATGACGCCGACCGACGGGGGACGGCCGGACGCCAGCTTCAGCGTCGCCATTCGAACGGTCACCGTCGATGCTGATGAAGGCGTCGGAGAGTACGGTGTCGGAGCCGGGATCACGGAGACATCCGTGCCAATGGGCGAGTACGAGGAAGCGCAGGCGAAGACGCGGGTCCTGGTTCAGCGGCGTCCAGAGATCTCGCTCTTCGAGACCGTCCGGTGGGAAGAGGAACACGGCTACTGGTGGCTCGACCGGCACCTTCAACGCATCGGCGACTCCTCCGCGTACTTCGGGTTCCGGTTCGACGAGGCATCCGTGTTTGACACCCTGGAAGAGGCGGTGGCCGGGAAGAGCGGCGCACACGCCGTGCGACTCGAGATTGACCGGATCGGCCAGACCGTCGTTACGTTCGACCCCGACGATTTGCCACCGGCACGGTGGTGGCCTACCCCCGAACACGACCCGGTGGCGTGTGCTCTTGATACGACGGCCATCTCGTCCGGGAGCATCTACCGATTCCACAAGACGACCGCGAGGCGTGCGTACACGGATCGCAGCGAGCCCTACACCGGCGTCGAGGATGTGCTGATGGTGAACGAGCGGGGCGAATTGACTGAGGCGACGACGCACAACGTCGCGGTCCAGTGCGCGGGGACGTGGATCACTCCTCCGCTCGCGTCGGGGTGTCTCCCCGGGATCCTCCGACAGGTACTGATCGACGAGGGTGCGCTGGTCGAAGAGGTCATCATGGTCGATGATCTCGATGGTGCAGACGGACTTGGTCTGCTGAGTTCGGTACGCGGGTGGAAATCCGCTCGACTCGTCCGGCAGTAGCCTCTGGTCGAATGTCGATCTCGTCCACTCCGTGACCCTCCTTGAGGCTCTGGTCCTTGTCGCCGCAGGCGCCGCTGCCGGCTTCATCAACGCGCTTGCCGGTGGCGGATCCGCCATCACGATTCCCATCCTCACCGAGATGGTCGGCATCAATACGGCGAATGGGACGAACCGCATCGCCATCTTCCTCGCCAACCTGACCGCGATCGCCGGCTACCAGAAGGGCGAGGCGGTTCCCTGGCGCCGACTCAGCGTTCTTCTGGTCCCGACGGTGATCGGGGCCGCCGCCGGGGCGTGGCTCTCGACCGTGACACCACCCGATGTGCTTCGGATGGTTTTCGCCGGTGTTCTGCTCCTTGTGGCTGCGTCCGTGGTGTTGCGCCCGTCGCGCTGGCTCGAGGAGCGCGAAGTAGCGCTCCATGAACCCTGGCGTTCGCTGGTGTTCTTCGGTATCGGGTTCTACGGCGGCTTCGTTCAAGCAGGGGTTGGATTCCTGCTGCTCGCAGGTCTTGTACTAGGCGCAGGAATGAATCTCGTCAACGGCAACGCAGCGAAGGTCGTGCTGATCGCCGCCTACTCGCCGATAGCGATCCTGCTCTTCGCCCATGCCTCGCAGGTCGACATTGCCGTAGGTGGGGTACTCGCCGGGGGTCAGATGTCGGGAGCATGGGTGGGATCGCGTCTTGCCGTTCTGAGGGGTGCCGCATGGATCCGGTGGGTTCTCGTCGCCGCAGCCGTAGTGGCGGCTGCACGGCTTGCTTTCGGATAGGGTGAGAGCATGATCGGGACAGATCTCGACCAGACGCTGCGAGGACTGTCCGAGCCGGCCGGGCTTCGGTCGCGTCAAAGGGATGCTGACGGATCGAGGCGTTGAGATTTCCGGATCGTCGTCGCTCCGCTTGGACACGACGGTGGGTCGGGTCAGGAAGAAACCGAGGAGGGACCATGTCCGGAGAGATTCACGAGGGCGAGGACCCGTTCGCCGCGCCGGAGCCTGAACGCGACCCGATCCGGCGATTCCGCGGGCGGCTCGCAGCACCGGTGACCATCGTCACCGCGGGAGACGACACCGGGAGGTCTGGGTTGACGATCTCCTCGATCATGCTCGCCGAGGGCGAACCGGGGAGTGTGCACTTCCTCCTCGGCCCAACGGCCGACGTCTACGAGATCATCGAGCGAACCGACCGGTTCGTCCTGCACGTGCTCGCGCAACCCGATCGCGGTCTCTCCGACGTGTTTGCCGGACGACGGCCAAGCCCCGGTGGTTCATTCTCCGGACTTGCCGTGAGCTCGAGTGATTGGGGCCCGACCCTCGACGACGTCGCGGACCGTGCCTACTGCAGCGGCGTCTCGGTGATCGAGCAGGGATACTCGCTTCTGGTTTCGGCGGGCATCGACCGGGTCGAGATCACGGATCTCGTGGACCCGCTCGTCTACCACCGCGGCAGCTATCGAAGATTGGCGTAGGAGTGAGTTGAGCGGCACATGTCGCCCATCTCGACGACCAGGCATCGCCGCGCGCTGCAGCCTCGGCTCGCCTCCACGGTACGCTTGCCGTCGATGACCCCTGCTGCCCCCACGATCTGGCTGACGACGCTCGGATGCGCCAAGAACCAGGTCGACTCCGACAAGATCACCGGAATGCTGACGGCCGCCGGATACGCAGAGGCTTCGTCCCCCGAATCCGCCGATGTCGTGATGGTGAACACGTGTGGATTCATCGAGCCGGCGCGTCGGGAATCGGTCGACACGATTCTCGACCTTGCCGGGGCGAAGCGGCGGGACGCAAGCCTCGTTGTGGTCGGCTGTATGGCTCAGCGATACGAGACCGAACTCACCGAGGCGCTCCCCGAGGCAGACGCCGTGTTGGGGCTCGATCGTTACTCCGAACTCGTCGATCGCCTGGACGCACTGCGACGATGGACACCTCTCACCATCGGTTCCGCCCGTCGGTCTCACATGGACATCCTGTACGAAACCCGGCGCCCCACGCCGACGACGCCATACGCGTATGTGAAGGTGGCGGAAGGATGCGACAAGCTCTGCACGTTCTGCGCGATCCCGCAGTTTCGGGGCAAGCAACGGTCACGGAGTCCCGAGAACATCCGGGACGAGATCGCCGAACTCGCCGCGGCAGGGGTCGCGGAGATCGGGCTGGTTGCCCAGGACCTCGCCGCCTACGGTCGGGACACCGACGCCCCCGACGTCGTTGAGTTGATCCGGTACGTCTCCGACGTCGACGGACTCCGTCGTCTCCGGCTTTACTACCTGTATCCGCGCGAGATCCGGCCGACGCTGATCGAGGAGATGACGGGCAATCCGATCATCGCGGACTACTTCGACCTCTCGCTCCAGCACGCCTCCAGTCGTCTGCTCCGGGCGATGAAGCGCCCTGGATCGGGGGACCAGCATCGGGATCTCATCGATCGCATTCGGTCTCTGGCTCCGGACGCGGCGATGAGATCGTCGTTCATCGTCGGTTTTCCAGGAGAGACCGACGACGATGTCGATGACCTTGCCGCCTTCCTCGACGACGCGAGGCTCGACTGGGCCGGCTTCTTCCCCTACTCGCCGGAGGAGGGCACCGAGGCTGCCGTCATGGACAATCAGATCCCGGTTTCGGAGAAACACACTCGGCTGCGCCATCTCCAAGGCGTCCAGGATGACATCACGACGGCCCGTTCCATCGATCAGATCGGTCGAACACTCACGGTCGTCGTGGACCAGGTCGAGGATGACCGACCCGTGGCACGCTCGTACCGGGAGGCGCCGGAGATCGACGGCGTGATCCTCCTCGACGAAGGAGAGCCGGGGGAGTGGCTCACCGTCGAGATCACCGGGGGCTACGGGACGGACCTCGACGCGATCGTGAGAGGTCCTGCATGATCGTCGAGATCCTCGCCGTCGGTACGGAGCTGTTGCTCGGTCAGATTGTGAACTCCAACGCGACGCGAATAGGCGAGCGGCTTGCCGATGCAGGACTCGATCACTTCCAACAAACGGTGGTCGGCGACAACGAAGCCCGCATTGCGGTTGCGATCGGTGCGGCCTGTTCCCGGGCCGAAGCGTTGATCATCACCGGGGGCCTCGGACCCACGAAGGACGATCTGACACGAGAGGCGATTGCCCGAGCAGCCGGCGTCGAACTGATCTTCGACCCGGACCAGGCAGACCGGCTTCGCGAACGGTGGGCCGTCGGCGGTCGGGTCATGCCCGAGTCGAACCTCCAGCAAGCCGAGCGTCCCGACGGCTCGACGCTGATCGCGAATCCAAAGGGAACGGCTCCCGGTATCCGCCTGCGTATCGCCGATACGTGGGTATTCGCTCTGCCCGGCGTCCCGGCAGAGATGATTCCGATGCTCGAAGACTCCGTCATCCCGTTCCTCGGCGGCGGCGATTCGGCAGTCGTCAGCCGTCTGTTGCGGACCTGGGGAGAGTCGGAATCTGCGATCGGTGAACGGCTCGGCGATCTCTACGACGGATCGACGAACCCGACGATCGCGTTCCTCGCATCGGGTGGTGAGATCAAGATCCGAGTCACCGCGAAGGCCGCGACACGCGACGAGGCATGGGCGTTGATCGCTCCGATGGAGGCGACGGTTCGCGAGCGGCTCGACAACCGGATCTTCGGCGTCGATGACGACACCGTCGAGGTGGTGATCCTCCGCATGCTCAAAGAGCGTGGGTGGACGCTCGGGACTGCCGAGTCGGCGACGGGTGGCCTGATCGCGGGACGCATCACCTCCGTTCCCGGGGCGAGTCGGGTGTTCCGCGGCTCGATCGTGTCCTATGCGGCGGAGGTGAAGGAGTCGCTCCTGGGCGTTCCTGCGCACGTGATCGCTGAGCATGGTGTGGTAAGCGAACCGGTCGCGATAGCGATGGCGGGCGGAGCCCGTAGGCAATTGGGGGCAGACGTCGTTGTGGCGGTCACCGGATCCGCGGGTCCCGACCCGCAGGACCGGCCCGTGGGGACGGTGGTGGTCTCGGTGGCGACGCCGGATGGGACGCAGGTCCGCACTCTCACGCTCCCCGGGGATCGGGAGCGCGTCCGGACGTTCGCATCAACGGCCGCTCTTCACCTGTCGCGCATGTCGCTTCAGGGGGTCGCGTGGGGGAGTCGGTGACCGATCGGCTGTTCCTCGCGGTCGCTTTGACCGACGAAATCCGTCACGGCCTTGCCGCATTCTTGGGTGAACGAACAGTTCGGGTGCCGGGAAGGCCGACGCCGCCCGACAACTGGCATCTGACATTGCGGTTCCTCGGCCCCACAGAACCCGTGCAGCGTGACCGCATCCTCGAATTCCTCGATGAACACGTGGTTGTTGAGCCCTTCACACTCGGTTTCGTCGGTCTCGGGGCGTTCCCGAAGGCGTCGCGAGCAACCGTGCTGTGGCTCGGCGTCGGTCGAGGGGGTGGCGCAGCGGCGGCGATGGCCGCCGTGTGCGAGGAAGCGGCGATCTCGGCGGGATTCGAAGCGGAGGATCGTCCGTTCCATCCACATGTCACGCTCTCGCGCATTCGACCGCCGGTGAGCGTCGAAGGGATCATCGAGCAGGTCGGCTCGTTCCCTCTCAAGATGGAGGTGGACCGGTTGACGATCTACCAGAGCCATCTGCGTCGCGAGGGATCCACCTACGACGCCATCGACGAAGTCCTGCTCTGAGGATCTCTTCGACCGTGTCTACAACCATCTGGTGTGTGGTTCCACGCACGAACGATCGTCGAAGTCATGGTTCTTCCCATTTCCTCGACATCGAACAGATGTTCGCCTAATGTACCGAACACTCCCCGAATAGCATCAATGTCATTCGCTGAGCAGAATCTGTCACAGGCGCCCGGTACGTTACGGGAACGTCTAAGAAGGAGACAACGTGGCTGACAATCAGGGCGACCGCGACAAGAACATCGAGATGGCTATGTCCCAGATCGAGCGCCAGTTCGGCAAGGGTGCCATCATGAGAATGGGCGACGAAGAGATCCACAACATCGCTGCGATCCCGACGGGGGCGCTCTCTCTCGATCTCGCGCTCGGTATCGGTGGTGTGCCGCGCGGCAGGATCGTCGAGATCTACGGTCCGGAGAGTTCAGGGAAGACGACCCTCGCTTTGCACATCGTGGCCGAAGCGCAGCGCAACGGCGGTCTGGCTGCCTTCATCGATGCCGAGCACGCGCTCGATCCCGTCTACTGCCGAGCGATCGGTGTCGACGTTGACGAGATGCTGATCTCACAGCCCGACACGGGGGAGCAGGCCCTCGAGATCACCGACATGCTGATCCGATCGGGGGCGCTCGATGTGGTCGTGATCGACTCGGTCGCCGCGCTGGTGCCTCGTGCCGAACTCGAAGGCGACATGGGAGACACGCACGTCGGCCTCCAGGCCAGGTTGATGTCTCAGGCGCTGCGCAAACTTGCCGGAACGATCAACCGATCCCAAACCACCGTGGTCTTCATCAACCAGCTTCGCGAAAAGATAGGCGTAATGTTCGGGAGCCCGGAAACGACCCCCGGTGGGCGGGCCCTCAAGTTCTATGCCAGTGTTCGGATCGACGTCCGGCGGATCGAAGCGATCAAGGTGGGGACCGACAACGTCGGCAACCGGGTTCGGGCCAAGATCGCGAAGAACAAGGTCGCACCGCCGTTCCGACTCGCCGAGTTCGACATCATGTTCGGCGAAGGCATCTCGCGTGAAGGAAGCCTGCTCGACGTCGCCGTCGAAGAGGGCATCGTCCAGAAGGCCGGTGCCTGGTACACGTACGACGGGGATCAACTCGGCCAGGGACGCGAGAAGGTCAAACAATTCCTCCGGGAGAACCCTCAACTGGCAGTTCAGCTTCAGGATGAGGTGCTTCGTGCGGTCGGTCTGATCGAAGATGAGGCCGGCGTCGCCGCCGAGGAGAACGACGTCAGGGAAGGCTCCACCGAGTAGGTATCTGAGATTTCGCGTTCCGCGCGGGGTCGAAGTGCGGTAGCATCAGATCAGACACACACAGAACACTGATACGAAAGCGGACCAGAACGCAGATGTCGACACGGAGACAAGCGAGCGATGTGACCAGACGGGGCTAAGTCCCGATATTCGACGCTGTCACCGGTGTGTGCCGAGCCCCCGGGCTCGGCATGCTGCGTTCAGATCCGCGGAACGGGGACATGATGATGCAGTGGCTCGTAGCAGCCCTGGTGATCGCTGTCGTCGGGCTCGCATTCGTCGCAGGCTACGTCCTGTCACGGAGGGGTAATCGCCAGCCGACCCCCGACGAGACTCTGGCCGAAGCCCGACTCGATGCTCAGCGGATTCTCGCTCGAGCGGAAGAGGAGGCACGGTCGAAGGCCGAGGCGTACCGCGATCGCGAGGACGCGACTCTTGAGCACCGTCGCGTGGAGATGGGGTCACAAGATTCCCGACTCTCGCAGCGTGAAGCGACACTCGAACAACGGGCAGGAAACCTCGCTCAGCGCGAGGAACTCATGATCGCGCGCGAGCGGGCGGCTGAAGGTGCCGTGGGTGAGGCGGAAGCCGTCAAGGAAGAGGCTCGCGGGACTCTCGAGAGGATTGCCGGTTTCGACTCGAAGGCGGCGAAAGCAGAGCTGCTCGAGAAAGTCGAGACGGAGGCACGTCGCGATGCCATGGTGCTCATTCGCGATCTCGAAGTGAAGGCTCGTGAGGAGTCAGAGCGAAGAGCACGCCGGATCCTCGGAACGGTGATCCAGCGACTCGCGGCCGACGTCGTCTCGGAGACCACTGTGTCGGTCGTGCCGCTGCCTTCGGACGACATGAAGGGGCGGATCATCGGTCGTGATGGCCGCAACATCCGCACGTTCGAAGCCGTCGCAGGCGTGAACCTGATCGTCGATGACACGCCCGAAGCTGTGTCGGTGTCAACGTTTGACCCGGTTCGGCGCGAAATCGCAAGACGGGCGCTCGAGAGGCTCGTTGAGGGCGGTCGCATCCATCCATCGTCGATCGAGGAGGCGTACGAGAAGTCGCGCCAAGAGGTCGATCAGTCGATTCGCGACGCCGGGGAGTGGGCGCTCCTCGAAGTAGGACTGACGAAGATGCACCCTGAGCTCATCACGCTTCTCGGTCGGTTGCATTACCGCACGAGCTACGGGCAGAACGTGCTGAATCACCTCGTGGAGTCGGCGCACATCGCAGGAATGCTTGCTGCGGAGCTGGGTATCGACGAGAAGGAGGCGAAGCGAGCCGCGTTCCTCCACGACATCGGCAAAGCCGTGTCCCACGAGGTCGGCGGGTCACATGCGCTTCTCGGCGCCGAGATCGCCCGACGGTTCGGCGAGGATCCTGCGATCGTCCACGCGATCGAGTCGCATCACAACGAGGTCGAACCCCGGACACTGACGGCGATACTCGTGCAGGCTGCAGATTCGGTCTCTGCTGCCCGGCCGGGCGCCAGGCGCGAAGCCCTCGAATCGTATGTTCGTCGGCTGGAGCGTCTCGAGGAGATCGCCGGGGCCTTCTCCGGCGTGGCAAGGGTGTTCGCTCTTCAGGCCGGCCGTGAAATCCGGGTCGTCGTCGACCCCGGCAACGTGGACGACTTGCAGGCAAGCGACTTGGCGCGGCGCATTGCCCGCAAGCTCGAAGAGGACCTGCAGTATCCCGGGCAGATCGAAGTCACTGTGATCCGGGAGTTCCGGGCACGCGACTACGCCCGTTGATCAGGCGGGGTTCGGGACGAACATGAGCGAAGCAACGATCCTTGGGATACCTGCTGTTCGCGAGTCGCGCCCGCCACGACGGGCGGGCGGCTCGTACTTCATCCGCACGTTCGGGTGCCAGATGAACGAACACGACTCAGAGAGGATTGCAGGGCTCCTTGAATCGGACGGGATGACTCGCACCGATGACGCGGCCGCGGCCGATGTCGTGGTCTTGAACACATGCACGATCCGTGAGAACGCGGATCAACGCCTCTACGGCTACCTCGGATCCCTGAAGGCCGACAAGCAGAAGAACCCCGGCATGCGCATCGCAATAGGTGGCTGCACTGCCCAGAAAGACAAAGAGATCGTCAGGAAGAAGGCGCCGTGGGTCGACGTCGTCTTCGGAACCCACAACATCCACCGGGTTCTGGATCTTCTCGACCGGGTCGACGAATGGGGTCCAGTGACCGAGATCTGGGAGGAGTCCAGCAGCCCTGATGACGCACCCTCATTCCTTCCCACGCGCCGCGAGTCGGAACACTCGGCCTGGGTGACGATCACAACCGGATGCAACAACAGTTGCACGTTCTGCATCGTGCCCATCGTGCGTGGACCCGAAGTCAGTCGACGACCGGGCGACGTCATCAGGGAGATTCAACGCCTGGCGGAAGAGGGGGTTGTCGAGGTCACCCTCCTCGGACAGAACGTCAACTCCTACGGGCGGGATCTCGACCTCAACGGGCGCCAACCCCTCTTCGCCGATCTTCTTCGACGGGCCGGTGAGGTCGACGGGATCGGTCGCATCCGATACACAAGTCCACACCCGAAGGACATCCAGGAAGACGTCGCTCGGGCGATGGCGGAGACACCATCGGTCGCTGCGCAACTCCATCTCCCGCTGCAATCGGGGAGCAACCCGATTCTCGCCGCGATGCACCGCGGCTACACCGGAAGGCGTTTCCTCGACAAGCTCGCAATGGCACGGCGGCTGGTCCCTGATCTCAGCGTCTCGACGGACATCATCGTCGGGTTCCCAGGTGAGACCGAAGAGGATTTCGCAGCGACGCTTGCCGTTGTGGAGGAGTGCCGTTTCGACAGCGCCTTCATGTTCCAGTTCTCTCCCCGACCGGGTACCCCGGCAGCCACTATGCCGGACCACGTGCCGGCTGATGTCGTCCAGGAACGCTTCAACCGCCTCGTCGAGATGCAGAACGCCATCACCTACGAACGGAATCAGGCGCGGGTCGGGATGATCGAGCGAGTCCTCACCGAAGGTCCCTCACG
Source organism: uncultured Saprospiraceae bacterium (assembly GCA_964195515.1). Taxonomy (GTDB): domain Bacteria; phylum Actinomycetota; class Acidimicrobiia; order Spongiisociales; family UBA5794; genus JAHEEL01. The sequence goes on along the minus strand of CAXMQO010000084.1, from coordinate 5,908 downwards.
TAGGAATCCGAGCGTGGCCACGACCCGAACCGCGGGCAATCGGATCGCCCACGTCGAAGGGATCTTCGAGCCGGGCCAGTTCCTCGACCTCCGCGTTACCCGCGCCGCTCCGCACTATCTCGAGGGGGCATTGGTCTGAGCATCATCGCCGTACTGGGCCCTACCGCCGCCGGGAAGTCCGAGATCGCCGAGGCAATCGCCGTCCGGCTCGGCGCGGAGATTCTGTCGGTCGACTCGATGCAGGTCTTCCGTGGTATGGATATCGGCACGGCAAAACCGGACCTGGGTACCCGCCGTCGGTTCGCGTACCACCTCGTCGACGTTGCTGATCCCTCGGATGGGTACACCGTTGCTGAGTTCCAGGCTGCCGGGAGGAAGGTCCTCGACCGGATCGAGTCGTCGGGTGAGACGGTCGTGATCGCGGGCGGTTCCGGCCTGCACTTCCGATCCCTGATAGATCCTCTGGAGTTCCCGGCGACGGATGCAGATCTTCGCACCCAACTCGAGTCGGCAACCGCAGACGATCTGAGAGAGGAACTCGCCGGCGCCGATCCGACGGCGGGGGAGGTCATGGACATGGCGAATCCGCGTCGCGTTCTTCGCGCCGTCGAGATCATGCGACTTACCGGTGCGACGCCGACGTCCCGAGCAGCTTCAGATCAAGCGCAGGCGGTTCGGACGTACCGGCCGCTGCGGACGTTCACAGCGATCGGCATCGATCCGGGACCGGTGATACGCCAACGGATCGAGGAACGCTTCGACGCTATGCTCGACGATGGCCTGGTCGACGAGGTTGCCGCTCTCGCTCCCACACTGGGACGCACCGCGAGACAGGCGGTCGGCTACCGCGAGTTGCTCCCGGTGATCGAGGAGGATCGCGATCTTGATCAAGCCCGCGAAGATGCGATCACGGCAACCGCATCGCTTGTGAAACGCCAAAGAACATACTTCCGTCGGGATCCCCGCATTCGGTGGATTCCGTGGCACCATGAATCTGAACAGGTGCTTCGCTCCGCTCTTGACCAACTCGAAATGGACACGCCATGGACTTCGTGAAGGCGGAAGGCCTCGGGAACGACTTCATCGTCGTATCGGAACCGCTCGCGGTGTCACTCGAGCGCATCGCCGAAATGTGTGAGCGAAAGACAGGGATCGGCGCCGACGGAGTCTTGGAGATCACCGCTATCGACGCGACCACCGTTGCGATGCGCTACTGGAACGCCGACGGAGGCGAGGCGGAGATGTGTGGCAACGGATTGCGCTGTGTCGCTCTCATCGCCGTTGAACAGGGCATAGTGGAGGGTCCCGCGCTCACCATCCGATCTGCGGTCGGCGATCATCCTGCGACGATTCGTGCGGATGGGATCGTTCGAGCGTTCGTTGGGGTGCCACACGCCTATCGGACCGAGGAGCTGATCGTGGCAGGTCACACCGTGCGTCCGGTGGGTGTGGGGAACCCTCATGCTGTGCTCTTTGTCGACGATGTTGACGAAGCGGACGTAGGCGGCGTCGGTCCGAGAATCGAACGGGACGCCATGTTCCCGGACGGCTCAAACGTCGAGTTCGTCGAATTCGACGAGGGGAATCGGATCAAGGTGCGAGTGTGGGAGCGCGGCGTCGGGGAGACGCAGGCCTCCGGAACCGGTTCCGCGGCCGCCGCGTTCGCCGCTCGGGCCGTTCATCAGCTTGACGATGCCGTCACGGTTGTTTTGCCCGGCGGCGAACTGCTGATCGAATTCGATGGTGCCGGTGCCTGGATGACCGGCCCAGCATCGATCGTCTACCGCGGAACGGTTGACTGACCTACTCGACTCGTCGCAATACGGCGACGACGATGCCGAGAATCTCGACACCTTCGGTGAAGACCATCGGGGCATATGCCGGGTTTTCTGCTTCGAGAATGACTCGTCCGCCCTTTCGCTGGAGGCGTTTCACGGTGGCTTCGTCTTCACCAACGAGCGCAGCGACAATCTGGCCGTCGCTCGCGGTCGGCTGACGCCTGACGACCACGTAGTCGCCATCGAAGATTCCCGCGTCGATCATTGAGTCGCCTCGAACAACGAGCATGAAGACGGGGTCGTTGCCGACGAGTTCGGTCGGGAGGGGGTAGATCTCCTGGATGTCCTCTTCAGCGAGGATCGGCGTACCAGCGGCGATCCGTCCGACGAGCGGTACGTCACGGGTTGGTGCCCGATGGAGCGAGGCCTCGGAAGAGCCGTCGTCGATCACTTCGATCGCCCGGGGTTTGCTTGGATCGCGGCGGAGGTAGCCCGCTCGCTCGAGTTCGGAGAGGTGGCTGTGTACGGTCGAAGGCGAGGAGAGCCCGACGGACTCGCCGATTTCTCGAACCGACGGCGGATAGCCGCGGTTCTGAACGGTCTCGCTGATCAGATCAAGGATCTGACGCCGCCGGTCGGTGAGATCGTGCCTTCGATCCACGGTGTGCCCCTCGTTCGCTTGGGGCCACGCTAGCGGAATTCGACACCGAGACCAAACATATGTTCGACTTGACGACCGAACATATGTTCGGTAGTGTCTATGAGGATACGAACAGACGTTCGGCAGGTGGTAGGGATCTCCGTTTTCTGTCACACCCGGGCGGTACGTTCGCATCGTGGGCCAAGCCCACCGCACAGGGCCGGCGAGAGTCGGCGAATGGCAGATTGGCGAACGAGGAGGAGACACGGATGATTTCGCAACGAAGCACCAGCGCCAGAGCGTTGGTCATCATCTCCACGACGGTTGCAGCGTTCGTGCTCCTCCTCGCCACTGCCGTTCATGCAATGACGGGCGGCGACCCCCTCGCGACGGTGGAGTACCGGGTCCATGCAGGCGACACGCTCTGGTCGATCGCTGCCGATACGATCACCCCGGATGAAGACGTGCGCGGCATGATCTCGACGATTCAGGCTCTGAACGATCTGCCGACGTCGGCGATCCGAATCGGTGAGGTTCTCCAGATTCCATCTCCCGACGGGGCCTGACCGACCGGGCATACGAGAGCGATTCGCATGTCTTCGGGTCATTCCACCCCGCTGGGGAGTACGCTCTCGGGCACGATGAGATGTCCGTTGTGTGCTACCGAAGACACCCGGGTGATTGATTCGCGACCGGCCGAGTCCGGCGGAGCGATTCGACGCCGTCGTGGGTGTTTGGTGTGCGGCGAGCGATTCACCACGTTCGAACGCCCGGTGATCAGGGCAACCGTTGTCAAACGCAGCGGTCGGCGCGAGGCGTTCGATCGGGAGAAGGTGCGTCGTGGGCTCGAGTCGGCACTTGCTGATCGGCCGGTACCAGAAGGGACCATCGAAGACATTGTTGCGAGGATCGAGGCCTCGGCACGAGGAGGTTCTGCGCTCGTCACGAGTGACGAACTCGGCAAGGCCGTTCTCGCGGAACTCCGTGATCTCGACGATGTCGGCTACCTGCGGTTTGCCTCGGTGTACAAGGAGTTCCAGGGGGCAGGCGACTTCGAGCGTGAGGCCGCGGCTCTCGAGCAGAGGGCCGACGACGCGACCGTCTCGTAGGCCTACGGAATGTCGATGATCGCGGTCTCGGTCTCAATCGCGAGTGCGACGATCCGTGGATCAACCTCGACTCGGACGACTCCTAGGGCGACGCCGAGTGCAGCAACGATGTCATTGCCTGCTGCGTCGAGTTCGACGATGAGATCAGCTGCCCGGTCGGTATCGCCTTCTCGCAATGCGTCGAGGTACTCCAATTGCCAGGTGGCATATCGCTCGGATGCCTTGGTTGCGAGATCGCGCGTCTCTGTGAACGTCGGATCCGGCGGGAGGCCCGCAACGAGGCGCGCGGTCTCGGCGAGCGATTCGGCCAGGGCGACGCTCAGAGCGTCGGTGGTTGCAGAATCGGCCTCAACCGGCAGATCAGGGGTGGCGAAGAGCGCCGGCACGGTGGAGCGATAGGTGAATGTCGTTGCAAGGCGGCCGGAGATCCCTTCCGCTTCGGCACCGAGGATGAGCATTGTGGTCCGCGTCGGATCGAGCGCCTCGAGTGGACCCCGCGGAATCAAGACGAGCGTGGATGGCAGGGGGGTGGTGGCAAGACTGATGACGACGGTTCCTCGCGTGTTGAGGTCCCCGATCGCGGGCACCGAAGCTGACACGGCTTCCGGAGTGCTCGCTGGATCGGTGAGGCTCGCGAGGGCGCCCTGGGAGTTGGGGAGTTCATTGCGCAGATCGGTGAGCGACTGGGAGTAGCCGGTTGCGAGCGCATCGGCCTCGCTCTGGACGGCGCGTGGGAGCAGGAACACGGCGAGTGCGACGGCGGCGACGGCGAGTACGAAGAGTGCGCCGGCCAGCCACCGTCCGAAACCGTGCCGACCCAGCCGGGGTGAGACATCATCAGGTCGCCAGTCCTTGAGACCGTCGTCGGATCGCGGAGCAACGGGCACGAAGGTCTCGTAGTCTCCTGCGGTCTCTCCGTTGGTGTCGGCGGATAGCGAACCGCTCACTGCTGCGGCGCCCGCGGCCACTGCAACACTCTCGGATGCGACGAATGCCGGCGGCGGTTCCAGTGCTTCCAGCTCCGTATAGGTCTCGGTAAGCCTCGGAGCGGGTTCGATCACCCCTGCGAGTTCGAGGAACCACCGGCCGTCGTTGCCGGGGAGCGGGATTTGTGGTTCTTTCCTGGCCATAGATCCGTTTGGTCGGTTGTAGGGACGATACCGCCGATGTGTCGACAGTATGAGCACCGAGGTGGTTCCGATGGCGATACCATCCCGGCCAAGCGATCGAGGTTCAGGCATATGGAGATCCCGCTGCAGCGGCTCGACGATGGACTGCCGATTCCGGCACACGCACATCCAGGAGACGGCGGTGTCGACCTCTATGCGCGGGAGCCCGTGAGGCTGGAGGCCGGACAACGTGCCGTCGTTCCGACCGGGATCGCTGTGGCGATACCCGACGGATTCGCAGGACTGGTGACACCTCGGAGCGGCCTCGCGGCCCGCAACGGCATTTCGGTGGTGAACGGCCCGGGGCTTGTCGATGCCGGCTACCGGGGCGAGATCAAGGTCGTGTTGGTCAACCTGTCGAGCGAGGCGTTCGAGATCGATCGCGGCGACCGAATCGCCCAGTTCGTGGTCATCCCGGTCACGGTTCAGGAGTTTGTTCCAGTCGAGGAACTCCCCGGATCTCTTCGCGGATCGGGAGGATTCGGGTCAACTGGCCCGTGAGCTGTTCGGGCAACGCCGTGGTACCCTGCGCGTCTGCGCGGATGTAGCTCAGTTGGTAGAGCGCAACCTTGCCAAGGTTGAGGTCGCCGGTTCGAATCCGGTCATCCGCTCGGAGGACGGTTTCGGCCGTCCTCTGCTGACGAAGGTCTCGGCGACGTGGCCGAGTGGTTAGGCAAGGGTCTGCAAAACCCTGTACCCGGGTTCGAGTCCCGGCGTCGCCTCGTCGGGATACAATGCCCACTACGGGCGCTTAGCTCAGCGGCAGAGCGCTGCCTCGACACGGCAGAGGTCGGCGGTTCAATCCCGCCAGCGCCCACGTACAGAAACCCGTGCGGCTGCAAGGGTTTCTGTCGTTTCGGGGGGACGGTCTGGGTGGTCGCTGACCACAGCCTGACCACATTCTGACCACATTTCAACTGCTTGAGGTCAGTACCGATGGTGCCGGAAGGTCGTCAGATGAGACGTGGGTGTAGATCCCGAGCGTGATCCGCGGGTCGGAGTGGCCGAGGAATCGTTGCACCTCGGCGGGGTTCCACCGGTCGACAGTGAATAGGCGTGTCGCGCAGGTGTGGCGCAGGTCGTGTGGGTTCGCATCGACACCTGCCGTCTCGACTATCGGCGCCCAGACGCGCTGCCGCCAGTTCGTGTAGCGGATCGTACCGCCCTTCGGCGCGGTGAACATAAGACCGTCGATGGGCGCCACGGTCGCCG
>CAXMQO010000083.1:0-3286 GCA_964195515.1 uncultured Saprospiraceae bacterium | reverse complement strand
GAACGACCCCGCCGTGATCGGTTTTACCACTTCGCTGCCGGTGTGCCCCGTGGCGAGCGATCCACCGGCGACGGTGGCGTGGCGCATCTTCCGATCGTTCCCGCTTGCGTTGCCGACGCCATCTCTCGAGCCGCCCGGATCGGGGATCACGGGACTCCCCACCTACCTCGCGACCCCGGACCCGTCGGAGATCACACACACCGAGGTTCTCCCCGACGGCCGTACGCTGGACGTTCGGGCGAGCGTCGCCGTGCTCGTCGTCGACTGGGGTGACGGGGCGAGGGCGACCTTCGAATCATCCGAGGCCCGCGCATACCCATCGGGGAGTGTCATCCACACCTACGCGATGAAGACGTGCGATGCGACCTACCGATGGGAACACCCATCGGGCGGCAATTGCCATCCCACCCTCGACGCGTATCCGATCACGGCAACGTTCACCTGGGCGGGCAGCTACCGGGTTGGTGGAGCCTGGATCGATCTCGGAACCCTGAATCGAACGACCACCGTCACCTACGACGTAGACGAGGTCCAAGGAGTCCTCCAGCCGTAGCCCTCAGTCCGTGCTCGGCTACTCGGCTACCCGGCGGCTCAGAGGCCTTTCGTCACCGTGATCTGCGTCTTGATGCCCCGCTCTTCCAGCTCCCTGAGGAACGACTCGGGGTCGAAGGCCAGCTCCGGCGGGTGGACGCCCGGGGCAACCTTGCCGGCGGCCATCCATGCGGCTGCTCGGGCCGGCAGGACGCCGGTGGGGAGCGCGCCCTTGAGGGTGAGGACCCCCATCCGATATCTGACGGGTTCCCCTTCGATCGTGCCGGTGACGTCGGAAACGATCTCCTTGGCCCAATCACCCGGCTCGTTCGCGGGAGCGGTGAGCATGTCGAAGGCGGACGGGACGAAGTCGCCCATCATCTCGATCATGAAGTCGCGCGGCGCCACTGCGCTCCCGGTGACGGAGATCGGGTCGGTGCGGTCGAAACCGAACTCGGCAAGGACGCGCACCTTCTCGACGATCCCCGGGTCCATGCCCCAGTAGTTGATCTTGAAGAAACACTCCTGGACTCCCTTGTCGGCGAAGCTGACCGGGAGCGTCGCGACCTCCGAATGGAGGGAAAGGTGCATCGGGAGATGGCCCATCGAACCGGCGAACTGGTAGTCCTCGAACTCGGTGAGCGGCTCACAGGCGATGAATTCGCCGTCGCGGAACACCATCGGCTGCTGTGTGAGTTCGTCGATGATCGTCGGCGCGGCGTACGTGAACTTCATGGTGCCGAGCGGTGGCGGCTTGACGCCGTCGTAGATCTTGATCGCGTCGATGGTGTCGAGGCGGTCGGCGGCGTACCGGGCCAGGATGTTCGGAGCGCCGGGGGCAGAGCCCATTCCGAGAACGGCGCTGATTCCTGCTTCGGCGTACCGGTCGTTGAGCTCCAGCTGCTTGAGCGTGCCGTGGAAGAGACCGCCCATGTCGACGTAGTGCGTGCCGGCTTCGAGGCAAGCCTCCATCACCTTCATGTTGGTGTAGTAGACGGTGGCGTTGACACACGCGTCGGCGGACTCGAGAAGAGCAACGAGAGCGTCGTGATCGTTGAGGTCTGACTCGGCGATCGTGAGTTTCGGGCCGTCGAGGTACTCGGCGATTGCGGCGGCGCCCTCCATGTCCCGGTCGGCGAGGATCACCTTGTCCACGCGCGGATTGACGACCAGGTCTTCAACCGACATGGCGCCCATCTTTCCCGCTCCGCCCAATACGACGATTCTCATCAGAAGCTCCTTGATTGCCGGTGCTGATGAACCGACCGGATGCTACTGAGCGGACACGGAGGGAAATCCGTTGAGCACCTGCAGCGCCGCTCCATTCCTCAGCGTCCCCCCCGCCCGACGGCGGGAGGACATGGGATCTCCTAACCGGGGAGGTGCCAGCCATTGATGCAGTCGGGGGCGTCCGTGATCGCGACGACGTGCGCGGCGAGCGCTCTCCTGAATTCGTTTGTCGCTTGCCTCAAGTCTTCCCATAGGACGTCGAGGCGATTCCCGGTCTCGGCTGCCTTCTCGACTCCCTCGATCTCCCTCGCCACGTTGGCTCCGGCCTTCGCAACGGCCTTCGCGGTATCGGGACTCAGGTCAGCAGTGGCCTCAGCGACTCCGACGAGGCGCTCGATAACGGATCCGAGCGCTTGAACGTGGGCGATCAGGGATTCCGAGGGCTGCCAGTCCGGCTGGTCGTGGCCGTCGGTGATCGCCTGTTTGGTTGCTTCGTAGATCGCCATCACTTGTGCGTCGATAGAGCGGAGGGCCTTGGTGGTCTTCGCGGCCTTTGCATCATCGGTGAGGGCGAAGACTGCAGCGGCAGCCTCGACATAGACACCGGCCACCGTGGGGTTCTTCGCCGCCTCGGCGGCGTGGGTGAAGATCGAGACCTTGTACTCGATGAGTCGCAGCGTGGATCGGCGTGCGTTCGCCACCGCCTCGGCTGCCTGCTCAGCTTCGGTCTTCGCTTCGTCTTTCGGTGGATCGACCTTGTCGGATTCCCCCGTCTCTGCGATCGTTCGCTTCGTGGCATCGTAGATCTCGTGGGCGCGCGCTTTCAGTTCCAGGAGGTGGTGAACGCTGGTGGTTGTCTCTGCTGCGGCTTGCAGCTCTCTGAGTGAAGCGACTGCTCCCTCGTAGATCCGTTTGTGGTCGGGGTTCTCGGCCTTGACCAAGGCATCGCTGAAGAAGCTCAATTTGTAGTTGATCGTGTCCAGGGCCGCCTTTCGCGCCTCAGCAACCTTCTCCTCCTCAGTCTGTCCCACGGCGGCTGCTCGAGCCTTCGTCTCGTAGTAGATGTCGTGTGCCCGGGCGTCCATTGCCCGCAGTGCGTCGACGGAATCTTCTATTGCCGCCTGTTCGCGCAGCGCCCGCAACTCGGCAATGCCATCGTCGTAGACGGCTTTCCGATCGGCGTTGGCGGTCCCGTTCTTGAGGTCGGTGAGGAGGCCGATCTTGTAGTCGATGGTGTTGATCGTCTGAGCTCGGACCGTCTCGAGATTGTCGCTGCCGTCGTCACTAGTCGTGGCACCTGCTGGTGCAACCATCGAGCCGAGCCCGAGTCCGAGCGTCATCAGAAGAACGAGGACGACCCTCGTGCGTGCCATTGCATATGTCATCGGTACCTCACCGTGTTCGGCGACGCATCGGCATTCCCCTCCCGCCCGGGAGGTCCATACGGGATCCAGGGGACGGAGACGCATCGCTCCGATCCCTTACTCCCTTGTTTCCCTTGTTGTCGGCCGATCGACCGGCGAAT
>CAXMQO010000082.1:0-6549 GCA_964195515.1 uncultured Saprospiraceae bacterium | reverse complement strand
CGAACGACCCAAACAGGGCCTGCGTCTTCAACGGCGCCGACGGACTATTCGTCACCGGATTGAACCGGCCTGCCGCCCACACAGCGGTCTTCCCAACAGCTGCACCAGCCCTCATGAACCCGACCTCCTCGTATCGATCCGATTTCTGACGCCTATGGTCATTGTGTTGTCCGGTGGAAACCTTGAATGCATGGTCGCATGTTGGTGGTTGTTGAGCGCCAATCTTATGCATCGGCTCCGCCCGCAGCATCGCCCACCGCCCGCTTGCCCATCTCCGCACCAATCGGCAACAACAGAACGAGTCCGATGAGGGCACCGACCACCACGGTGATCAGTACATCGGGGCTGTCGGAGAAGTTCTGGGCACCGACGACCATCGCTGCTGAGACGTTGCGCTGGGCCGTCCCGAGGCCCATCACGGACCGGGTCGCCGGGTCGGATCCTCCTGCGAAGTATCCGAGAACAAGCGAGACCAGTAGGAAGATCACGATGGCGAGCAGACCGCCAGTGCCAATCATCGAGACGATCTCTTCCCACTGCAGGATGATCGCGCCGACGAGCAACAGCAGGATCGCAAGGGATGAGGCGCTCGACATGAGACCTTGGAGTTCCTTGGCGGTGCCCGCCCAACGCGACTTCATGAACAGGCCGATCCCGAGTGGCAGCAGCATCAGGATGATCAGAGACCTCGCGATGTCCCACGCATTGATCTCGACCCCGGTCAAGAGCAACGGCAATACGAGCGGCATGTAGACGACCGTCACCACCATCAGCAACACCATGAGTCCGACCGAGAATGCGGCGTTCCCCTTCGCCACCTGGGCCAGCTTGGGTAGGAACGGCGCACCGGCCGCGGTCGCGAGCAGCAGCAGACCCGTGTACATGTCCTGGTCGAGATCCATTACCGCCTGAAGGGCCCACGCCACGAAGGGCACGGCGACGAAGTTGATCACGAGTGCCAGGATCACCAGACGAAGGTTCTTCAGCGGGGCGATGATTGCGGGGATCGTGAGGCTCAGGCCCATCGCCAGCATCGAAGACACCACGAACACCAACGCTGACAACTTGACGATCACGGTCAGTACGTCACTCCCATCGCTCAGGGCAAACACAGTCATCGCGTCAACTCCTTCTTCGGGGGACTCTGATGCTCCTACCGAGTCGAATCTAGGCAGCCCCTCGCGTAGCTGCACCCGCAGAATCGGGTAGTCGCGCGAAAGCGGTGCTTGGCGAAAGGCGAGCGCCAGTACCCGAATCGGGCGGAGACGGCCGATTCGGCGGTCCTAGTGTGATGAGCGACACCGTGACGCTCTTGAATCTCGATCCGGGAGCATCGGAATGAGCGACCAACCGACCAGCGGAGCGAAGACCGCGGCCGTCCCCACCACACCAACGGCCATGTAGCGGTGGTTCACCATCGGCGCGGCTCACCGAGGCAAACCTGTCGAGCGCAGTCCGCGACGGCGCCGTCTGGGACGATGGCAAAGGTCCGATCGTCGTCGAGAGCAGTTGACCGAGTCCGCTATGCACACCCGATTCGGGTGTTGCCGCCGGACCTGTATCTCGGCATGCTTGAATGACGCGGGCAACAACAAACGGAGGTGATGGACATGGCTGACAAGGACGATTCCGTTAGACAGGATGGCTGGGCAGGAGCACAGGTAGCGGTTCCGGATGATGTCGCTGCGGCAGCACGAGCGGACGTCGATGCTCCGCTGCAGTCGAGAAGTGGGCGGCCCGCGTGGGCCGACAAGTTCGTGTGGACGTCGCTCTGGAAGGTCGTCGCGGTCAGTCTGGCGGTCGCTGTCAGTTTGTTGATCGTGTACCGGACGCAGACGCTCATCCGCATGCTGGCGGTCTCGTTCTTCTTCGCTCTGGCGATGATCCCGGCCGTCAAGTACATGCACGAACGCTGGGGGTGGAAGCGAGGGGTAGCCGTTGGTGCCATCTACCTCGGGTTTGTGGTCTTCATCATCGCGCTCGTGGCGTTCATGATCCCTGCGGCCGTGGATTTCGCCGATGAAATCTCGGGCAGCGGCGGAAGCTTCGCGGACACGATCAACGGATACAGCCAAGACGTGATTGGCCAGGACGTCATCGACCAGCAAACGGGTACCGATGCCGGCGAGGCGGCCGGAGCGGGGATCTCGAAGTTCTCCGACAACATCGCCGGAATCGCGATGTCGGGGATCAGCATGATCTTCAATCTCGCGACGGTGTTGATGTTCACGTTCTACATGGCAGCAGACTCACCGAGGATCGAGCGGGCCATCCTGTCCCGCATGCATCCGGAGCGTCAGAAGGTTTTCGGCTGGGTCTGGGACACCGCAATCGAACAGACCGGGGGCTACTTCTACTCCCGCATGATTCTGGTGGTCATCAACGGAGGGTTGTTCTTCGTAGCGATGCTCCTGGTGGGCATGCCGGTCCTCTATGCCGTACCGTTAGCGATCTTCGAGGGATTCGTCGCCGAGTTCATCCCGGCAATCGGGACATATCTCGGTGCTGCTATTCCGATCCTGCTGGCCTTGGTCGTGCTGGGCCTCCCCGAGGCGTTGATCCTGCTCGTGTGGGTGTTGATCTATCAGCAGGCCGAAAACTACTGGCTGTCGCCGAAGATCTCCTCGAACACGATGGAGCTCAACGGTGCTATTGCGTTCGGCGCAGCGCTGGCCGGCGGCGCAATCGCCGGTCCGATGGGTGCCTTCGCTGCCCTCCCGATTGCTGCGCTGATCACATCGATCGTCAAGAACACCGGCAAGAGCTACGCCGTCGTCTACCAATCCAGCTACGACTCAGCCGATGACCACCCGGGCGCCCAACCGGCGAACGGTGGAGGAGGCGCAGACCCGGCAACTGCCTGACCGGCACGAGTCGATGGCCGATCCTGGCCGCACGGACGACGGGAGGGACCGGGGCTGGCGCACGCCGCTCTGGTCCTTCGCGATGCGGGTCAAGAACGATGACCTCCTGACGGGATTCTCTCGGGAAGGCAGCACTGCCCCGGAGATTCGCTCGTTCTTCGTTCCAACGATCGGAGCCGCGCCGGTCGCGTGGGATGTCGCGTTCAACTACGGGGCATTCCGCACCGTGTTCTCTACCCGCCGACACCAGATCGCCGTCATACTGTTCGTCGTCGTGCTCGGGACAATCGTCCTGCGCCGCCAGGTGGACGTCAACTGGTGGCTGCTCGGACTCCTCTAGATCCCGATGTTCTGGACCCTGTTCAGGCGGCCCTTCTGGAATCGAGACGCTGGCGGCTGGCTCGCGGAGATCGACGGAGTGCTCTTCGTCCTCGTTGTGATGCTCTATCCGATGGTGTTCTGGATCTTGCTGCGCCTCGTCGCTCCCGACTACTTTGCGATCCCAAACCGCCGACTCAAGGTGATGAGCATCATCATCGTGCTGGTGATTGCCCTGCTCGGTTACGGCGTCGGCGAACTCAACGGCCGATTCCTGAGCTGCAACGACTTCAAGGTCAGCGGCAACGACCTCCCCGCCAACTGCACCGACGCCGGGTAGCAGGGCCAGGAACGCTTCGCTGCGGTCTCCGACCGGGAACGGCCGTATCGGGCCTGGTCGAGCCACTCCCCAACGGGGTCCTGCTCGGACACAACTACGCCGCCGAGGCTGTGCGGCCGCGAGCTAGTCCTTCAAGGTGTAAGCCGTGGGAGGTCGGGTTCCTTGTGGATGCCGACGCAGCTGTCGCCAACCCGAGGTGGGCTGGCGACAGCGACGGGGCTGTTGTCAGGCCAGGTCGTGTTCCGCGATGAACCCCGCGAGGATTCCCTCGAGGTCCGGTTCGCCGATCTCCTGGAGGTCGTAGTAGACCCGCGTGTTCGGCTTGTCGATGTCGATGATACGGGATAGGTCGATCGGAGTTCCGATTACGACGGCGTCGCATTCGGTAGCGTTGATCGTTGCCTCGAGATCGCGCAGTTGCTCCTCGCCGTAGCCCATGGCCGGGAGGACGATCCCGATCTCGGGGTAGGTCTCGAACGTCTCTTTCAGCTTGCCGACGAGGTATGGCCTCGGATCGACAAATTCCACAGCGCCGTACTTCGTTGCGGCGACGACGCCGGCACCGATCTTCATGCCGCCGTGGGTGAGCGTCGGCCCGTCCTCGACGACCAGCACTCGCTTGCCTGCAACCACCGAAGGATCATCCATCCTCAGGGTGGACGCCGCCTCGACTACGGTGGCGCCCGGATTGACCGTTGCGATGTTGGCTCGAACCGTCTCGATCCCGGCCAGGTCGGCAGAGTCGATCTTGTTGATCACTGCGACGTCGGCGAGGCGGACGTTGACTTCGCCCGGGTAGTAGGACAGCTCGTGACCGGGACGATGCGGATCGGCCACGGTGATGTACAGGTCGCTCTTGTAGAACGAGAAGTCGTTGTTCCCGCCATCCCAAACGATGACGTCGCATCCGTCCGGATCGTCCTCAGCGGCGCGAAGGATCGCTTCGTAGTCGACCCCGGCGTAGATCACGTTGCCGCGCACGATGTGAGGCTCGTATTCCTCCATCTCTTCGATCGTGCAGGCATGCTTCTCGAGGTCTGCGATCTCGGCGAATCGCTGCACCTTCTGGGCCACGAGGTCGCCGTACGGCATGGGGTGGCGGATGGCGACGGCCTTGAGGCCCTTCTCCATGAGCAGTTCGATCACACGGCGTGTCGTCTGGCTCTTGCCCGAGCCGGTGCGTACGGCACATACCGAGATCACCGGCTTCGTGCTCTCGACCATCGTGTCGGCCGGGCCGAGGAGCGTGAACGACGCTCCCGCCGCGGCGACGATGGCATCGACGCGCATCACATGGGTGTACGAAACGTCGCTGTACGAGAAGGCGCACTCGTCGGCATCGAGTTCCTTGATCAGCCCGGTGAGGCGCTCCTCGGGATAGATCGGGATCCCTTCTGGGTAGAGGGGTCCTGCGAGCTCCGCGGGATACGTGCGGTCGTCGATCCCCGGGATCTGCTCCGCGGTGAAGGCAACAACCTTCACGGACTCGTCATCCCGGTAGCGCGTGTTGAAGTTGTGGAAGTCGCGGCCTGCGGCCCCGATGATGATCACTCGACGCTGTGCCATGTGGTGGCTCCTCTTCTCTTCTTGATTGCCGGTTGGTCGAATCCGTGCGGATGCTCTAGTAGCCGGGGATCTGCTTCGGGAAATAGTCCTCCATGTCGCCGTCGCGGTACACATCGGCGGTGGCACAGTGCAGGCCGCCGCCGAATGGACCCACCGCCCAGAACGGGATCGGAATGACTTCAAACCCGAGGTCGGAGAGCTGCTGCTGCTGAGCCTTCTCTTGCTCCTCGACAAAGATCGTCTTCTCGTCGAGCAGGAGAGTGTTCATCGAGAGCCACACGCTGCAGTAGCAAAGCGGTGGCGGCTCTTCGAGTGCCGGCTCGGCGCACGGCACGATCTCCCAGTCGTTCATCTCGAACAGCTTGACCATGTCGTCCTCGAGTGGCACCCGTTTGCGGTTGCTGAGCGCCAATCCGGGTCGCAGGGGAACGAAGGTCGCATCGAGATGGATCGGGTGTGCCTCGCGGAAGCGGGCGACGTGGACGCGATGGTCAGAGAAGTGGCGGGTCAGCCAATTGATACCGGCGGCATTCGTCACCGAGGAGTGATAGACGAACAGGTCCTTGCCGAACCGTCCGACGTCGGCTGCGTCGAACAGGGGTTCTTCCTCGGTGAGGTTCCAGCGCCGATTCAACGTGAACCGCTGGATGGCAGCTTCTTCGTCGAGCGACTCGAACTCGTGCCAGAACTCGGTACCGCCGTAGTACGACGCGTCCGTAAGGCGTGGTTTGGGCGCTGACTCCCAACGAAAGTCAGGGTCCCCACGGAAGTACTCCTGAAGCAGCGGGCGATAGGCGAGGTACTCGAACCATCGGGCGCGCTGCGACATCGTCGCCTCGAGGATCTCAGACCCGACGGTCAAGAGGACATCGCGCGGCGGCATGACGCCGAACTGCGAGGCTTGCTTCCAGTCGGGCGTCTCGATCTCCTGCGCCCAGTCGCGAACCTCGGGACGATCGACGATAACGCCGTGCGATTCAAGGACGGCAGCGAAGTTGTCCATCTGTTCGTTGGCAGCGTCCACCATGTCATGCGGCATTGGGCCGTAGGTCCCTGCCGGGAACCCGTCGTTGGGGAAGTCGCGCACGACGGCTGGTTCGGGTGCCTGGATCATGGTGGCGTCGGCACGCCCGACGATGACGCGGCGGAGCCGGCTCCATTCGTTCCACGAGTTGACGATTCTCGCCATGTTGCCTCCTCAAGGTGCGGGGCCGTCGACGCCGGTGTTCGACGACTGCGTTCAACGGGTGTTCTCGAGAACGATACTATCTATCAATTGATAGGTTGGCTAGTCGAGATTCGGGCCATGACCTAGATTCGGTACTTCTCTTTGACAATTTCGAGGTACGTGCCCGTCTGAACGTTTTCGATTCCGCCGATCGTCCGGACCGCGTCGAGCGTGTCGAGGAAGTGAACGTCATCGCGGCACCACACTTCGCACACGGCGTCGAAGCGTCCACT
>CAXMQO010000081.1:0-20462 GCA_964195515.1 uncultured Saprospiraceae bacterium | reverse complement strand
AGGGCGACAACCTGGCACCTCGGCGCGACAACATGCATCAACGCCGGCTACTTCCGAGCGACCGGACGAGCAACTCGGCATGGGTAGGGTCGACCTGGACCGGCTCGCACTGGCGTATGCGTATCGGCCGCCGTCCAATGCGTCGATCGAACGCGCCGAACAAGCGGGCCTTCTCCTCGCCTCCGGTGCACGGATACTCGATGCCGGGGGTGGCCCGGGGAACCATTCGGCGACGTGGACACGACAGGGTCACCACCCTGTGCTTCTCGACCCGTCGATGACGATGTTGGCCGGGGCGAGAGAGCGAGGGCTCACCGTTGTTCGGGCCGCGGCGCAAGCCATGCCGTTCCATTCCCGTTGTTTTGCCCTGGTCTGGTTCCACCTCTCGATCCACTACGGAGATTGGAACGCATCGATTGACGAGGCGCTCCGGGTGATGGACGATGGCGGTCGAATCGAGCTCTGGACGCTCGGTCCCGACCACTACGAGCACTCATTCCTCACGAGCTGGTTCCCTTCGGTCGCGGAAATCGATGCCGACCGGTTCCCGGACCCGGACCTGTTGGCGGCATACCTGGAGGATCGCGTGCTTTCGGTGTCGACCTCGCGCCCGATCGAGACCGTGGTCAAGACGGCCGGTGTTTGGATACCAGCGATCGAGGCCGGCTTCGTCTCGACGCTCCAGCTCCTGTCGGACGAGGAGCGCGCCCGCGGGATCGAAGCCATCCATCGGCGTTATCCGGATCCGTCCGAGCCGATTGCCTACGAACTCCGATTCACGCGGATCGTTGCGGACGGTATCCGAGACTGATTGTCCGTTCCGGCACCATCCGGGGTCCGGCTACGATTCGGGTACCACCGAGACAAGGAGTGTCTGATGGAGGGCACGGTTCAGACCATCGAGGTCAAAGCCTCGCAGCAGTTCGTCTACGAGATCGCTCTCGACATCGAGACATACCCGGAATGGGCCGGGGGAGTGAAGTCCGTGACCGTGACCGAAGAGGATGAGTACGGGCGGCCCATCGTGGCCGACTTCACCGTCGATGCGATGATCAAAGAGATTTCGTACACACTCGACTACAGCTTCGAGCATGAGAACGGGTTTGCGTGGACGGCACGACCGAACAACGACCTGACGCTTCTCGAAGGGACGTACACCTTCAACGTGATCGACGACGGCAACACTGAGGTCGTCTACGCACTCCGCGTCGAGCCCAACTTCACGGTGCCGGGCTTCCTGCGGAGGCAGGCTGAGAAGCAGATCGTCGGCACGGCGCTGCGTGGTTTGAAGAAACGAGCGGAAGAAGCAGTCTGATGCGGGTCATCCTCGTCACCGGGAAAGGTGGCGTGGGGAAGACCACTGTTGCCGCAGCCACGGCGATTCGTGCCGCAGATCTCGGCCATCGAACACTCGTGATGTCGACCGACCCGGCGCATTCGCTCGCCGATGCCTACCAGATCCCGCTTGGTGACGAACCAACCAAGGTGGTTGATGGGCTCGATGCGCAACAGATCGATGCGCAACAGCGGCTCGAGGAGTCGTGGGGGGCCGTTCGCGACTACCTGACCGATGTCTTCGACTGGTCCGGCCTGAAAGGGATCGAAGCAGAGGAGCTGACGGTGTTCCCCGGCATGGACGAACTCTTCTCCCTTGCCAGTGTCCGGGATCATGTCGAATCCGGGAAGTACGACGCAATCATCGTGGATTGCGCTCCAACCGCGGAGACACTGCGGTTGTTGAGTCTCCCCGAGGTGATGTCGTGGTACATGGAGAAGATGTTTCCGGTGGGGCGCAGAGTGGCCAAGGTGGTGCGACCCGTGATGAGTCGCATGTCGTCGATGCCAATCGCCGACGAGCAAGTGTTCGATTCGGTAAGCCGGTTCTACGAGCGCATCGACGGCGTTCGCGACATCCTCGGTGATCCCGAAATCACGTCGGCGCGTCTGGTCATGAACCCGGAGAAGATGGTGATTGCGGAGGCCCGCCGCACCTACACCTACCTCGGCCTCTTCGGATACGCGGTCGATGCGGCGATCGTGAACCGAGTACTCCCCGATGTCGTCACCGATCCGTACTTCGAGCGATGGAGAGAGATACAGGCAACTCATCTCGCTTCGGTCGAGGAGGGTTTTGCGGACGTCGACATCCGGCGATTGCGTCTCTTCGACGAAGAGATGGTGGGCCCGGATCGACTCAGAGTGGTCGGCGAGGAGCTCTTCGGCGAGACCGATCCGACGGACCGGCTGTCGGAGGGTCGCCCCTTCCGGGTCGAGGACGACGGTGAGAACGTGGTGATGATCGTCGGCATGCCGTTCGCCGAACACTCGGATGTCGACATGATGCGCCACGAGCACGAGTTGTTCGTAACGGTCGGGCCGTATCGACGATCGATCGTATTGCCGGATTCCCTTCGCCGGAGACACGTTCTTGGTGCCAAACTTGAAGACGGCGAGCTCAGAGTGACATTCGGGATGGTGGAATGATGTGGGATCGATTCAGGGAACAACGCCCGATTCAGAATGGCCTCCGTCGTGCCGGGATCCACATGGCCAAGGCCACCTATGAGGTCGTCGGCGGTGTCGCGGCGTTCGTTGACGAGATCGTCTCGGTGTTGCGGGAAGATCCCGACGACGACGAAGGCACAAGCGGCCCAACAAGGATCACGATTGAGTAGGAAGTAGCAAATAGCAAGTACTCCGCTACCCACTCAGAAACCCGCCCAGTCCAACGTCTCTAGGGTCTCTGCATCCGAGACCATCACGCCGCCGTCCGAGATCGTGACCAGATTGCTGCCGATGAGGAGCGATCGACGGATCGGCATCCACCAACCCGATCCCTCACGGTCGTGTGAGACGACCCCGGCTTTGCGGATCCCGTCTTCGGTGACCGTCAATACCAGCGCCCCGGTTGGGGGAGGCCCGTCGTCGCCCTCGTTCCACCGCTCGTAGGGGAACACCGTGAGGCCCGACGCCGGGTCATAGAGGAAGGCGTGGTGGTCCCACTCCAACTCGGATTGCGCGTCCTTCATTGTGAACCGGTCGGTTCGTTCCGGATCGGTGGCCTCCGACACGTCGAAGAGCGACGCCTGAAGGCCGATGGTGCGGCCCTCGAGGTCGGCATCCTGTCCGACACCGAGCAAGTGACCGTCGCCGATCGGGTGTAGATATGCCGAGTAGCCGGGGATCTTGAGTTCACCTTCGACGGTCGGGTCCTCGGGATCCGAGAGGTCGATGACGTAGAGCGGATCGACTTGGCGGAACGTGACGACGTAGCCGCGGTCGTCGAAGAATCGCACGGAGTAGATGCGCTCACCGCGGCCGAGTCCGTCGACGCTGCCGACCGCTACGAGTTCGTCACCTGCCGTGCCGAGTACCGTGATCCTCGATTCGGACTCCGGTCCGTCCCACCACTGCGGCGAGTCGGTGGAGGCCACGCGCAGGTAGTCGTCGTACTCCGACATCGACCACTGGCTCAACATGTAGCCGGGTACCGCTCCGGAAGCCTGGTAGTCGGCGCCGGACGGCGAGAGGGAGAACTTGTGGATGTTCGTATTCACGCCCTCGGGTCGTTCGTCACTGTCGAACAGGATCGGGTCGGTCCAGCGAGTCGTTGCCACATAGGTCGCATCGCCAGACGAGTACACGATGTCACCGTCGGCGAAGACACCCGTCGAGTCGGTGACGCCCAGTTCATCTTGATCAAGCGTCACGAGCGAAAGTGTCGTGAAACCTGAGAATTCCTCCGGCCGATGCGTGCGATCACAGGCGAGCAGGGTGCCCTCATCGACGATTTCGTCCCTTCCTTCGTGGTCCGTGACGATGAAGTAGGGCAGCCAGTTCTCGATCTGTGAACGTTCGATGATCTCTCGGTTCTTCTCCTCCGCGTTCCTCTCGGAGCGGAGGCCGCCGCCCTCGGGGTAGGCCCAGGCGAACCCGGTAGGGCCGGATGACACGACCAGGCGCACCGCACCATCGACCATGCGAGACGACACGTATCGACCGTCGATCCGGAGGGTTCTCGTCAATTCGGGATCTTCGAGGTTGGAGATGTCGATCTCTGCGACCGTCAGGACCGACGCATAGACGGGAAGGCTGAGGCCGTCGGTGCCGATGACATCCTCGCGAAATGGGATCGCGTCGTAGCCGCCGTCGGCGACGGCAATCACGCGGTCGCCGTCGAGGAAGAGGTCTTGGGTCCAGAATCCGAGGTCGATCGAGCCTTCGAGCGTCAACTGATCGCCGTCGATGCCGAGGACGTAGAGAGTACTTCCGCTCACGGCGACAATGCGTCTACCGTCCGTTTTCACTAGGTCCGGTTCGTCGACTCCCGCTTCCTGGAGATTCGTGCCGATCACACCGTCCTTGGCAGCACCTGAGTTCGTCGACGGTGCCGCGGAGACCCGTCCGCCTGCGGAATCCAACTCTTGGGCGACGTCGGTGAGCGCACCGAACACCGGGTAGGCGCCATAGCCATCGAGGCCGTACGGTCCGACGCGCTCGAGTGCATGCTCGATCGTCCAGTCGAGCAGATCATCGCACGCATCGAACGCCATCAGTGCTCGCGATGCAGACGGATGAGGGGTCTCGATGACCGTCGTGGTCGTCACCCCCGATGCAGTGGTCGACTCGGCGGAGCCGGCGGGCAGTGTGCATGCGGACAGCATCAATGTTGCCGCCGCGGTAAGAGTGACGATTCGCCTCATGTGAGCCTCCATGCTCGTTGTCTGCTGGGACGCTCGTCGACCCGCATACGGTTCCCCGCTTCTCAACTCCTGATACTCTGCGCGCAGATGAGCACCATCGGAATCGACATCGGAGGAACCAAAGCCCTCGCCGTACGCCTCGACGACGGAGTCATAGTCGAGGAACGACACACCGCGACGCGGAGGGGCCCAGTGGTTGACGTCGCACTCGGCGCGATCCGGGGTGTGTGGGCCGGTGACGTGGAAGCCGTCGGTGTCGGCCTCGCCGGCCTTGTCCAGTGGCCGGAAGGCGTCCTAGCGTGGGGACCCCACGTCCAGGGCACCGAGATTCCGGTCAAGGTGGTCCTCGAAGAGGAGTTGGGGATTCCGGTCGCGGTTGACAATGATGCGAATGTCGCCGCATTCGGTGAACGTGTTGCCGGAGCCGCTCGAGGTTTCGACGATTTCCTGCTGGTCACACTCGGGACCGGCATCGGTGGTGCGATCGTGATCGATGGGTCCGTGTACCGAGGCGAGTCGTTCGCGGGGGAGTGGGGTCACATCCGGCACGACACCGTGGGCCTTCTGTGTGACTGTGGGAAGCGGGGATGCTGGGAGACCGTTGCATCCGGTCCGGCTCTCGTGCGGCTGGCTCATGAGGTCATGAACCTCAATCCTGATGGGTCCCTGGCCGGCAGATTCGGGTCCAAGACGATCACCGGTGAGGACGTCACCGCAGCGGCGGATGCCGGCGACGAGGTAGCCCGGGGATTAGTTGCCCAGGTTGGATCCGAGCTCGGACGCGGCCTTGCCAACCTGATCGCTATCTTCGATCCGGATCTCATCGTTGTTGGCGGCGGGCTCGGCTCGGTCGGTGAGTCACTGCTCGGACCCGCAAGGCGGGTCGCCGCCGATGCCCTCCATGGCGGCAATCACCGCTTGCTCCCTCCGATCCTGGTGGCCGGCGCCGGTCCGCGCTCAGGAGCGATCGGTGCCGCTTACCTCGCGTCGTCGATACGCTCGTGAACATGTCACGACTCGACGAGAACCCGGTTCCGAAGCGCGATGCCAGAGCGATCGCACGCGAAGCGATCCTTATGATCCCCAACATCGTCAAGCTCCTCGGTCGGATTGCTAGGGACCCGCGGGTCTCGGTGAGGAGGAAGACGTTCGCCGCCGCAGCGATGATCTACGTCGTTTCGCCGATCGATCTGATCCCCGACTTCATCGCAGGAATCGGCCAGCTCGATGACCTGATCATCGTGGCCATCGCCTTGAACCATCTCATCGACGGAGCGGGGCGCGACATCATCGAGGAGCACTGGGACGGTTCGGTAGATTCGCTCGACCTCCTGCTGGCGGCGACAGAATGGGGCGCCGAGATCGTCCCTGGTCCGCTCCGCAGGCTGCTGCCCCGCTGAGTCCCGCCCCGTCCTGGTCCTTCCGGACGGACACTGCGGACCCTACGCTCGCTCCATGGATTTTCGACGCATCGACAATTTGCCCCCGTACGTCTTCGCAAGAGTGACGACGAAGGTGCTCGAAGCACGGCGAAGCGGCATCGACGTCATCGACCTGGGTTTCGGGAATCCTGACATTCCCTCGCCTCCGATCGTTGTCGACAAGCTCATCGAGGCCGCGCGAAGCGAGAAGAATCACCGTTACTCGGCATCCCGCGGCATACCGAATCTTCGCAAGGCGGTCGCCGACCGCTATCTGCGCTCGTACGGCGTTGAACTCGATCCCGAGACCGAGATCATCAACACGATCGGAGCAAAAGAGGGCCTGTCGCATCTCATGTGGGCGCTCGTCCAGCCGGGTGACGTGGCACTCGTCCCCGAACCGTCGTATCCGATCCACATCTATGCCGCGGTGCTCTCTGGTGCAGAGGTTCAACGGGTGCATCTCTCGACGGGGATCGACTTTTTCGAACGACTCACAGAGGCCTATCACAATTCGTGGCCCCGCCCGCGGGTGATCGTGACGTCCTTCCCTCATAATCCGACCACGGCGACCGTCGACATCGACTTCTTCGAACGCCTCGTGGCGTTCGCGAAGGAGAACGACACGATGCTCGTGCACGACTTCGCGTACGCCGACATTGCGTACGACGGGTACGAACCGCCGAGTCTGCTCCAGGTCCCCGGGGCCAAGGACGTCGGCGTCGAGCTGTACACGCTGTCGAAGAGCCATTCGATGGCCGGCTGGCGGGTCGGATTCGTGGTCGGGAACCGGGAGATGGTGGGGGCGTTGGCCCAGCTAAAGTCATACCTCGACTACGGGACCTTCCAGCCCATTCAGATCGCGTCGATCATCGCACTGAACGAGTGCGACGATTACGTCCCCGAGGTCGTCGGCATCTACAAACGGCGGCGAGACATCCTCGTCGACGGACTCAACCGCCTTGGGTGGGAGATCGAGAAGCCGAAGAGCACGATGTTCGTGTGGGCCAGAATTCCCGAGCCCTACCGGCACATGGATTCACTGACCTTCGCTCTTCATCTTCTCGACCAAGCGAAGGTGGCAGTGAGTCCCGGCATCGGCTTCGGTCCCTCGGGCGACGGCCACGTTCGGTTCGCTCTCGTCGAGAACGATCAACGCACGGCGCAGGCCGTTCGCGGGATCCGCAACGCACTCGATCTGACCCAGGACTAGGGGCGTCCGAGCGGCAGATACGCCTTCTCGGTGTAGTCCTTCAGCATGCGGTGGCTCGAGAACTCAGAGAGGCCGGTGATCATGGCCGACTTCATCATCGCGATCCACGCCCGCGGGAGACCTGTCTGGTCCCGATCGTAGAACGTCGGCACAACCTCTGATTCGAGCAGGCGGTACAGCGTGTCCGCGTCCTCTTCGTCAGAAGAGAAGTGTTCGGCGAATCCCCAACCGTTGGTGCCGTCGAAGCCTTCTTTCCACCAGCCGTCCAGGACGCTGAGGTTGAGCCCGCCGTTTGCCGCTGATTTCATGCCGGACGTCCCGCTTGCTTCGCGAGGCGGGACCGGCGTGTTGAGCCATACGTCAGATCCGGTGACCAGGGTTCGGCCGAGACGCAGGTTGTAGTCCTCGATGAAGAACAAATGGCCCTCATACCGTGGCTTCTGGGACATCTCGAAGACGCGTTTGATGAGCGCCTGTCCCTCTCGATCTGCCGGGTGTGCCTTCCCTGCGAAGACGAGCTGGACCGGTCGGTCGGGGTTCCTGAGAATCGTCTCGAGACGGTTCGGATCAGTAAAGAGCATCCCCGCTCGCTTGTAGGTGGCGAACCGACGCGCAAAGCCGATGGTGAGGCGGTCGGCCGGCAGCTGATCGTCGAGCCAACGGAGCCGAACGGAGCCGACGCCGTGGCGGGCGTACTCTTCGCGGAGGCGGGTCCGGAGGCGGCGGGTCATCACCTCGCGCTGGGATTCGTGGGCCCGCCACACACGGTCGTCGTCCATGTCCCGAATCGCTTCCCACGTCTCCGGTTCGTGCATCCGATCGGCCCAGTCTCGACCAATGGCGCTGTCGAGGAGACGGCACATGGCGCGACCGAGCCACGTCGAGGGGTGAACACCATTCGTAACAGCGAACGCCGGCCCTCCGATGAGGTCTCCCCAGTCGCGGGTGACGATGTCCGCGTGCCGCACCGAGACGCCGTTCGTACGGTCCGACAAACGGATTGCCAATGCTCCCATGTCGAACACGGTGCCATCGTTGGATCCGCTTCTGGCGAGATCGCGCCGAGTCTCCGTGTCGACGCCTTTGATCGTGCCGTCGAGCGCCGCATCGGGAATCGACGGATCGAAGATCTCGTTCCCCGCGGGGACAGGCGTGTGGAGCGTGAACAACGTACGATCGGAGACCGACTGCTTGGCCGTCTCGAGATCGTGCCCGGCGGCGATCTCCCAGGACATCCGCTCCAGGAGACTCAACGCCGCGTGGCCCTCGTTGATATGCCACATCGATGGTTCGACTCCGAGTGCCCGCAGCACTCTGGCGCCACCGATCCCGAGCACGGTTTCCTGGGCGAAGCGCGCCTCCCGGCCGCGCACATAGAGGATGTGGGTGATCGGACGATCGGCGGGATCGTTCTCGGGGAGGCTGGTGTCGAGCAGGATCAAGGGCACCCGTCCGACATCGATCCGCCACGCTCCGATCGCGATGTCTCGACCGTTGAGGGTGAGAGTGACGCGAAGTGGGCGTCCGCTGTGGGGATCGAGGACTTCACGGATGGGACGCCGACGCATCTCGAGGCGCTGGTAGGTGTGTTGCTGCCAGCCGGCCGGGTCGACGGCCTGGCGGAAGAACCCGCGCCGATACAAGAGTCCAACGGCGACCAGGGGGATGCCGAGATCCGACGCGGACTTCACGTGATCGCCTGCGAGCACGCCGAGCCCACCCGAGTAGAAGGGGAGCTTCTCATTGATGCCGTACTCAGCGCAGAGGTAGGCAACCGGGCCGTCGAGTTCGCCACCATGGTTTCTGTCGAACCAGGTCTGAGCACTCGAGAGATACCGGTCGAATCGTTCGACAACCTGGCCGTAGAGCTCGCCGAAGCCCCCGCTCGCGGAGAGTGCCTCCCAGGTCGAAGGATCCACCACCTGGAGTTGACCGATGGGGTTGCGTGTGGCGGCCCAGGCCTGCGGGTCGATCTGACTCCACAGATCGCGCCCAGCCGGATCCCATGACCACCAGAGGTTGTAGGCGAGATCGTAGAGCCTGAGGAACTCGTCGGGGATTTGGAGCG
This sequence comes from uncultured Saprospiraceae bacterium, assembly GCA_964195515.1. GTDB lineage: Bacteria > Actinomycetota > Acidimicrobiia > Spongiisociales > UBA5794 > JAHEEL01. The sequence continues at coordinate 11,057 of CAXMQO010000081.1, read as the reverse complement.
GGGCCTTGGGGCCCACCGGAATTGACGCGCTGAGCCGAGAACGGCGATCGATCATGTGGAAGAACTCCTCGAAGGGTGCGGCGCGAGGCTAGGAGTGCATTGGACAATACATATCGCTCATCACACGCCAAACATCCAATACATAATGAAACCCCGATGACATCCCGGGGGTCGGTACAGCGAACCACTGCGGAGTAGACCGTCGATGTCCAGATACGCCATCTTGTTTCCAGGCCAGGGGAGCCAGAAGGTCGGCATGGGAGCCGACCTCTTCTCAACACGCCGCGAACTCCTGGTAGAGACCGCCGACAGAGTCCTTGGATGGTCGCTCGAGACGCTGGTCACACAAGGCCCCCAAGAAGAACTCACGAAGACCGAACGCGCCCAGCCGGCCCTGTACGCCGTGTCGTACGCCCTTTGGGAGGCGTTGCGTGATGCGCTGCCGTCCTCACCCTCGGCGTCTGCCGGGCACTCCCTCGGCGAATACACGGCGCTGGCGGCATCAGGAGCACTGTCGTACGAGGAGGGGCTGGCGCTCGTGGCCGAACGCGGCAGAGCGATGGCCGCCGCCTCCACCGAGAGCGACCCGTCGGGCATGGCCGCACTCATCGGCGCCGACCTCGAGCATGCCGAGCGCGTTGCGGCCGGCCGGCGAGCGGAGGCCGGAAGGCTCTGGGTCGCGAACGTGAACACGCCGTCACAGATCGTGCTCGCGGGCAGCCGACTCGACATCGAGTGGCTCAGTGAGAACGCCCGGTCGCTTGGCATCCGCCGGGCGATTCCTCTCGATGTCGCTGGGGCATTCCATTCGCCGTACATGAAGCCAGCTGCTGAGCGACTAGCGACTGCCCTGGAACGAACCCATTTTGCAGCACCATCTTTTCCGGTGTACGCGAACACGACGGGTGAGCCCGTCGAAGACCCGGTTCGACAGCTCGGTGAGCAACTCGTCCAACCGGTCCAGTTTGCCGCGACGCTCGAGCGGATGGCGGCCGACGGGATTACCACGTTCATCCACATCGGTCCTGGAGACGTGACGGCCGGTCTCGTGAAGCGAACGCTCAGCGATGCCGTCGTACACGTCGTATCCAATCTCGACGGAATCGCCACGGTCGTGAGCGACCCGTCCGTACAATGACCGATCTGTCCGAGGAGGAGCGTGAATGCAGCGAGCGATGATTACCGGCTGGGGTCGATGTACACCGGAGCCAACCGTGACGAACGACGATCTTGCGTCGGTCATCGACACGACCGACGAGTGGATCGCGACGCGCTCGGGCATCCGGCAGCGGAGGGTCTCACACGTCGACAACTCCGACATGGCAACCGTCGCCGCACGGCACGCCCTTGCGGCGGCCGGGTTGGAGGCGACCGATCTGGACTACATCCTCGTCGCGACGTGCACCCCCGACCGGTTCATCCCGGCCATGGCCTGCTACGTCCAGGCGAAGCTTGGTGCCGTTAATGCCGCCGCGACCGACACCAACGCTGGCTGCACGGGTTTCATCTACGGACTCAATCTCGCCAACGGCCTCATCGCCACCGGATCGGCCCGCCGCATCCTTCTGATCGGATCCGAACGCCTCACGCCGTATCTCGATCTCGAGAACCGCGACACGGCAGTGCTGTTCGGGGACGGATCCGGTGCAGTCATCGTCGAACCGTCGGACGCCGAAGAGGGCATCCGGTCGATCAACGTCGGCTCGGACGGCAATCTCGCCGGCGCCCTGACGGTCGAGGGTGCGGGCTCGTCATGGATGGAGATCCCCTCGCCGGTGCGAGTCGTCATGGATGGTCGCGAGGTGTTCAGGAACGCCGTTGTTGGCATGGGCGCCGCAGCCCAGAGGGCGCTCGCCGACGCCGGATGGTCGATCGAAGACGTAGATCTGCTCATCCCGCATCAGGCCAATATCAGGATCATCGACGCCACGACGAAGCGCCTGGGGATCGACCCGGAGAAGGTGTACACGAATATCGACGCATACGGGAACACCTCTGCCGCGACAATCCCGATCGCTCTCTCGGAGGCCATCGATCGCGGTCGGCTGAAACCAGGAGCCAAACTCGTACTCGTTGCATTCGGTGCGGGTCTGACCTGGGGAGCGACCGCCATCCAGTGGGGCCAGAGAATCGATCCGGAATCGACAAGCGACGCCGCTCTGCCACCGAGCGACCGAACCGGCATCGAGATCATGATTGATCGACAGCGCGCGAGGCATGGATGAGCCGCGTCGCACTCGTCACCGGGGGTTCACGAGGGATCGGCCGAGCGATCGCGTTGCGTCTTGCAGCCGACGGCCACGCTGTTGCGGTCAACTACGCGGCGAATGGTGCAGCGGCTGAGGAAGTCGTTGAGACGATCACCGCGAACGGCGGGACGGCGATCGCCGTGCGCGCCGACGTCGGGGACACCGATGCAGTCACTGCGATGTTTGAGACTGTGGAAGAGCACCTCGGGCGAGTCGAAGTACTCGTCAACAATGCCGGAATCACGCGAGACGACCTGCTCCTGAGGATGGGGCCTGAAGCTTGGGACCAAGTGATCGAGACGAACCTCCGCTCCGTATACCTTTGCTCGCGGGCCGCCATGCGTGGCATGCTCCGCTCCCGATGGGGTCGGATCATCTCGGTAGGTTCCATCTCCGGGATCTCAGGAAACGCCGGCCAGGCGAACTACGCGGCGTCGAAGGCCGGGATCATCGGCTTCTCGAAATCGATCGCACGGGAGATCGGATCGAGGAACATCACGGTCAACGTGGTTGCACCAGGTTTCATCGAAACGGACATGACGAAAGGACTCGGGACCGAGATCGCCGAAGAGGTGACCCGCAGGGTTGCCGTCGGTCGCCTCGGACGACCGGAGGAGATCGCGGCGGCGGTGGGCTATCTTGCCTCCGACGACGCGGCATACGTAACGGGCCAGACACTCGTCGTGGACGGCGGTCTGGCCCTGTAGAACGGCTACTAGGAGGCTGAATCAATGGAGCGCACGGAGATCGAATCGAAGCTGACCGACCTTCTCGTCGATGAGCTCGGGATCGAGCGTGATGACATCAGACCAGACGCCAAGTTCGAAGAGGACCTCGACGTCGATTCGCTCGGCGTCGTTGAGCTGCTCATGGCCCTCGAGGACAACTTCGGCGTGAAGATTCCTGACGAGGAAGCCGAGCAGATCTCGACGGTGGGCGAGGCAATCGACCTCGTAGAGAAGAAGCTCAACGGCTAGCAGCAGGAGCGCAACATGAACGACCGTCGCGTCGTCATTACCGGCCTCGGCACCATCAACCCCGTCGGCGGCGACGTCGAGAGCACCTGGCGTGGGCTTCTCGACGGCACGTCGGGAATCTCCTCGATCACCGAGATCGATGCTTCCGACCTGACATCGCAGATCGCGGGTGAGATCAAGGACTTCGATGTTGAAGCGTTCATGCCTCGTCGCCAGGCGCGACGGATGGATCGGTACGGTCAATTCTTCTGGGTTGCCGCTCGCGAAGCGCTCGGCGACTCGGGCATCGCCTACGAGCCAGATGATCCCGCTGCCTATCGCGCCGGTGTCGTCGTTGGCACCGGGATCGGTGGTGTTGCCACATTTGAAGAGGAGCTAATCACGCTGCTCGAGATTGGGCCGCACCGGTTGAGTCCGTTCGGGATCCCGAAGATCATCGCCAACATGGCGGGAGGTCAGGTCTCGATCGATTTCAATCTCTACGGACCGAACACCACAGTCGTCACCGCATGTGCGGCGTCGGCCAACGCTATCGGCGACGCCGCGGCCATCATCCAGCGAGGAGCGGCAGATGTGATGGTCGCGGGAGGAGCCGATGCTGCCATCACGCGGTTTGCCATGGGCGGGTTCGCCCAGGCACGGGCACTGAGCACCCGCAACGATGACCCGGAGGGTGCGAGTAGACCGTTCGACGTGAGTCGCGACGGTTTCGTCATGGCCGAAGGGTCCGCCGCTCTGGTCCTCGAAGAGCGGGAACAGGCACTGGCGCGCGGTGCGACGGTGTATGCAGAGGTTGTCGGCTACGGGATGTCGGCAGACGGTTACCACATGACGCTGCCGCGGCCCGGCGGCGCCGGTGCGGCGAGAGCCATGCAGGGTGCACTCGACGATGCCGGGATCGTCGCCGAGCAGGTTTCGTATGTGAACGCACATGGGACGTCGACGGCGGCGAACGACGTCACCGAGACCATCGCAATCAAGTCCGTATTCGGCGACCACGCGTACCGAGTGCCGATCTCCTCGACGAAATCGATGACGGGGCACCTGCTCGGTGGGGCAGGGGCCATCGAGGCTGTTGCCAGCGTGCTCTCGATCCGCGATGGCGTCGTGCCTCCCACGATCAATCTCACGGATCCCGACCCGGAGTGCGATCTCGACTACGTCCCGGGAAGGGCGAGGAGTGTTGAGGTGCAGTACGCGATGAGCAACTCCTTCGGCTTCGGCGGACACAACGTTGTGCTGCTGTTCTCGGCACCGTAGGCGCGGGTAGCCACAGCTACGCCGCTACTCCGCTACGCCGCTACTCAAGACAGTCTTCATCCGGACCACACCCGGTCGTCGGGGGCGGGCGGTTGTTTGCGAGTGCTTCTTTGTACTCGTCGAAAGACCTTGTCGCGAGTGCGGCGATCATGCCGACGCCGACGAAAGCACCAACTCCGGTGAGGAGGCCTGTTGCAAGTTCGATGCCTTGGCATGACGCCGGGAGACAGAGCACGCGGGCGATCGAGGCTCCGATGAACGCACCGGTGACGGTTCCCGCGGCCACCGACAAGGCAACGACCGGGCGTACGTCGAGGAGGTCGGCGACGATCCCCATCGACGCACCGAGCACGGCTCCGATCAGTGCTCCCATGGGGCCACCCATCAGGAGACCGGGTAGTGCGCCTGCCGCGACAGCACCACCGAGGATGAGCCAGCGAGTCACGGTTGCCTCCGAGTCTCCGGTCTGACCCTGGGCGGGGGGAGTGGCGCTTGCACGGGTGAAAGCGCATCCCGGGCGCCGGGCGACCAGGCAAGCGCCGAGACGGCGACACCGTAGACGACGAAGGCGACGGCTCCCCAGCCGCCGGCAGCGAAGGCGGCGATGATCGCGAGCGGCGGAACGACGATGCGGAGTGCCCAGAGGCTCCACGGGAGCGCCCTGGCGTACGCCCAGGCGAGCACAGGACCGAGGACGGCGGTCGCCACTGCCGGCACGGTCAACCCCTCCGGTGATGCGAGACCGGCGAGAGGCAAAGCAGCGATTGCGAGTAGTGGGAGCGCTAGGGCGGCAGGGTCGATACCGGCACCCGGCCGCTGCCTGAGCCAGATCCGGAGCCATGGTCCGGTCAGGCCACCGACGGCGAACAGCGACATCGCCGTTGCCGCGATCGAGAGAAAGGAACTGACACCGCCGAGGGTCCCGACGACCAGAGTCACAACCGTCGCGTAGAGAGCGAGCCATCGGGCCCAGGGCGCTCGAACAAGCAAGATGCCTACCACCGCGATGACGGTGTAGACGACGATCCCCGAGATGAGCAGCACGGCAGCGCTCACCGCGAAAGGATCGGGTTCGATCGCGAGCCTCATGGACCAGAGAATCTGGGCCGTCGCAAAGAGGACGGAGATCAGGATCGGTGCGTTGGCCACGCGCTTCATCGCACAGTGGAAGCGCTACTGCTCGGGCCGCGTGTCGATGGTCCCGGGAATCCGCTGGCGGCCAACCGTCGCGAACACCCGATAGATGCCTGGCTCGAGCGTGCTGTAGTCGAACTCGAACTCGGTGCCCTCGGCAAGGATCGTCTCGAACCGGTCGTCCTTGTCTGCGAGCACGTACTCGCGCGGATCGTCGTTGACCCATTTGACGATCCAAACCTCATCGAGGTTGAGCAGCACGTTCGAAGGACGGAACGAACCGTTGTTGAGCCTGATGACGAATACACCCTCCAGTGGCGGTTCCGTCGTGGTCGTCGACGTGGGGAGCCTTGCCGCTTCAACCACGTCATCGGAAGGTGAACTTCCAGATGCGAGTCCGGCCAGAAGAAAGGCGGCGGCGATGCCGACAACCAGAAGCACGCTCTTGACGATGGTGCGATTCTCCACGGAATTCCTCGTTCGGGTACGGGCGAAGGCAGTGTAGCGGTGCGTGTGGTCAGTGCTGACACGGGGCCGGCGGAAGGGGAGGGAATACCCGTTCCTGGTCCGGGGCCCAGGAACCACGCCCGATCCAGGGTTCGGTGGTGGAAACCGACAGTTCGATGGCCTCAGCGTGCATGGGTTTGTCCCTGTTGAGCTCGGCGAGTGGGCGTCCGGTGAGGAACAGTCGAGCCGCTTGTATCGGATCCTGGTGTGAGACGAAGACCAGGGGGCCCTCCAATTCGTCCCGACATATCCGGACCGCTCCTCCTACCCGCGTGGCGAGATCGGACAGCGATTCCGGAGAGAACGGAAGGTGTTCGGGATGCTCGAGGTACGCAGTGAGTTCGCCGGGAAACGACGATTCGAGCTGTTCCCAGACACGGCCAGCCCAGCGCGACCCGAGTGCCCATTCCGTCAGAGCGTCATCAACCACCACGCGACCGCCGGTGTGGCTCGCGATGATATGCGCCGTCTCGACGGCACGGTCGAGGGGAGATGACACCACCGTGGCGTTGTGCGGGAGATGGTCGGCCACCGCTGCGGCCTGGCGGCGCCCCGTGGCGGAGAGCGGGAAGCCCGGAAGGTCCGCGTAGACGACGTGACCGGGATTCCAGACCTCGCCGTGCCGAACGAGAAAGACGCTGTCGGTTACGATCCTCATCTGATCGAGGCTACCGGTACCGTGGAGGCATGAAGCGGTTCACCGAGCCAATCCTCCATGTCGATATGGATTCGTTCTTCGTGGAGGTCGAACGACTCGATCACCCGGACCTGATCGGGAAACCCGTCGCGGTCGGTGGGACTGGGGGTCGTGGCGTCGTGGCGTCGGCCAGCTACGAAGCTCGCAGCTTCGGAGTGCGCTCAGCCATGCCCGTCGGGGAGGCACGGCGCCGATGTCCCGGTCTTGTGGTTGTCGACCCTTCACACGGCCGCTACGGCGCCGTGTCGGCCCGGATCTTCGAGATCATGCGGTCGTTCACGCCGCTGGTAGAGGGGATATCGATCGACGAAGCGTTCCTGGACGTGTCGGGTCTCAGGCTGCACTACCGGTCTGTCGAGGAGATCGGTGCAGGAATCAGGGCGGCGATCAGAGACGAAGTTGGCATCCCGGCTTCGGTCGGGATCGCGGCGACCAAGTTCGTCGCGAAACTCGCATCGAAACACGCCAAACCGGACGGGATGCTGCTCATCGCCGAGGGGACGGAACTCGACTTCCTCCACCCGCTCGACGTCGGCGAGTTGTGGGGCGTGGGAGAGGCCACGGAGCAATCCCTCGGCGATCTCGGGATTCGGACCATCGGCGACCTTGCCGAGACCCCGACAGCTCTGCTGGAGCACCGGATTGGGAAGGCGGCGGCACAGCACCTCGGCGCCCTGGCTCGGGCCCAGGATCCCCGCGCGGTTGAGGGAGGAACACCGGCCCGGTCGATCTCGTCAGAGAACACGTTCGCGCGCGATCTCAGCGATCGGGACACGATTGAGCGTGAGACGCTCAGGATGTGCGACCAAGTTGCAGCACGATTGGCGAAGGCACGGGTCGCCGGCCATACGGTCACGCTCAAGGTCCGATTCTCTGACTTCGTCACGATCAGTCGCTCGTCGCGTCACCCGGAGCCGATTGCCTTCACCACCGAGATCTGGGAGACGGCTCGTACGCTCATCGATCGTGCCGCGATCGGCGCCAGGCCCGTCCGCCTGCTCGGGGTGGCGGTGAGCGACCTCGTTGATGTCGATGGAACCAGGCAGATGGTGCTTGGTCGCGAACGCGTCGACGCTGCCGCCGAGGCCGTCGTTGGAATTCGGGACCGATTCGGCGGGGGTGCCGTCATCCCCGCCAGAGTTGCACCACACCCGGGAGATCCAGACAGTCGGACTCACAATGGCCCGTAGAACGACCCGTTACGCGAGAGCGTTGCGCCGGTATACTGACAGTGCGAAGAGTATGACGCGGAGGCTTGCCGAATGGCGCTGGACGATCGAGAGCAGAGAATCCTCGAAGAGATCGAGCGCAACCTCTATGCCGAGGATCCCAAACTCGCGCAAACGGTGGCCAGGTCCGATCTGTCGGCGCGCATCAAACGGCGCCGGGTCCTTGCAGGAATCGGCTTCTTCGTTGGCTTGGCGATCATGCTCGGAACCTTCACTCGGTTCTCCTATCTCGCCGGCTTGGGATTCATCTTGATGGTGGCGTCCGCTGCGACGATTGCTGCGACGATGCGTGGGCTGCGGGTCGATCGGACCGCCTCGTTCCCCGTCTCCGGATGGATGGATGACGTCAAAGAACGATGGCGCCGAGAGCGCTAGGATTGCGTCTCCCGCGAGGGGTCACAAGGATTTACGAACCGGCCGGGCGGCCGGAGAACGATGGGGAGAACGCGTGGAAGGTTTCACCGCTCAGCAGGCGACTCGACTTACCGGCTGTACGCCACATCAACTTCGCTACTGGGACAAGGTGGCACTGGTCCAGCCCTCTCTCCAGCAAACCGGCGGTCGACCGGGTCGGCGCCGCCTCTACTCGTTTCGCGACCTCGTGGCCCTGCGGGTCGTCAAGAGCCTCCTTGACAATGGGATGTCGATCCAACGGGTGCGCCGAGCGTGGGACTACCTGCGGCGGACCGGGGACATGGAGAATCACCTCTCCGAGATCCGCCTCGTCACGGATGGGGACTCGATCTTCGCCGTCGCGGTCGATGAGGAAGAGATCCTCGACGCTCTGCGGCAAGGACAGCTCGCGTTCTTCGTAGCGATCAACGACATCACCCAATCTGTCGAAGAGGACGTCTCCCGGTTCGAACTCGACCGATCACAGTTCCTCGAGATGCTTCGCTTCGTCGAAGACGACGTGCTCACGGAGGTCGACGAATCCAGCGGGTGACCCGAAGGCTGCCGGGCGGGATGCGTGGTCACCGCCGGAACCGTCTCCTGAGTGAACCCAATCGGAAGTGCGAACGCGTACGTTCCATGGGGGAGTAACGAGTCGTGAGCCGCTCTTTCGTCAATGCCATCGACCGGCGTGCAACTTCGATCTGTTCTTCGGGAACGGTGTTGGTGTTGCCATAGACCGAACGGGTGTAGACGGCGGCCAACGGCACCATCGCGTCATCGACCCGCGCCGCAACCTCGGCCGGTGTCGCAGCAGGGTCCGGCTCCTCGGACAGATCGGTGAGCCTCACGACGATCTCTTCCCAAGCCGCCGAAACGTCGCCGTCGACCAGGCGTCGCATGCGGCTGCGGTGGCGGATCCATTTGACGAGAGGCAAGGCCACGGTGATGAGGACCAGGAGTGCCGCGACGACGCCGACAAGCAGGACCCAACCGGGAAGAGCCGACGATGCCGTCGTCTCACCACCGGAGTCGATGAAGCCCCGATCCGATCGCTCGTTGTCCGGTGGGAAGATACCGCCCGGCAGGTCGCCGCTGTTCTCGATCGGGGTACGCACCGGTTCGGGAATCTCGTCGAGATATGCGGCGAGATCGTAACCAAGGGCGTCCTCCATCGCCTGGTAACTCGTCGCCGGATTGGCACCGTCGCTGCGCGGGGTCGGGTCGAAGCTGACCCACCCCTGATTCGGAATCCACAGCTCGACCCAGGAGTGGGCGTTGTCGTCCCGCACCACTACCTCGTCGATACCGATGCGATCACCGGGAGTGAAGCCAAGAACGACCCTTGTTGGGATTCCGATGCTGCGCGTCATCACCGCCATCGATGTCGCGAACTGCTCGCAGTAGCCCCTGCGATATCCGACGTTCTCCGGAGCATCATCGAACAGCCAGGTGGCGAGAACGTCCTCTCCTTGCCCCTGACCGCTGACCTGGAGGTCGTACACGAAACCTCCAGTCTCACGGAACCAATACTCGATGGCGAAACCCTTCTCGAACGGCGTGATGAGCTTTCGTGTCAGCTCGACTGCCTGTGCCTCGATCCGCCCGTCGACGCTTGGGGGAAGGTCGGTGTACCGCTCGGCGTCGGGGAGTTCCCGGAGAACCAAATCGGCAGGAGCCGGGGGTGTCTCACCTCCGTCGGCAGCAGCGGAGAACAGGGGAGAGAGGGTGCCGTCCGGCGCTCCGGCGACTGCTGCCGGATCGATCACCGGGATTTCGGAGACGATCCGGTACTGCATGCCCTGGTAGGTCAGGTCCCCGCGGAAAAAGAGTGTGGTGTCGATTCGACGAACCTGGAACGCGTCCACGTCTTCGCCGTCGACCCCGACGACCGCGTACGGTGCAGGCAGCCAATCCTGTCCGAGCGCCTCGATGGTGATGTCGGCTGTGACCCGATTGGTCGCCCCGGCGTACTCGTACCCCTCCTCTTCGAGCGGAGTTTCGTCCAGGTCGTAGACCTGCGGCCGGCCGTACGACCATCGACCGTTGCGGTAGGTATCCATGGTCAAGAGCCGGAAGTACACCTTGTCGGGAGAGACATCCCCCTCCCCGTCGATCTTCGCCCGGAAGAGCGGAATGCCCTCTTTGGAGACGAGCCCATCGTGGATACTGACGTACGGGTTGTACGTGATGCTCCCGTAGAGCCCGGCGCCCAACCCTCCCGGCGTACGCCATTCCAGCACACCATCGGTTGGAAGCCTCGGTCCAAGTACCCCTGCTCCGACCACGGCGACGATGACGGTGGCGGCCACGAGCAGCGCAGCAATGGGTGACGGGGCATTCGAGGTAGCGCGGTGCCGTTCACCGGCCATCCGCCCGGCTCCCCGATCGCGTTCGTCGTGAGCGACGGCGAGGATCGTTCCTGCGACCAGCAGGACGAAGGCACCGAGGACGATGAGACCGTCGTTGAGCCGATCAAGCGTTGCGAACTGGAGTGCAACGACGAGCGGCGGCAGGAGCGCTACGAAGGGATGATCTTTCGAAAGACCCCATGCGAGGAGGGCCCCGAGCAGCCAGAACAGAGCCGTCAGGATCACGACGATGCCGGTAA
>CAXMQO010000080.1:0-18457 GCA_964195515.1 uncultured Saprospiraceae bacterium | reverse complement strand
AACGGCGAACTACTCGATCTACCCCGAGTACGACTATTCGAGTGACGAACGCAAACTTGTTGGGTACCGCGTGAGCAACACCGTCACGGCGAAGATTCGCGATATTGACTCTGCCGGTTCCGTGATCGACGCCGCCGTTGGCGGAGTCGGCGACGAGATCCAGGTCTCCGGTGTCTCTTTCTCGATCGAGGAAGATGAGAAACTCATCTCCGCCGCCCGAGACGCCGCGTGGGAGGACGCTCGCTCGAAAGCCCAGCAACTTGCCGATCTCGCCGGGTTGACGCTGGGTAATGCGGTGATGATCAGCGAGTCGGTCGCCGGGACACCTCCGCAGCCGCTCTACCGAGCAGCATTCGAGGAGGATCTCGCTGGATCAATTGAGACCCCCATCGAGGCCGGCCAGCAACAAGTAGCGGTCACACTCCAGGTCCGCTTCGAAACCAATTAGCACCGCGTACCCGTGTCAATCAGGTGCTGCTTGCGCCAGTTGTGGGTCGTGTTGGCTGGCACGTCAAGATCCGCTGCGATGTCAGGACCTTGCAGTCGGCATCGAGTAGTGCCAGAACCCGCTGGCGGCACTCTGTCGGACAATGCTTCGGCATGGTGACCACGGTTGAGCTCCGGCACCACCATTCGAGTACCGCGTCTGCGCAGAATCGGGGGAACATCACGGTGTCAACAGAAGCGGGCCCGATTCAGATTCGGGGTCGCGGGGTTCTGCCCGTTCCGAACCTGAACCATCGCTTGTGTAGGGTTCTGGGGGGCTGATGGCGGGATTGATCGCGAAGGGAGAGAACCGCTGTTGACCGGTGCGACAACACGGAGCGAGCGTTGGGAGACCATGGCGCGGGTCGTGCCCATGATGCGGTGGCTGCCGGAGTATCGGCCCAGTCGATTGCGCGGCGACCTGTTGGCGGGGGCGGTCGTTGCGGCGCTCCTGGTGCCGCAGTCGTTGGGCTACGCCCGCATTGCCGGTGTACCGGTGCAGGTCGGGTTGTATGCCGTGCCGCTGGCGCTGCTTGCGTACGCGGTTTTGGGTTCGTCGCCGCAGTTGATTGTTGGCCCGGCGTCCACCGTGGCGATCGTCTCCGGGTCGTTGGTCGCCGACATCGCCCGCGACAACCCGCAGGACGCGGTCGCGATCACATCCGCTCTTGCGATCGCTGCCGGGATCGTCCTGGCGGCGATTGGTCTGTTGCGGGTCGCGTGGCTGGCCGAGTTCTTGTCGAAGCCGATCGTGACGGGCTTCGTTTTCGGTCTGACGGTGACGATCATCATCGGCGAACTGCCCACGTTGTTGGGCATTCCCAAGCCGCCCGGCGACCTGATCGGTGTACTCATTCGCACGATCCAGAACATCGACGAGACTCATGTTCTGACTGCGATCGTCGGTGGAATCGCGCTTATCTTGTTGTTTGGTGGCCGGAGGATCTCACCCCAGGTGCCGTGGGGCCTCGTTACTCTCGTCGCAGGCGTTGCAGCGTCGCAACTCTTCGATCTCGCAGCGAAGGGGGTGGCGGTCGTCGGCGACGTGCCGGCCGGCCTGCCGCCGATCGGCCTGCCCTTCATCCCCGGACACCATCTCGGAGCGGTCGTCGTTGGTGGCGTGTCGCTCGCTCTCGTCGCCTTGGCCGAGGGACTCGCCGCGACCCGTCTGTTCGCGACCCGTGGCGGCTACCGGGTGGAAACCGAACGAGAGCTGGTCGGGATGGGCGTCGCAAACGTTGCCGCCGGCCTGTCCGGGGGCCTGGCGGTGGCCGGCAGTCTGTCGAAGACGGCAGCCGCCGAACGGGCCGGGGGCCATAGCCAGGTGACGGGTCTCACGGCGGCCGGACTCGTCGTCGCGGTGCTGATCGCGTTCACCTGGTTCTTCACCAAGCTGCCGTTGGCCGTGCTCAGCGCCATTGTCGTCGCAGCAGTGTGGGGGTTGATGGATGTGGCCGCCGTACGTCGGTATCGTCGCGTCCGCACCGCCGATTTCGTTGCCGCCGTGGTGGGGGTCGCGTCCGTCGTGTTGTTCGGACCGCTCTTCGGGCTGGGCATTGCGATCGCTGTGTCGCTACTGGCGATCATCTACCGGTCGAGTTCGCCGCGCATCGAGGTGCTCGGCAAGATCAGCCAAGAGAAGGCGGCGTGGGGCCGGGTTCGTGGCCACCCCGACCGCCTGCCGGTTGCAGGTGTCGTGGTCGTACGACTCGACGCGCCGTTGTTCTGGGCGAATGCGACGGCAATCGAGGATCGGCTGCTGGCCGAGGTCGAGAACTGGCCCGACACGCGGGCGCTCGTGCTCGACCTGGAGGCCACGACACAGCTCGACACAACGAGCGCCGACATTCTGCAGCACCTTGCCGACGAGCTGGCGAAACGCGACATCAGAATCTATCTCGCCCGAGTCCTGCACCATGTCGAGCACGTTCTGGAACGGTCGGGCTTCGTCGACACGGTCAGTCAGGAACGCCATTTCTGGCACAGCATCTCCCAGTGTGTGCGCGCCGCCCGCCGGGACACCGGACTCGATGGCAGTGAACCGCGTCCACACGAACCAGTTCCAGCGGACGACAAGGCCGAACCCGACGCCCTGGCGTCGTCAGTCGCTGACGAGTTCGGCGAGAACGACGACACGGACGAGGGCATCGAAGTCGAGGTGCTCGACGAAGACCCAACCGGCCGCGATGTACCCGATCAGACGTCCTGACCAACGGAGCAACATGATCGGGATTGCCCGCCCACGGCCGCCGACTCTGGGTTCTCCAACTCAGGGCCACCCTCTGAGTGCAACGGTGTCCCCGCGGTCGCAGAACTGGACTTGAGCCAATGCATCCCGACGTATCCCTATTCCTGCTGCGAGCGATCGCGAATTGAAGAAGCCCTTGGTGTGACTGCGTTTCGCAATCGCACCAAGGGCGCCCATCTTGTGGTCACTGGCGGGATCGAACCGCCGGCCTCTGCCGTGTGAACGCAATACCCATCCCGTCGGTTGCCACCGGTCATCACCGATCCCCGACACCGGGCCAAGACCACGTCGTGGACCTCGCCTGTGTACTGGTTGTCCGACGCTGTGGATGACATTCTCGACGTCGACTGCGGCTTGCTGCATCCGGTGCCCCGTGAGCCGCGCGGTGTCGCGTCGGGGACCGAACCCTGATCGCTGAATCGGATTTGGAAGGTCAGTCGGGTTCGGGCAGTGTGAACTCGAATGTGCTTTCGCCGTCTTGGTACCGGTAGGTGAGATCACCCCCCATGAGACGGGCGAGTTTGCGGGAAATAGCAAGCCCCAAGCCAATCGATCCCGTGCGTCCGGGAGTGGCGTGTGCGGTTTCGTAGGCTTCGAAGACGCGCTCGCGATCGTCCTCAGGCACGCCGGGTCCGTTGTCGCACACCCTCAGAATCGAGACGTCAACGCCGCGAGAGGGTTCGACTCGGATGATGTCGCCACCGTACCGGATGGCGTTGGTGATGAGGTTGCGAATGATCTGACGGACTCGATCGGGATCTCCAACTCCAGTCACCGAATGTTCGGCGAGTTCGATGTGAGTGCCGGTGTTCTGGTGAATTGCTTCGAGAACTTGTGCCGCCTGGGCTCGCAGGTTGACCCCGACTCGACTGACGGTCAACGTGCCGGAATCCGCCTTGGCGGCAGCGAGTAGGTCGCTGACGATGTTCACGAGATCAGTTCCTTCCGCGACGACCATGTCGAGCAGTTCGGCGCGCTCGTCGGGCGAGAGTTCCAGTGACTCGTCACGGAGTATCTCACTCGATCCCACCACCGCCGTCAGCAGACTCCGGAGTTCGTGGCTCACGCTTGCCAGGAACATGTCCTTGGAGCGGATCGCGTCGAGAAGGGCGTCGCGAGCACCGTCGCGTTCCCAGTAGGCACCGATCATCGTGGCCGCGGCAGCGAGCAATGTCTGGTCTTCGTCGGTCCAGTTCCGCACGAATTTGCGTTCGGCAAGGCCGATCAGTCCCGCCCACTCCCTGTCGACGAAGATCGGGACATCCAGCTCAGACGCGACTCCGTATGGATCTTCGGCATAGACCTCGAACTCAGGACCCTCCAATTCGGCTGGGATGAGCGCAATGGATTCGCCCGCCTCGAGAGCACTCCTGGTTGTCGGCATCCGTTCCCACGGAACGACGGCCCAGAATGCATTGGTGTTGTCGTGACCGGGGATGTCCGGCTGTTTGGCCTCGGCCACGGTCCGTGAGCAGAATCCCAGTTCGGGATCCATCACGTTTCGTTCAACGAAGATATCGCTCGCTCGGGTTGACGCAAGCAGCGCTTTGATCGCATTATTGAGTCGGTGTTCACCGCCGCTGGCGAGCAGAGCCTGAGCGCATCGGGCAAGGGCCGCGTGGTACCGGACGCGGCGTTCGCGTGCGATCGCGTCGCGCTCGATCTGGAGTCGAGTGCGGATGTTCTCCTGTGCGCCGCCGAGGATGTTGGCTGCGGATCGGAGGAAGTCTCCTTCATTGGTCGTGAACTGGCGCCGCCTGCGGGTGTGCACCCCGAGAACGCCGTAGGGTTCGAGTTCTCCCGGGATCACCACGCTGATACCGCTTGTGACGCCGTGATCGGTGAGCAACGGCGGTCCCTCAAATCGTTCCTCGCTTGTCAGGTCTTCGACGAAAACCGGTTCTCCGCTCATGAGTGTGTATCCGGCCTGGGAACTACGATCGGCTGCGACGGTTGTCTCCCCGAGTCGCACGTGATCACCCCATCCTCGGCCGGCCACGACTATGAGAGGTTCGCCCGAGGATTCCTGATGGAGGACTTTGACGAACTCAGCATCGAGGACTTCTGTGATCAGTTCGACGGCCAGGTCGAAGAGGGCGTAGATGTCGAGGCAGCTGAGCGCCGACTCCGCCAGCAAAGCGATCGCGGCCTGCGGCGACAGGCTGTCGGGAAGACCCCTACGCAACGCGGTCGAACGGAGTGCCTTTGCCTTCTGAGTTGTTGAGTCCATCACGTCTCCTGAGACCCGATTGTCGCGTCGTTCAATAATCGGTCAGGTAGCGCCGGTCCTTGAGGACCACGGCGTCTGCCAGTATCCGACCAACGTCACCTTCCCCGGGGCACAAGACCTCAACGACCCGACCCCGGCGCCCCAGCCAAGAGTGCGGTCTGGCCGCGGTACGCCAAAGTGCCTCGATATGGGCGGGGTCAAGCTGGTTGACGAGGGTGCCTTGTAGCACTACGTTGTGAAAAGGATGCGACAGCTACCGAGATTCCGTGCTCGTCGCCGAGCGACCGGCGTCACTCGCCTTCGTCGCAGCGGACAGTACGAGCGGGCACATGAAGCTCGCAAGGGGCACGTCACCTTGGCGAACAAGAACGGGATGGGGTTCAACGGTCTGTAGTCCTGCTGTGGCCGTCAGCAGCGTTGCGACAGGACTCACTCGTTTGACAAGACCACGCCCGCCCATATGTCAGGATTTGTGGCTAATCCGTGGGGGTTTGGTGGCACGTCACAGACCGGTACGCGACATGTCTGCAAGTCCGTGGCGGCTGCGATCGTGGCGGGTGGCCGGTGGCCACGCGACGGCATTTCACCCAATCCGGCTGGACGGATCGTCACGACCGTCCCATACCGTGCGATCGATATCGCCCGCCGACCGGCGAGGGGTCGGGGGCTCCACGACCACCGGGCAGCGGTCGCGAGTCCGATGCATCCAGCCGGGGCCGATACCAAGGAAGAGGACGGACCCGTGAGTGATGACCAACTCCGGCTCATCTTCACCTGCAGTCCTCTGGCGCTGTGAAGGCAGCGACAAGTGGCCCTCACACCGAGACTGCCTGGCGGCCTGAGATCCGGCTGTCTGCGTGCGTACCGTGTGTACATTGGACCCCCGCACGGAGGTCCCCATGAGTGAAGCATCCGACAGCATCGAGACACCCGATGCCTTTGGGACACTAGTCGAACGCGCCACGCTGCTGATCTCGGCAGCAAGCGCCAGCGTTGCGTTCATGTTGGGATTCCGCCTCGGTGCGTTCGGCGAGGTGTTCTTCGAGCAGATCTTCACCATCTGGGTCATGTCAACCATCGTCTTTGTCGGGTCGATCGTGAGCCGGCTTCCCCCGAACCGTTGGCCGGAACGGCTGGTCCTCCTCATCCCGTCGGTGTGGATACTCGTTGCCTGGTTCAACAATCCTCTCAACCACAGCAGAACGGACGATGTTCTTGTCGTGCTCACCCTGATCGTCACGTTCGTCGCCGTGCCATTCGCCGCATGGAACCTCGTTGCAGCGATCAGGCCGGACTTCCGAATCCTGCCCCGATCGAACAAGATCACCGTAGCGGCCGCGGTGGTTGCTTTCTTCGTCGTCGGATTCCTCTTCGGTGCCCGCAACGACGTGTTGCTCACCTGCGACGACTTCAAGGTCAGCGGCAACGACCTACCCGCGAACTGTGTCCAAGTCGACTCGTCCAACGCGTAGCCTCGGAATGTCACGCTGAAGGCGGCACCGCAGCACCGCCCTCAGCAATTCGCCGACAGCTAGTGGAGTCCACCTCCCGCCGATTCCTCCATCTGTGACATCACACCATCCAGGTTGAATGCCGCGGGTTTCTGTCGTGGCGGGAACTCGAGGAACGACTGGAGTTGCTCGGCGGCGAGGGCCTGCATCGGGTACATCACGAAGATGTGCTCAAGCATCCAGTCCCAGTAGACGTTGGCGTTCTCGTCTGCGCGTTCGAACGGATCCCTGCGGAGGTTGAATATCTTCGGCAGGCGCAGCGGAACGAATGGCTCGGCCCACAACTGCATCGTCTTGGCTCGCTGCTCGTAGAACACGGCCTTCCAATCGCCGTAACGGATGGCAGTGATCAAGCCGTCATCACTCGTGTAGAAGAACCAGTCTCTCGGTGATTCATCTGTCGCACCGATGAAGTAGTCGAGGCAGTTGTAACCGTCAATCTTCACCTTGAATCCCTTGTCACCGGCCTGGTAGCCGGCCTCCAGTTTCGCAACGATGTCCGGCTCGCCTGCGGCCGCCAGCAGCGTCGGGAGCCACTCCTGATGCGAAACGATCCCGTTGAGCGTGACGCCTTCGGGGAACTTCCCTGGCCATCTAGCAAAGCAGGGAACCCGGTATGCGCCCTCCCAGTTCGAGTTCTTCTCACTCCGCCATGGCGTGATCGCCGCGTCCGGCCAGGTGTTGAAGTGCGGCCCATTGTCGGTCGAGTACACAACGATCGTGTTATCGGCAATTCCCAGTTCATCGAGGACATCGAGCATCCGGCCGACCAGCCCGTCGTGCTCCACCATCGCATCGTTGTAGAACCCCTGGCCGGAGAGGCCGAGGGATTCATCCTTCACCCGTGTGCGGAAGTGCATGCGTGTCGCATTCCACCAGACGAAGAACGGTTCGTCGGCATCGTGTGAATCATGGATGAACTCCAGGGCGCGATCAGTCATCTCCTCGTCGATCGTCTCCATGCGCTTCTTCGTGAGCGGGCCCGTGTCTTCGATCCGACCGTCTGCGAACGAGTGAATTACCCCCCGGGGCCCGAACCGCTCGCGGAACGCCGGATCCTTCGGATAGTCGGGATGCTCCGGTTCGTCCTCTGCATTCAGGTGGTAGAGGTTTCCGTAGAACTCATCGAATCCATGATTTGAAGGGAGGTACTCGTCCTTGTCCCCGAGATGATTCTTACCAAACTGGCCAGTTCGGTAGCCAAGTGGTTTGAGGAGTTCGGCGATTGTGGGGTCTTCGGGCTGGAGTCCCAGGTCGGAACCGGGCATGCCGACCTTGGTGAGCCCCGTTCGCACGGGGTTCTGGCCTGTGATGAAGGCAGCCCGGCCGGCAGTGCAGGATTGCTGGGCGTAGTAGTCGGTGAACTCTATGCCTTCGCGCGCGACCCGGTCGATGTTGGGCGTCTCGTAGCCCATGACCCCGCGGTTGTTGTGGCTGATGTTGTACCAGCCGATGTCGTCACCCCACAGGATGAGAATGTTCGGACGATCCGTCATGACGAGCCTCCTTGCTCCTCGCTTCTCTTTCCGACTCTTGCTCGCGGGCGACCCGGCCCGCTCGGCATCTGAGGACGCTCCCCCGGCTCCTTCTGAGCGACACCGTGACATTGTTTCGTCTTGATGCCGCTTCCGCATGGACACGGGTCGTTGCGACCCGCCCTCGCAACGGCTGCTTCGAACGCGGCGTCGCGCTGGGCCACGTAGGCCATCACCGGTGAGGCCGTCTGACCGGCGCGAATCGCTTCGACCATGACCTGCATGGACTCGTCGACGTGGTGGAAGAAGTCTTTGAAGCCCGCGCACAGGTAGTTCAGGCCGGGTTCGCCGTCCGGGGTCTCGACGAACCGGTTCTTCGGGCACTCGCCGTGGCAGGCAAATCGGACGTCACAGTCGAGGCAGTACGTCGGCAACAGGTCCCGCTTGTCCATCCCGAACTCATGCTGCCGCTTCGACGCAACGAGGTCACCCATGTCGATTTCGCCGATGTTTCCGATCAGGTACTCGGGTTCGACGAAGTGATCGCATGAGTAGAGGTCGCCATTGTGCTCCATCGCAACACCAAGGCCGCAGGTCTCGTTGAACACGCACATGCCTGACGACGGGAGACCCATCCAGTTGCGCACCGTCGCCTCGAACGTCTGGACGTAGACGGTCCCCACGTCGTTGCGCACCCACTCTTCGAAGATCTCGCTCAGGAATCGGCCGAACTGCTCCGGACCGACGGACCGCTCCGAGGCATGCATCCCGTCGAGAAACGCCGGGTTACCATCGTCGTCCACGCGTTCGACCACCGGGATGAACTGCATCCAGTCGGTGCCGACATCGTCGCGCAAGAAGCGGTACACCTCGAGCGGAAACGCCCCATTCTCTGAGTTCACGGTCGTCAGCACGTTGTACTCGACCTCGTGCTTTTGAAGCAGGCGAAGGCCTCGCATGACCTTGTCGAACGTGCCCTCGCCCCGCTTGTTGACCCGGTTGACGTCGTGGAGGGGTTGCGGCCCGTCGATACTGATACCGACGAGATAGCTGTTCTCCTTTAGGAACTCGCACCACTCGTCCGTGAGCAGCGTCCCGTTCGTCTGGATGGTGTTCTCGAACGTCATCCCCGGCTTGCGGTAGCGGTCCTGGATCTCGATCGCCCTACGAAAGAAGTCGAGGCCCATCAGCGTCGGCTCCCCACCCTGCCACGCAACGGTCACCACCGGCGAGGAGTGCGCTTCAATTAGCTGCCGGACATAGCGCTCGAGCACCTCGTCGGACATGTGGAACCGGCTCCCTTCGTACAACTCCTCCTTGTCCAGGAAGAAGCAGTACGAACACCCGAGATTGCAGATCGCCCCCGTCGGCTTCGCGAGGACGTGGAACGCGTCAGGAGACCAGCCGCGCTCAACGACACCGGACCCGGCTCCCTCGGTTTGAACAGCCGGCCACGGAAGATCGGCAAGAGTCGTCACACGGCCAACCCAATACACCGAGGGCGAAGCGCGTGGGACGCGAGATTCGAGGTCAATGCCCCGCCCGACGGATCAGCCACACGGTCAGAGCAAAGAGAACGACGGAGATTGGAACGACGAGGTCGGGCCAGGTGGTCTGCGGGTTGAGCAACACACCCTTGAGGAACAGCACGGCCAACAGGACCGCGACGACCTCGAGGAGTTTCACCTTGAGATCGGTCACGCTGGTGATGTTGATCCAGTCCGGCGCGTGGATCTTCGTGCGTTCCTTCTCCCAGGCGGTGGCGTCGGCCACGACCCACAGGCTGTAGACGCCGAATGCAAAGACCAAGAGCACTAGGCCGAGGAGGAACTGGTCGAGGGACGAGACGAGTTCCACGGTTGCGCCGAGGGCAGCGTCGCTGCTGAACGCCTTGTCCTCGTGACCGCCGAAGTAGGTGACGATCCCGTCGATCGTCGTCACCGCACCGATCAAGAACATGAGAGTGGCGCCGAGCGCGGCAAACACCACCGCGATCAAGCTCAGATATCGAGTGCGGAAGATGGTTCCCACGGCATACCTCCGACGAAATCGTGCTCTGGTTCCCTCATCGACGAGCCTATCGGTTGTCCCGTCGCGCATCCACGGTCAGCCCTATGGGTTTCCGACCTAGTCGAATTGCCAGGGGTATGCCGTCGGCCCTGCCTTCCCTCGAATGCCGAGGCTAACCTGACCTGCCGATGGCCGACGGATCCTGATGGAGACAACGCGTTGCTCTACTTCACCACTTCGATTGCGGTCGTCGCCGGTCTCTGTCTCGCGATCAGTGTGCTCTATCTGTTCGTCGGCGTACGACGCCCCTCCCATCGAACGTTGAATATCCTCTTCTCGCTCTTCGCCCTGTTCTACGCAGGAGCGATCATGACGGCGAGATCCTCCTACCTGGCGAACGATCTCGACCAATTCGTCACGGCCAGTCGCTTCAGCGTCGTGTTCTCGGCGGCAGGCTTCACGGCCTTCCTCTGGTTCGCTGCCGCGTACACCAGGGTTCGGCCGACGGTGTTTCTGTGGGTGACGACCTCTGCATTCGCGATCTACGGATTCGCCGGCGTCTTCTTCCCAGACCTGGTCGTCAACATCACCCAGGGCGTCGAAACCGTGACGTTCCCATGGGGCGAGGCCGTCCTCATGCTGCAGACCGCGGAACCCGCGCTCCTCCCACTCCTCATCCTCTCCGTGATTGCGATGATCGGCTACGTCGTTGTGGCGGACGTGCAGCAGTTCCGCCGGGGCGAACGCGACGCGGCAGTTGCCCTCGCGATTGGTATTGGATGGTTCGCCTTCACGATCATTGAGGAACTTCTGGTCCGGACCGGTGTCCTCGACTTCGTGTTCTTCTCCGACTTCGGTTTCCTCGGCTTCGTGATCGCCATGAGCCTGCAGATGGTCAGCAGGACCATCGCGACGGAGGCAGAACTGGTCAAGTACAGGAGCAACCTGGAGACGATGGTCGAGGAGCGCTCGGCTCAACTGGAGGAGGCACAGGCGCAACTGCTCATCCAGGTCGAGGAGCAGGCCACCGCTGCCGAACGAAGCCGGTTGGCACGTGACCTGCACGACGTCGTGACCCAGTTGCTGTTCTCGATCAACCTGGTTGCGGGAAGCCTTCCCCGACTGTGGGAACGCGATCCCGAGATGGCCAAGCGGAGCACCGCCGAACTGCAGCGCCTCACGCGTGGCGCACTCGCCGAGATGCGGACGCTGCTTCGCGAGTTGCGCCCACACACGATCTCCGAGACCGACCTGACGGTTCTGGTCACCCACCTCAGCGACGGACTGGCCGCTCGCCATGACATCCCCGCGACCGTCCGCGCCGAGATGAACGGCAGCCTCCCCCCCGACGTTCACGTCGCCCTGTACCGGATCACCCAAGAAGCGATGAACAACATTGCGAAACATGCGAACGCCAGCAGCCTCACCGTGACCCTGGTCGGCACCGACTCTCGAGTCGACCTCTCCGTCGTCGACGATGGCTACGGATTCGACCGAGCGAATCTCCCGGCAGGAACCATGGGCCTCGATATCATGGCTGAACGAGCCCACAACATTGGAGCCGAATTGGTCGTCGCGAGCCAACCGGACATCGGCACCGCTGTCAACGTGACATGGAACGCCGAGCCGACGGAAGAGCCTTCATGACCGCCGATGCGCCGATTCGAGTCCTGGTCGTCGACGATCATAGAGTGGTCCGGAAGGGCGTCCGTACGTTCATCTCCGTCCATGACGACCTCGAGCTCGTCGGGGAGGCCGGAAACGGAGAGGAAGCGATCGAACAGTGCGCCGCGCTCAGCCCCGACGTCATCCTCATGGACATGAAAATGCCGGTGATGGACGGCCCGACCGCCATCGAACAGATTCGCGAGCGATTCCCGGCCGTTCACATCGTCGCGTTAACCAGTTTCGACGATGAAGGGCTCGCCCAACGGGCCCTGGAAGCCGGCGCGATCGGATATCTGTTCAAGGACGTCGACGAGGAAGACCTGATGGCAGCGATCAGATTCGCCAGCCAGGGACGCGGCGTCGTTGCGCCATCTGCGATGCAAGCCCTCGTTGCTCGCTCGCTCAACGAAGACCATGAGTACTCGGTAGGCCTGACCGATCGGGAGCACACAACGCTCGATCTCGTTGCGCGCGGACTCACCAACCCCCAGATCGCCAACGAGTTGATGATCAGCATCTCCACCGTCAACTTCCACGTCCACAACGTGCTGGACAAACTCGGGGCGAAGACCAGAACCGAGGCTGTGGTGATCGCTTCCAGGGAAGGCCTGATCGACATCTAGCCGACGCAGTCCCGCGCCAACCTGACAGTTCGACCAGGTCGCAAAACCCATAGGGTGCCCTGTAGCCAGCGAGGCGCATCCGCGATACGGTTTCGAACATGAAATCGAAGGATCGCATGTGCCTGCATGACGATGCGGAACGGCCGCGGTGTCCTGACCAAGAGCCCCCTTCATGAACGTCGTGCTCGCCACTCACACCCGGGAGGTGAAGACGGCGCTCTACCTCGCCCTCCACGCGTCGCCGAACGTCACGATCGTGGCCACTGCCACGTCGACCGCCGAACTGGTCAGCTACTGCCGCGCCTTCCTCCCGGACGTCGCCATCATCGAGAGCGGCCTGCCCGGCCGATCGTTGGCCGAAGCGCTCAGCGAGTTCGAACGCTCGCCGACGCCCCGGCGGATCCTGGTCATCGGCGAGGACGAGGCATCGGACCTCGCGAGCGGGATTTCCAAGGCCGAGGTGCTCCGGGACACCGATCACCTCGCCAAGATCGTTCCCGAACTCGAACCCGAGGATGGATCCCGATGATGCACCAACCCGACACCGACTCCGAAGCGAGTGCACCTGCCCAATTGAACAGGACGAACAACCAACAACACGGCGTGTAGCGGGTCCCGAAGCCCGGCCATGCATTGGAGGCGACGATGAGCGACAACAACGGCGAAGCCCACCTTCCCGTTCCCAAAGACACGCCGGAAGAAGACGCCAAAGAGAACAAGAAGAAGGCGGTACGCGAGGCGATCCTTGTCGGCGTCGTGTTGTTCTTGATCTTCGTCGTGTTCCTGCCGCAGTTCATCGACTACGGCCAGGTCATCGACTCCATGCTGAAGCTGTCGATTCAGGAGATCCTGTTGCTGTCCGGTTTCGGTGTGATGTTCACGTGGTTCAGCGCCGGGGTGTACAACACGCTGATTCCCGGCCTCGGCTGGTGGGAGGGTTGGAAGGCGTGGGCGGCGTCGAACTCGGTCGCGTTCCTCGCTCCGCCCGGAGCCGATATCGCCATCCGGTTCGGCATGTACCGCACGGCTGGGATCACAGGAGAAGCCGCCGGTTCCGGCCTCATCCTGAGTTGGTTCTTCGCCACCGGGTACAAGCTGGTAGTGCCCATCATCGCTCTCACATGGGTACTCATCGAAGAGGGCTTCAACGATGATCTATTCGTCACGATCACGATCATTGGCTTGGCCGGGATCATCGGTGGTGTCGGGTTGACGGCCCTGATCCTGTACCGGGAGTCGATCGCGGTGCGGGTCGGCGAGGTCGGACAGCGGTGGTACAACGGGATGGTCGGCGGTCGGTGGAAGTTCCCCGAAGCCGAGGGCCTCGGTATCAAGCTGGCGGATTTCCGGGAGGAGGTGAAGGACACCCTCAAGGCCCGGTGGTTCCCTGCACTGGTGATCACCCTCACCGCCCAGGCGATCTTCTTCATTGCTCTCGTTCTGTCGATGCGCTTCATGGGGGTCACCGAAGATCAAGCCTCGGTCGGACTCATCTTCGATGCCTATGCCGTCGGATTGCTGCTCAGCATGATCCCGATCTTCCCAGGAGGGCTAGGCGTCGTCGAACTCGCCTATGTCGCCATCATCGTCGGAGGTGACGCCTCCTCGAACCCGGACCTCGCAAACGCGGTCACCGCAGGCGCCTTCGTCCATCGCATCTTCACTTGGCTACTCCCGATCCTCATCGGCATCCCGCCGCTCGTCGCCTGGCGCCGCAAGATGGTCAAGGCCAAAGAGGCCGCCGGAACAGCCGACGCCTAGGAGGGCACAATGACAGCTGGGACCATCGCACAACCGAAGACCTTCGAGTGGTGGATGCTCTCGATGTTCACCATCGGGATCTCCTACAGCGCGTTCGTGTCACTCCTCATCCCGCCATATGTCACGGAGACCGGCGGCGACGCTTCGACTGTAGGCGTCGTGATGGGGATCATCGCGCTCGGTGCCCTGGCCGGACCGCCGATCGGTTCGTTCGCCGATCGGTACAGCGCCCACCGGCTCGTGATGGTCGGCGGTATCGCTGGGATGGCCCTTTCCTTTGTTGCGTACGCGTTGTCGGCAGACAACGCGGCGCTCTACGCCCTCGACGCGATCCTTATGGGATTCTCGGTCGCGGCGGTGAGCGCAACGGCGCCCGTCTTCGTCGTCGGATCGAAACTCGATCAGGCGACAGAAGCCAAGCAGATGACGACGCTGCAACTCATGATGCCTGCCGGTCAGCTCGTCGGGGGCCTCCTCCTTGCCGCGGTCGCCGCCTGGTCGTTTTCGAACCGGTTCTGGCTCGGGGCCGCCGTCGCGGCACTGTCATTCGTCATCGTCTGGCTCACCTCTCGCGGTGTCAGCGAGCGGTTGAAGCGAGCAACGTCCCAGAGTGACAGCTCAGGCGATGCCCATGACCGGAAGAAGATCGGTCTCAAGCAAGTGCTCCTGTCCGCGTTCGGGATCTACTTCGCGGTCCTCGTGTTGACCTCTGTGGCGAGCAACGGTGTGAATGCCCAGATCGCGAACATCATGCCGAATGTCTACGGGATCGATGCGAAAACAACATCGGCGCTGATCTCGCTAGCCGGTCTCCTCAACATCGTGTTGTACTTCCCGGCCGGTCGGTGGATGGCGCGCAAGGGTCCGTTCTCGCCATTCATGACCGGCATCGCCGCCCGCATGATGGCGGGCCTCGGCATGGGCGCCGTCGGCCTCATGACCGACAACAAAGTGCTGCTCGGTGCCGCGTTCATGCAGTTGATGTACCAGGCGGCGCCATTCGTACGGCTTCCTCAGGCTGGTCTGGCCGTCCGATTCGCATCCTTCCCGGCAGGGCAGGCGAACGGCTGGGTCATCGCTGCAAGCGCTCTCGGAAGCTTCGTGGGCGCTCTGCTCGGTGGCTACTTGGCAAAGGAGTTCGGCTACAACTCGATCAACTGGATGGCCGCCATCGCCGGTGCCGGATCCTTCGCAATCCTGTTCATCTGGCTCCGCCCCGCGGACAAGACGCTGCGGTCCGACGGGCAAGCCTCGGAAGCCGCCGCGGAATCGGAGACGGGGTAACCGTATGGCTGATCACCTCATCGTCGCGATCGTCGCCGTGATCAGCGGTGGATTCGCCATTCCGGTGGGGTTCCTGCTCGAACTCCCGCCGCTCGAGATCTATCTCGCCGCGGCCGTCGGGGCCCTGCTCGGAATGATCGTGTTCGTGTTCGTTGGCGCAGGCCTCCGCGAGTGGATCGTCAAGAAACTCAACATCTCGGAGGAGAAACTCGAAGGCGGCAAGGAAATGCTCGGAAAGTACGGCACCAAGGGCCTCGGCCTCATCGGCCCGATCTTCCCCGGCGTCACCGTGACCGTGCTTATCGGTCTCGCCGCAGGCATCGCCCGCAAGGAACTCGCGAAGTGGATGGCACTCGGAATCGTTCTCCTCTACGGCATCTACACGGTAGGACTCGTCGTGATCATCGAAGTGGCCGGGATCTGAGGCCATCGTGAGCATCCACCACACACCCACCCGTTCAAGAGCCCCCGGCCACCCGTCCCCCGACAAGGAGCACACCACCTTATGACCGAGCCACAGACTCCCGGGGGCGAATTCACACCGCCGGCACCACCGCAGCGGACCTCCAAAGACCGACGCAATTCCCTCATCGCCGCTGGCGTGGGATTGATCGTCGTCATCTTCATCTTCGGGTTCCTCCTGCCGCAGGTGATCGACTACGAGACCGTCTTCACGATCCTGAAGGAACTCGACCCGATCGACTACGTCGTCATGATCGGCGCCGGACTCATCCTGTACCTGCCGGAGGGTGCGCTCTACGCGTCGCTGATGCCGGGTATGGGCCTGCGGCGCGGTATCTCAGCCTGGGTTGCGTCGACAGCAGTTAGCACGACGATCCCTGGCGCCGACCTCGTGGTTCGGTACGGCATGTACCGCTCGTGGGGGTTCGGACTCGAGCGCACAATGCTCGGAATCGTCTTGAGCGGACTCTTCGACAACATCGTCAAGTTCAGCCTCCCATCCATCGCCGTGATCCTGTTCCTCGTCCTCGGGGTCGGGGACCTCGGCGACTTCGTCTGGATCGCGATCATCGCCCTGGCGGTCCTCATCGTCATGGCGATCGTCGTGATCGGCATGGTCCGGTCCGAGAAGTTCACCCAATGGCTGGCCGAGAAGGCAGAGTCCATCGCCAACTGGGGCCTCGGCAAGATCAAACGCGACCCGGTCGAGGGCCTCTCCGATCGGGTGGTCGGGTTCCGCGACCTCGCCATCGGCATCGTCTCGGAGAGCGGAGTGAAGGCCCTGCTCTTCTCGGCGACCGGCAAGCTATGGGCGTTCGTCATGCTGACGCTGGCGCTGCGCATCGTCGGTCTCGGGCAGGACATCCTGTCGCTCGGACAGATCTTCATCGTCTGGGTGATCGTGTTGATGATCACCGCCATCCCGATCACACCGGGCGGTATCGGGATCGCTGAGATGGCCTACATCTACTTCTTCAGCCAGATGATCGGGGATCAGTACGCCGACCTGATCGCAGCGGGCGTCATCCTGTTCCGTCTCGCTCAGTGGTTCATGCCGATACCGATCGGTTGGGTCAGCGTCGGCCTCTGGCGGCGCCAGATCACCAACGGCCAACTCCCTGATCCATTCACCATTCCAACCACGGACAGTTCTGGCGACGGTGATTAGCGTATTGACGGGATTTCGACAGCGGCAAATGAGGAAGGTATGAACGACCTGTTCGCACGGGACCGTGTGTTCTGGCTCAATGTGGGACGCGCCGTCATTATCGGGACGTTTGCCGGTGTGGCCACCCTGGCGTTCACACAGACCGTTCGGTACGGAGCCGAGTTCATCTGGGGAACCGACATCGACTACTCCCTGATGGGCGGCAAGTGGTGGTGGATCGCACTGCTCGCCGGCGCCGGTCTCCTCGTTGGGGTGCTCCGGAGCGCCCTCCACGTCCCGGAGGATCTTGAAGGATCGCTCACCATCGTGCAGAATGGGTCGATCGATCGGGACAACGCGCTGCAGGCGATCGCCGTCTCGGCCGTCTCGCTCATCGGCGGTGCGAGTCTCGGTCCGTTCGATGGCGGCATCCGTTCGGGGGCCATGGTCGGCGACTGGTACGCCAAGATTCGCAACATTCCGGATGACCAACGCGAAAATAGCGTGCTCAGCGGTATCAACGGTGCGCTCGGCGGCCTCCTGACAGCTCCGTTCCTTGCGACGCTGATGGTGATCGAGTTCCGCTGGCCGGAGCGGAAGCAGTACTTCCGTACCTTGATCCCCGGCTTCACGGCGGCAACGTTCGGCTTCATGCTCAGCTTCGCCATCCTCGGTGACACATTCCTTGGTGTCTTTGCGCTTCCGAGCTACGACGTGGAGGTATGGCACTTCCCTCTCGCCGTGGGACTTGGCTTCGCAGCCGCAACACTCTCGTGGCTCCTCGGCTTGACCGTCTTCTTCCTCCGGCGGTGGGTCGTCCCGCTGGTGGGTCACATCGTGCTCCGGTCGACCGTCGGCGGCCTCGCTCTTGGATTCATCGCGGTTGCGGTTCCGTTGACGATTGCATCCGGCAAGTCGCAGTTGAGCACCGCAATCGCCGAAGTCGAGACGCTCGGCGCCACCGTGCTCATCATCGTCGTTCTGGCGAAGATCCTCGCCGTCGGAATCAGCCTCACGACCGGCTTCATCGGGGGGCCCGTAATGCCGACGCTCTTCATTGGCGGCTCCGCCGGTCTAGCAGTTCACCTGATATTCCCGGATGTTCCCATCGCATTGGCCGTCTCAGCCATGCTCGTCGCTGTGCCCGGTGTCTCGCTCGGAACGCCGTTCACCATGATGCTCCTGGCAACCCTCACCGTCGGTATCGGTGCGGTTGAAACCGTGCCTGCCGGGATCGCTGTGCTTACCGCTTACACAGTGACAGCCGGGCTCGGTTGGTTCGGTCTCCCGACCGAACAAGCGGTTGTCGACATCGACGAGGTCAGCGTGCGGAGCGAGCTGTTCGAGGTCGGCGAGGCCGGTGCTGAGGACACCGAGGACGAGACGGCGACCGGACCACCATCAGAGGGAGGTCGAGAGACATGACCAATCCATACGACGTTGAACGTACCTGGCCGGACTACTTCCTGGAGCATCGTCGCAGAACGGTCGAGATGCAGGGCACGTACAGGTGCGGGGATCTCCCGGTGTGGACCGTGCACTGCCCCCTGGG
>CAXMQO010000079.1:0-5476 GCA_964195515.1 uncultured Saprospiraceae bacterium | reverse complement strand
TAGGTTCTGACTCCGGCAAAGATCTCCACGGTCGACGCCGAACACATCGGGTCGTGACAGTCGGCGAGCACGAGCGCTCTGGGCGCCCAGTAACCGATCATCGGGTTCTCTGAGTGTGAAATCCCTCCCGCGTGGGAGAATCGGCGCGTAGGTTTGGTTGCACCTGAGGGAGGGTTCCGATCACGGGCAATGACCAGCAACGATCTGCGGAGCGGCGCGTCGTCACGGCGCTGTTTTGCGACGTCGTGGGTTCAACGTCGATCGCCGAGACGATGGACCCCGAAGATTGGGCCGACATCGTCGGCGAGACCATTGCGGAGATGGCCGCATGCGTCGAACGCTACGACGGCACGGTGGTGCAATTCGCCGGCGATGCCGTGCTCGCGATCTTCGGCGCACCCGTCGCCCACGAGGATGATCCCTACCGGGCCGTACGGGCCGGACTCGACATCATTGAGACGGTCGGCGGCTCCAGCACTTCATCCGCCGCGATCGAGATCCGCGCAGGGATTCACACGGGCTTGGTGATCGTCGGCGACGTCAGCGCGGGGGATCTCAGCACCTACACAGCACTCGGCGACACCACCAACGTCGCAGCCCGGATGCAGGCGATGGCAGAGCCGGGATCATTGCTCGTGTCTGTCGACACGTATCGACTGGTTGCCAACGACGTGACCACCCGTGACCTCGGGCCCGTCGAGGTGAAGGGCAAGGCGGAGCCGATCGCCGTCTACGAGATCACGAGCGTCCGGGACCTCGCCACCCGGCGCCGGGGAATCCCGGGATTCCAGAGCCCGATGGTCGGACGCGACGCCGAGTTGGACCGCCTCGTCGAATTGGCCGACTACGCCGCCGCCGCCAGTGGACGAGTCACGGCCATCGTCGGTGATCCAGGCGTCGGAAAGAGTCGGCTGGTCTCTGAACTCCAGGAACACGCCGAAACCATGGATAGGGCGAAATGGGTAGTGGGTCGCAGCGCTTCATATGACCAGCACCGTCCCTATCACCTGGTCGCTTCACTTGTCCTCTCCCTCGCCGACACTTCCGCGAGCGATGATCCCGACATCATCAAGAAAGCGGTCAGTGAGGCCGCCGAGCCCGTGTTCGGCCCGGACAGCCCGTCGACCGGCCATCTCCTGCAACTGATCGGTCTCGAAGAGGGTCATCCGGACGATGAGCCCGGTGTCCTACACACCTACTACGACACGGCTCTGTCCGGTCTGATCGCCGGAACCGCCGCCGAACACGCGCCACTCTTCGTGATCCTCGAAGACGTGCACTGGGCGGACCCGTCGTCATCCGAACTGCTCTCAGGAATGCTGGAGCGAATCCAGCAATCGGCGGTACTGCTCGTCATCGTGAGCCGGCCAGACCGGCAATCTCACGGCTGGGATGTCATCGCCCGGGCCGACCGAGAACTGGGCGAGACCTTCACCGAAACCCGACTCCGGCCGCTCGACGACGAGAACAGTCGGGTACTCGTCGCCAACCTGCTCGAGATCGAAGCCCTCTCAGATGACCTCCGACGGCAGATTTTGGGTCGGGCGGAAGGCAACCCATTCTTCATTGAAGAAGTGGTGAGGATGCTCGTCGACCGCGATCTGATCGAGGAGATGGATGGCCGCTGGGTCGCCAAAGGTGAGATCACGAGCCTCGACGTGCCCGACACATTGCACGGACTGTTGGCATCACGAATCGATGGACTGCCCGCAGACGTCCGTCGTACCGCCATGGTGGCCGCCGTCATCGGGCGTCGGTTCGAGAAGTCGCTTCTGACATCTGTGCTTCAGCCTGATTCGGGCGACGACGAGGCATCGATCTCAGCCGACCTCAACGTGCTCGAGGCCCAAGGCCTGACCAGGCTCGTAGCAACACGCCCGGAGTTGGCATTCACGTTCCGCCACGCCCTCATCCACGACGTCACATACACATCGATCCTGAAGAAGGATCGGCGACGACTCCACGCACAGGTCGGCGATGCAATCGCCCGAACGTATCCGGATCGACTCGAAGAACACGCAGCAACGCTGGCCCGCCACTACGAGGAGGCCGGGAACCGGGACGAAACGCTCCGCTATCTGCTCCTCGCCGGTCAAACGGCGTTGAGCCGTCATGCCACGCGCGAGAGTCACGACTTCTACACCCGGGCGACGGCCCTACTCGATGCCGACCCGGAGGCACCGGTAGAAAAGAGAATCGACGTTGCCCTTTCCATGGTCGCGGCCGGGATCAACTTCACACCCGGCGATCAGACCCTGGCTGCGCTCGAAGATGTGCGCGGCATCGCCGAGGATCTTGGCGACCCGGAAGTGATCGCCCGGGTCTACGCACTGCTGTTGAGAATCCGCTCGATGATGGAAGAGAGCTACGCAGATCGCCAATATCGAGATCTCATGGATCGGGCGTTCGAGTTGGCGCCGACAGTGCGCACGCCGGAGCTACGGGCGTACCTGGAAGGCATGATGGGCCAGGTTCTTCGGTCGATGGACGACTACGCCGCTTCGGTGGAGCTGATGGGCGGATCCGTTGGACCGCTTGAGGCTGCCGGCAGGGTTGGCGAAGCTGGACTCAACGCCGCGTATGCCGCCGACGCGGAGGCGTCACGCGGCCGCTTCGACGAAGCCGACCGTTGGATTGAGCGAGCAACGGCTCTTGGCGAGGCCAGTGGCAATCCGAGCGTTATCGCCGACATCGACCTCTTCAAGGGTCGGATTGCCGCCGCACGCGGCGAACTGGAGACGGCCCTCGCACACACTCGTCGGGGGATCGAAGGGGCGGCGGGAGCGAGCAACATCCAGTGCGAGCTCGTCGGAAACTTCATGGTCGCCGACCAGAAGCTCCGCAGCGGCGATGCTGCGTCCGCGATTTCGCATCTTGAGCGCACGTTCGAACTCGGAGAGTTCTGCAATGCCGTGGCCATCGTCAAGCTGGGTCAGGCCTGGTTGACCTCGGCGAAAGCCAGCCTCGGGGACCTCGATCCGGAGGGATTCGCCGCACCGCTCGCAATGGCCCAGGCCGGTGGGAGCCGTAGCGGGGAAGCGGCCGTGCGTGTGCAAAGAGCGCTCACCATCTCAACGAGCGCCGAGCCCGATTGGCCTCTGGCATTCGAGGACTTCGAGCGTGCCATCGGACTCCTCGGGAGCATCGACGCTCGGCCGGACCAGGCTCGAGCCGTCCATGCCTACGCGAACGCTCTGGACGCCGCAGGACGGGACGAAGAGAGCGGGACGCAACTCGAGGCGGCCATGGCAATGTTCGACGAGATGGGTATTCGCCCGGACATGGCCCCGGTCTGATCCCAGCGACGTTCCCGGCTACTTCGCCATCGTGTAGGCATCGCGCTGGGCGTAAACGTGGTCCTCCCACACCCGCTGATAACGGGCGCCGTCTTGTGCGGGCTTGTGAATCATCGCCATGCAGAACTCGCCCTGCTCGGGGGTGGTGGCCGCCTTGCCGTGCAACTCGACGGCGAACGCCGACATGTCGCGCACTGTGACGTCGAAGATCTCGTCAACGAGATCTTCCTCGATTCCGTAGATCTCGGCGTTCTCCAACACCAGCTGTGCGTAGACGACGAGGGTGAAGAGCTCCCCCACCGCTAGCAGCCAATCGGTGTCCTTCGATTGGGCATCGGTGGGCGGCCGCGCGACCAGCATCTCCTTGAACGCCTCTGTCTGTTCCGCGAACACGTTCACGTTGGGGAGGTCGAAGCGATCGAAAACCGGGGCGTAGTCGTGGAACTGGATGCTCCCCAGACCCTTCGTCGGTCCCTGGTCGAAGAGGAAGTCGTCGTTGGCGGCGTCGCTGCGTCGCCGCACCTCAGGCAGATCGGTGGGTAAGAAGAAGTAGTTCTTCAGGAACTTGACGATGAGCGCGATGTTCACGTGCACCGTGCCCTCGAGCCTTGGCAGCGCCCGTATGTCTCGTGCCGCCATCTCGAAGAACATGTCCTTCTCGAAGCCCTTCGCCGCGATCACATCCCACAGGTGATTGATGACGTCTTCACCCTGGGTCGTCACTTTCATCTTGACCACCGGGTTGTAGAGCAGGTAGCGGCGGTCGTCACGGGTGGCGGATCGCATGTAGTCGGAGGCACGCAACGCAACGAGTTTCATCGCCACGAGACGCACGTAGGCGTCGGTGAACAGACGCTTGACATGGGAGAAGTCGGTCACCGTCATGCCGTAGAGGTGGCGGTGGGCTGCGTGATGGATGGCCTCGTAGAAGGCGTGAGTGCACAGGCCGATCGAAGCCCACCCGAGGTTGTACTTGCCGATGTTGACGGTGTTGAGCGCTGCATTCCAGGCCGCTTCGCCCCGGGACAGGATGTCGGCGTCGGTGACGGGGTAGTCGTCCAGGGCGTACTCGGCGACGAAGTTCTGGCTGTGCATCACGTTCTTCACGAGTGTGTAGTTGGGATGCTGCGAGTCGGTGGCGAAGAAGCAGTATTCACCGGTGTCGGTCATCTTGGCGAACGTCGACACGATGGCGGCGTCGTTGCCGTTGCCGATGTAGTACTTGCTGCCGTTGGCCAGGTACTCGCCCACGCCGGTGGGTTTGAGTGTCATGCCGGTCGAATAGAGGTCGGCGCCGTGTTCCTTCTCCGACAGGCCGAAAGCGAAGATCGCTCCCTCGTCGAGCAGGTCGGCGGTCCTCTTCTTGACGGCCTCGTTGTCGCTCATCCAGATGGGCCCAAGACCGAGCACGGTCACCTGCCACACGTACCAGTAAGGCAGGCCGTAGAAACCGAGAATCTCACCGAACTCGCTGTTGCGCCACGTATCCCAGCGGGTGTCGTCGGCGCCGTAGTCGGCCGGTGTGCACATTGTGGCGAAGATGCGTTCGCGGCTCAGGAAGTCGACGAAGTCCTGGTACCAGACGGCTGCCTGGTCGTCGTCCTTGATTCTCCGGAGGCCCTTGGATTCGAAGAATTCGACGGTCTTGCGCATCACCTCAGCCGAGCGTTCGTCCGGGTAGTCACGCTGCAAGTGGTGTGGATGGAGGAGGATCATCGTGCGACTCCTTGATCGACTGCCGGCAGAGGACCCCGCCTACCGGGGTCGGTATCTCGACCGAGGATAGGCAAGGCGACCAGGCCCTCTGCCGCCCCCTTCGGTGTCGGGTCTTCTGCCGTTCGGGTAGATTCGATGCACCATCTGAACCAGATCGTGCGACCGGGGAGTGATCAATGTTCCATCACGTGGCCCTCTTCCGCTTCAAGGAGGGGACGACCGAGAAACAGATCGATGCAGTCACGGCTGCTCTCGACGCCCTGCCCGACCAGATCACCGTACTCGAGGGGTACCGATTCGGCCGTGACGCCGGTATCACCGACGGATCGTGGGACTACGCCGTCGTCGCCGATGCAGCGCGCGTGCAGTTTGAGACCTGAATACCGCCCATTCGACGGTGTCTACTTCGCGAGCAAGACGTCGCCCCGCACCGCGGATACGCTTCACTGCCGGCGGATCGAGGC
>CAXMQO010000078.1:0-24493 GCA_964195515.1 uncultured Saprospiraceae bacterium | reverse complement strand
CCGCTGAAGATCGCGGTCGCCTACGACTCACTGGGCGAGCGCTACAACGAGTTCCCGCGCCAACAGCGTGTGTTGTACAACTGCCACCCCGTGTATGAAGAGCTCGAAGGGTGGGGCGAGGACATCAGTGGCGTCGAGTCGTATGACGATCTCCCCGATGCAGCGAGGCGATATGTCAAACGGGTCGAAGAGCTGAGCGGAGTCCGGGTGTCGTCGGTTGGAGTCGGCCCCGGGCGTGAGTCGACGCTCATGCGACCGGCGTCGTGAAGGTTCTCCTCCTCGGAGGCGGTGGGCGCGAGCATGCGCTCGGATGGAAACTGAGTCAGAGTCCTCTGCTCACCGAACTCATCTCTGCACCCGGGAATCCGGGTCTCGCCGAACTTGGGCCGCTGGTCGAAGTCAATCCGTCGGATCCGGATGCCGTCGCTGCGTTCGCTGAACGAGAGGAGATCGATCTCGTCGTCGTCGGACCCGAGGCTCCCCTTGCCGCCGGTGTCGTTGACGCTTTGGACGCTCGCGGAATCGCCGCGTTTGGTCCGACCGCCGCGGGAGCTCGCCTCGAATCGTCGAAGGCGTACGCGAAGGAGGTGATGCGTCGCGCCGGCGTGGCGACCGGGACTGCCGACTCGTTCATCACCCTCGACGATGCCGTCGCCCACCTCCGATCGATCGAAGCGCCATATGTTGTCAAGGCCGATGGGCTTGCCGCGGGGAAGGGCGTTCTCGTTACCGACAATCTCGATGCGGCGATCGGTTGGGCGGGCGCCTGCTTGTCGGGTGTCTTCGGCGACGCAGGGGCAACCGTTGTCGTCGAAGAGTATCTGTCGGGGCGCGAGGTCTCGGTTTTCGCCCTCGTCGATGGGAAGCACGCGCTCCCCCTCGAACCGGCCAGGGACTACAAACGTCTCGCAGACGGCGATCGGGGGCCGAACACCGGAGGCATGGGATGTTTCTCGCCGGTCGCTGACCTGCCGCGACACCTCGTCGAGAACACGGTCGACGATGTTGTCGAGCCGGTTCTTCAGATACTCCGGTCGGACGGCGTCGACTACCGCGGCTTCCTCTACGTCGGGCTGATGCTCACCGACGACGGGCCGAAAGTGCTCGAGTTCAATTGCCGGTTGGGAGACCCCGAGACACAGGCCATTCTCCCGCGACTCGAGGACGATCTCCTTGCCATTCTCGCCGCCGGTGCCGTCGGAAGGCTTCCGGACAAGCCACTCCGGTGGTCCGATCAGTTTGCCGTCGATGTCGTCCTCGCCTCGGCCGGCTATCCGAAAGCAGCGGGCCACGGCCACCTGATCACCGGGCTCGAAGCAGCGTCCGACCGGCCGAACATGCTCGTCTTCCAAGCCGGAACGAAGAACATCGACGGAGATCTCGTCTCAGCAGGTGGCCGAGTCGCAAATGTCGTGGGACTTGCCGATACGCTGGAGGGAGCCCGCGAGACGGCCTACGAAGCCGCGGCAATGATCGACTTCGAAGGCAAACAGATGAGAACGGACATTGGCCACTAGGTACGGACGACGGGCTGCGGACTACGAGGAAGGAACCCTGACATGATCGAGCGGTACTCCCTCCCCGAGATGGCTGCCGTCTGGAGTGAAGAACGCAAGCTCGCCGTGTGGAAAGAAGTGGAGACCCTCGTAGTTGAAGCGTGGGCCGACCTCGGCGTCGCCCCATCCGAGGTCGTCGAAGCGCTGCGTTCCGCTCCAGAGGTCGACCCGGTCGCATGGAAGGCGCGGGAGCAGGTCACGAATCATGATGTTGCGGCGTTTGTCGACCTCCTCGCCGGCTCGGTCGACCCCGGCGGCGAGTGGATCCACTTCGGCCTCACCTCATCCGATGTCCTCGACACGGCGAACGGTGTCCTCCTTCGGGATGCTGCCGACCTGCTGCTCAACCGAATCGCGACCCTCTTCGACATCGTGCGGAGCAAGGCGATGGAGCACCGTGACACGCCGATCATCGGCCGCACCCACGGCATCTGGGCGGAACCGACTTCCTTCGGCCTCAAGCTGGCGAACTGGGCGTTCGAGATTGCCCGGGATCATCGTCGGATGCGACACGCGAGGGATGCCGTTGCCGTCGGCAAGATCTCGGGCGCCGTAGGCACCTACGCCCACACTCCTCCCTCGGTCGAGGCGTTCGTCTGCGAGCGACTCGGGATCGGGATCGAGCCGGCCTCGTCGCAGATCACCCACCGGGACCGCCAGGCCGAGTTCCTCAACACGATCGCCCTCACGGGTTCCTCACTCGAGCGCTTCGCCACCGAGATCCGCCATCTCCAACGGAGCGAGGTGGGAGAGGCGAGGGAGTCGTTCGGAGCGGGTCAGAAGGGCTCGTCTGCGATGCCGCACAAGCGCAATCCGATCGCTTCGGAGAACATCACCGGAATCTCGCGCCTCCTCCGCGGCTACGCCTCGGTGGGGATGGAGAACGTGGCCTTGTGGCACGAACGCGACATCAGCCACTCCGCCGCCGAACGTGTGGCACTTCCCGACGCCACCGGTCTGCTCGACTTCGCGCTCGCACGCATGGCCCGACTCGTAGACGGCCTCGTCGTCGACACCGTACGGATGGCCAAGAACCTCGAATCGACCCGGGGCCTCGTGTATTCGCAGGCGGTATTGCTCGCACTCGCGGAACGAGGCCACGGCCGTGACGCCGCGTACCGGATCGTGCAGACCAACGCGATGGCCACGTGGGATGAAGGCGGCACGCTTCGAGACCGACTCGCTGCCGATCCAGAGTGCGACCTGACGAGCGAAGAACTGGATACCTGTTTCACTGCCGAACGGTTCCTCCGCAACACAGGAGTGGTGTTCGACCGCCTCGAAACGCTCGAGCTCTGAAGAGCGAGCCGCCGGCTACCAACTCCAAGACCCGGGTCGGGAATAGAGCTACCGGAACCCGCTCCGCTGCCGACCGCACAGCCGGGTGCGGAGGTACGAACTACCGACTGCCGGTGGAACTCACACGCGGTCCATCGATCATCGATCGGGATTGCATCAGCGTCCCGTTTCGCGTCTAGTCTCAGAGTGAGATCGGGGCGACTACCCGGAACCCGGGTTCGCCTCGTACGCCCACGCTTTGTGAGGAGGCCTGATGAAGTCGTACCGAATCGCATCGATACCCGGGGACGGAGTGGGCGTCGAAATCGCGGACGAAGCGACACGCGTCTTGGACGCTGCCGCGAACATCCACGGGTTCGGCATCGCCACCGAGAACTTCGACTGGTCCTGTGATCGCTTCCTTGAAACCGGGGCGATGATGCCGGAAGACGCACTCGAGACCCTCAGCGGATTCGACTCGATATTCCTGGGTTGCATCGGTGACGCCAACAAGGTCGAGGATCACATCTCGTTGCAGATGCTGCTCGCCATCCGGAAGGGCTTCGATCAATACGTGAATCTCCGCCCCATCAAGCTCTACCCGGGCGTCTCCTCCCCCATCGCAACGGCCAGTTCGGAAACGGTGGATATCTTGGTCATCCGGGAGAACACAGAGGGCGAATACTCCGGCATCGGGGGCTTCTTCAAACGCGGTACGCCCGACGCATTCGCTCTTCAGACAGGAGTGTTTACCTGGAAGGGTTGCGAGCGGGCGATCCGCTACGGCTTCGAAGCGGCGCGAAAGAGGGCGAAACTCGGTTCCTCGAATCCCGTGGGCCGAGTGACCAACTGCACGAAGTCGAATGCCCTCAACTACTCGATGGTGTTCTGGGACGAGGCCTACGACTTCGTCGCCAAGGACTTCCCTGACATCGAAACCGACATGGCCCTGGTGGACGCGTTGACGATGTGGTTCGTCAAGAACCCCGACTACTTCGACGTCGTCGTGGCCTCGAACCTGTTCGGCGACATCATTACCGACCTCGGAGCGATGCTCCAGGGCGGAATGGGTTTCGCGGCCGGCGGCAACGTCAACCCCGAGGGTGAGTACCCGTCCATGTTCGAGCCCATCCATGGTTCGGCGCCGAAATACACCGGGCTGAGTGTGGTCAACCCGATCGCGACGATCGAGGCCGTCCGCATGATGCTGGACAACCTTGGAGAAACCGAGGCTGCCGAACACATCGAGGCAGCGATCGCTGCCACCCTGAGTGCGGGTGAGACCCGGACGAAGGACATGGGCGGAACGAGTTCAACAGTCGATATGGGATCCGCGGTCGTCGCAGCAATGCGGGCGTCCGCCTAATGGAAAGAGAGACTCAAACATGAGCAAGGTGAAGGTCGGAGTAGCCGGGTTCGGGGTGATCGGGCAGCGTCTCGCTGACGGTGTCGCCGCGCAGGAAGACATGGAACTCGTCGGTGTCGCCGATGTCGCCCCCACCCTCGCTGTGATGGCGCTCGCCGAACGCGGCATGCCCTACGACCTCTATGCGGCAATGCCGGGAGCCAAGGAGACGCTCGAGGCCGCAGGCATCCCCGTCGCTGGCGACTTCGATGACCTCCTCAACAAGGTCGACATCATGCTCGACTCGGCGCCGGGTGGCATCGGGGCGAAGAACAAGGTGAAGTACGAGGCTGCCGGCATCCCGGCCATCTTCCAGGGCGGCGAGTCCGCCGAGGTCGCCGATGTGTTCTTCCACGGCTACGCAAACTACGAAGAAGGCATCGGCAAGGACTACCTGAAGCTCACGTCGTGCAACACGACCGGCTTTGTCCGTGCCGTCGACGCGCTTGATCGCGAGATCGGCGTCGAGAAGGTCGCTATCACCATCATCCGTCGCGTCGCCGATCCGGGCGACACGCATCGCGGTCTCGTCGACAGCCTCCAGCTCGAAGGTATCCCGAACCACCAGTGCGTAGACCTCATGTCGATCATGCCCCACATCGACGCCACCGGCCTCCTGATTCACACGCCGGTGACCCACGGCCACATCATCACGTTGGTGGTGACGACCAAGCGCGAAACGACGCCCGAAGAGGTCATCGCGATCTTCAAGGCCCATCCCCGCATCCGCGTCGTCAAGATCGAGGACGGCTTCACCACGAACACTTCGTTGTTCAACTACGCCCGCTTCCTCGGCCATCCGCGCGGCGACATGTACGAGATCGGCCTCTTCGAAGAGACGGTCGGGATGTCCGGCAAGGACGTCATGTTCGCGATCAACATCCCGCAAGAGTCGGTCACCATCCCGGAGACCATCGATGCCATCCGTGCCGCACTCTCGATGCAGACCGATCGCCTCGAAGCGGTCGGGTTGACCAACGAGTACCTGGGGATGTAGCGGCCGCAGCGAGCACCAGACGAAGGAGGCAGCGGGGTGACGATTTCGACCCTGGACGATGTCGACGTGCAGGGACGGGTTGTCCTCCTGCGCGTTGACATCAACTCCCCGATCGACCGGACGACGGGGAAGATCAACGACGACAACCGGCTCAACATGAGCCTGCCGACGATCGCCGACCTCGCCGACGCGGGGGCACGGGTTGTGATCATCGCCCACCAGGGCGACACGCTGGACTATCACAATCTGGTGTCGCTGCGCGAACACGCCACGATCCTGTCGCAGAAGCTGGGCCGAGAGGTCGGCTTCATCGACGATGTCGCCGGCCCTGCTGCGCGGGCCGCGATTCGGGCGCTCGGCGAAGGCGAGATCCTGCTGCTCGAGAACATCCGCATCCTGACCGAGGAGGTGTCGACGTTCGAGAGCGCCGTGAAGCTCACGCCGGCCGAGATGACCGACACCTACCTGGTACGCAACCTGGCTCCGCTGGTCGACATCTACGTCAACGACGCCTTCGCTGCTGCTCACCGGAATGCACCATCGATGGTTGCCTTTCAGGAGTTGCTGCCCTCGGCCGGCGGACGCCTACTGATCGACGAGGTCACGGCCCTCTCGGGGCTGGCATCTGATCCCAACCGTCCGTGCGTCTTCCTGCTCGGCGGTCTGAAGATCTCGGATGCGTTCTCGATGATGGAGAAGGTGCTAGCCGACGGCACCGCGGACACGATCCTCACGACCGGCATCACCGCCAACGTCATGTTGATCGCGCAAGGCATCGATCTCGGCGCAGCAACAACGGCGTTCATCCACGACCGTTCGCTGGAGACATTCGTCCCCCGTGCTGCCGGACTGCTCAAGACATACGGCGACCGCATCGAGGTGCCGACCGACCTCGCCTTCGACGATGATGGCGAGCGCCGCGAGGTCGCGGTTACGGATCTCCCGATCGACCAGTTGCTCATCGATGTGGGGAGCGAGACGGTCGCGGCCTATGAGGGTGTGATCGCCGCCGCCACCACGCTGTTCGTCAACGGCCCTGCCGGGGTCTACGAGTCCGCGGCCGGCGAATACGGCACCCGGTCACTGTGGGAGGCCGTTGCGGCATCCGACGGCTATTCGGTGATCGGCGGAGGTGACACGGTCGCGAGCGCCCGCCGCTTCGTTGACGACGACAACATCGGCTTTGTCAGTACCGCAGGAGGAGCACTGATTCGCTTTATCAGCGGCCAGCCCCTACCCCTCCTCGACGCCATGGAGAAGGCGGCCGAACGAGGGAAGATGCTCTGACACTCCCCATACGCTCAACAGCCTCTGAAGAGGCAATCGAACTCGCCAGAAGCCTGTTCCTGCGCGATGACAACTACTACGGATGTGCCGAGGCGACGCTGGTGGCCCTTCAGGAACTCTACGGATTGCCCGACGCCGTCGATTCTTCCGCCGCCATGGCCCTCAACGGAGGGGTGGCCTACTCGGGAGGTATCTGCGGTGCCATCTCCGGAGCGGCAATGGCAGTCGGACGACTCGCAGAAGAGCGTATCTCCGATCATCGAGAGGCGAAGAGCGTCGCTCGTCGACTGATCCACGTCCTCATGGCCGACTTCGAGATCGAATTCGAGGGACGCAACTGTTCGCAACTCATCGACTTCGAGATCTCGATTCCGTCTCATCACGACGCGTTCATCGAGAGTGGCGTCTGGCGGGACACGTGCATGAGACAGATCGAGTTCTCCGTCGCGCGACTCTGGATACTCACCGACCCGGACGCCTGGGACGAGGCCGTTCGGGTCCTCGACACGTAGCTGCGCAGGGAATCAAGGGCGAAGACTGATCGCGTCACACGGCATGACGAGTGTGACTTTGGACCGTCGAGACGGCCGCTGCCTGGGCGTGCACGCTGCAGGCCATGCGCCGTCCGGGCCGGGCACGAGAGCGCCATTTTCCGGCCGCCACCCGGATCGCTCGATCTTGACCGACCTGCCGACCGGCGACTATCGTAAATACTCGATAATCGATGATTCGGTCATACCGGTATCTCCGGGATAGCCCGACGAACTGCGAGGTGCAGCATGCTCAAGTCCGTCACCAGGGAGGAAGCCGAACTCTTCGAGCTTCCCGGTCGCGACTGGTACCACTACAGCGGTCCGACCATCACGGGCGCCAAACACCTGACGGTCGGATTCTCGGTGTTCCCGGCCGATTCCGCTCCCGAGGGCCACGTCCATCCCAGCCAGGAAGAGACGATCTACATCGTTGCCGGCCACGGTGAGCTTGTGACGCCCGAAGGTACCGTTGCCCTCGAACCGGGCACAGCGGTGTTCATCCCGATCGGACTCCACCACCAAACCGTTTCACACGGCCCCGGCGACCTCGAGATGGTGACCTCCTTCGGTCCCCCGGTGATCCCCGGTTCCTACGAAGAGGACGACTGAACGATCGATCAACGGAGGGCAATCTCGATGACCCAGACCATGACGAACTACACCCCGGATGACATGGCGGAGTTTGCCCGCCAAGCGCGGGTTCGCATCCTCGAGGCGGTCAAGCACGCCAACGGCGGACATGTCGGTGGCCCCTACTCCGCCGCCGACATGCTTGCTGTGCTCTATTTCGGGATGCTCAATATCCGTCCCGACGAACCTGACTGGCCGGATCGCGACCGGTTCGTGCTCTCGAAGGGACACAGCTCGATTGCTCTCTACACGATGCTTGCGCTGCGTGGGTACTTCCCCGTTGAGGAGTTGCTCACATTCGACTCGATCGACTCCCGGCTCCAGGGCCATCCGGACATGACTCTGACACCCGGCATCGACATGTCGTCGGGATCACTCGGTCTGGGGTTTGCCGGAGCACTCGGCATCGCCCTCGGGGCACGCGCCACCGGTCGCGACTTCACCACGTTCGTCATGCTCGGCGACGGTGAATGCAACGAAGGAGTCGTGTGGGAAGGCGCTCACGTCGCCGCCCGCTACGCCCTCGACAACGTCGTCGCCATCGTCGACCACAACAAGCTGCAGCAGTTCGGCTGGACCGGAGAGAGCTTGGACGATCGCATCACACCGTATACCGGCACTCAGCTCGCCGATCGCTGGCGGGCGTTCGGCTGGGAAGTGATGGAGATGGACGGGCACGACATCCCGGAGGTTCTCGCCACTCTCGAAGCGGCGAAGCAGGTCGAAGGTAGACCCGCAGCGGTGATCGCTCACACCGTCAAGGGCAAGGGAGTCTCCTACATGGAGGGCAACTACACGTGGCACAGCAGGGTGCCGAATGACGAGGAATTCGCCATCGCCATGCGAGAACTCGGCGAATCCGAAGGAGGTGCGTCATGACAGCGCTTGCTCCAGGGAAGGCCCTCCGCCTGGCATTCGGTGAGACCATCACCGATCTGGCGGCGACCGACAAGCGCATCGTCGTCCTCGACGGTGATACCGGAAGCTCGACCTTCACCTCGCTCTTCGAAGCCGAATACCCGGACCGCTTCTTCCAGATGGGCATCACCGAGCAGAACATGCTCGGTATGGCGGCGGGTATGGCCAGCCTCGGCCTCGTGCCGATCGTGAGCACGTTCTCGTGCTTCATCGTGTCCAGGGCGCATGACTCGATCCGGGTTCTGATCGCTCAACCAAGAGCGAACGTGAAGCTGATGGGCGGCTACGCCGGACTGCTCGCGGGCATGACCGGCAAGACCCACCTGATGTTCGACGACGTCTCGATCATGCGGGCCATGGCCAACATGACGGTTGTCGCGCCGGCCGATGAGGTAGAGACCCGCAGCGCCCTCAAGGCGATCATCGAATACGACGGTCCCGTCTATTTCCGGCTGACACGCTCGGACTCGCCCATCCTGTTCGACGATGACTACGAGTTCAAACTCGGCAAGGCCGTCACCGTTCGCAAAGGCACCGACGTCACCGTCTTCTCCACCGGCGTCCAGACCGCTCGCGCCTACGAGGCCGCCGAGGCACTGGCACTCGAAGGAATCGACGTGCATCTGGTGCATGTTCCGACGATCAAGCCACTCGATGTCGACGCGGTCGTGGCCGCGGCAGCAAAGACCGGCCTGGTCGTAACGACTGAGGAGCACACCATCATCGGTGGCCTCGGTGGAGCCATCGCAGAGGCACTCGGCGTGAATGCACCGACTCCCATGACCCTGCACGGGTTGCAGGATGTGTTCGGGGAGTCGG
Source organism: uncultured Saprospiraceae bacterium (assembly GCA_964195515.1). Taxonomy (GTDB): domain Bacteria; phylum Actinomycetota; class Acidimicrobiia; order Spongiisociales; family UBA5794; genus JAHEEL01. Next base: position 15,070 of record CAXMQO010000078.1, on the reverse strand, counting down.
GGCCGGACGGCGCACTCCTGGACAAGTACGGTATCTCCGCCGAGAAGACGGCGGCCGCCATACGGGATGCGGTAGCGAACCGCTAGGCCACATCAAGACAGGCGTTCGTGAAAGGACGGCAATGAGTCAAACCGACATGTTCAAGCTGGATGGGAAGGTCGTCATCATTCCCGGTGGAAGCGGCGGAATCGGATCCGCGCTCGCTGCCGGCGTCTGTGAGGCCGGCGCACAAGTGGCGATCGTCGATCGCGATGGCGATGGGCTGGCGAGAACTTGCAGCCGCATGCGGGAGGCGGGGTCCGACCCCCTCGCCGTCGCCGCCGACCTCACGAGCAAGGAGGACGCCGACCGGGCCGTGGCAGAGACCATCGAGCACTTCGGACGCCTCGACATCATCATCAACGCGGTCGGCGGCGGCGCCGGAAAGGTTCTGTTCGAAGCTCAGGACTACCCGATCCCCGAGTGGGACTGGATCATGGAACTGAACCTGCGTGCGACCGTGCTCCCCACTCAGGCGGCCGTCAAGGCCATGATCGAGGCGGGGACCGGCGGCCGGGTGATCAACATCTCCTCTGTTCGCGCCAGTCTCGGTATCAACGCCGGCTACTCGGCGTACGTCGCCGCCAAAGGAGCGATTAGCTCCCTGACCCGCCAGTGGGCCACGGAGTGGGCAAAACACGGAATCACCGTCAACGCCATCGCCCCTACGTTCGTCGATACGCCCCAGGTGGCGATGCTCCTCGAGGACCCTGTCTTCAAGGCAGGCGTCATCAGTCGCATCCCGATCGGTCGCGTGGGCGAACCCAGCGACCTGATCGGTCCGGTTCTGCTGTTCGCGTCGGACGCGTCATCATTCGTGACCGGGCAGATCCTGGGAATCGACGGTGGATTGACCGCGACGCAGTAGAACGAAACGAAAGGCTTGTCCATGGAGAATGTCACTCCCACCATCTTCACCGAAACCAAGGTTCGTGGATGTAATCCCAGCTTTGTGGTGACGTCGGACGGCGTCGTCATCATCGACACGCCACAGCTGCCGACGAAGGCCGTCGAGATGCGGAAGATGGCGGAGTCTCACGGGCCGCTCCGCTATCTGATCAACACCGAGCATCACGTCGACCACATCTTCGGCAACTACTACTTCAAGGGTGGGCCGACGGTCGTTCACCATCAAGGGGTCTACGACAATTTCATGGTGGTTGGGCCGGAGCTCGATCCGTTTGCGTATGCCAAGGAAGCACTCCCTACGGATGACCCGGAAGGCGAGGCGATCTTCCCGGACCGCGACGTGTACTACTCAGATCCGAACAAGGGCCAAATCGTGTTCACCGGAGATCTCACATTGCGGGTCGGGGACCACACCTTCGAACTGATCCACACGCCGGGCCACACCCCAGGCCAGATCGCCGTCTACTGCCCCGAAGAGCGTGCCGTGTTCACCGGAGACACGATCTTCAGCGAATGCCAGACATGGCTCATGACGTCGAACGTGGACGAATGGCTGGCCGCCCTCGAACGCATCGGCGACTTGGATGTTGACTATGTCATCCCGGGGCACGGTCCGGTGACCACCAAGGCGTACCTCGCGACGCAGCGGGCCATGTTGATGGAGTGGAAGACGGCCGTTGCCGTCGCGGTGGCCAAGGGTTGGACGAGGGAAGAGACTGTCGAACGGGTCGAGTTCAAAGACCGCTACCCAGTGGACATCGGGCAGGAGTACATGATGGACTACATCAACTCCTACAACGCCGGTTCCCTCTACGACAAGCTCACGTCATAGAACCCGACGTCGTCGAGAAGCCCGCATCCCCCACGGTGGCATGGCGTGGGGTAACGCCCGCATTGATGGGGACGATCGTCGCCATGCTGCCGAGTTTCCTCACCGCTGCGCTCGTCGTCCAGATCGGACTCGACATTGGTCTAACGCTCACAGGACTCGGCATTCTCATCGCTCTGTTTTTCGGAATGGCGGCGCTGGTTTCACCGACGGCGGGGCGCCTCTCGGAACGAGTCGGCTGGGCGAACGGACTCCGGATCGCCGCGCTGCTCTCAGCACTCGCGCTCGGCGCTATCGGTTGGACCGGCGACTCCGTTGTGGTGCTCGGCATCTCGCTTGGGCTCGCCGGTGTAGCCAGTTCCCTGACCCAGACGGCAGCCAATCTCACGATCGCTCGCTGCGTCGTCCCAAGCCTCCACGGTTGGGTGTTCGGGATCAAACATGCGTGCGTACCTGCCGCCATGTTCCTGGCGGGGCTCGCCGTCCCGACCATCGCCTTGACCGTTGGTTGGCGTTGGGCGTTCCGAGCCGCTGCGGTCCTGGCCGTTCTTGCAGCCGCCTTTGTCCCAAGACGGGAAGAGCCCTTCACACTCACTCCCCCGCCGGGACAGCTCACGGCATCGGTGGGCAAACCACGAACACCCAGACACCTCCTCGTGGTCCTCGCTGTTGCCGTCGGTCTCGGCATCGGAGCGCTTGATCCCCTGGGTTCCTTCTTCGTCAGCTACTCGGTCTCCATCGGCGTGGAAGAGCAGCTCGCAGGCGTCCTCCTGGCTGCAGGAGGGTTCTGCGGCATCATCACTCGACTCGTGGCAGGGCGACTCATCGATCGAGTGGCGCAGGCCGACTTCACGGCGATAGCGTCGATGATCACTGCAGGGGCGATCGGAATCGTCATCCTGAACCTCGGTGGCTACCCGGGACTGCTGATCGGCGGGTTCATCGGCTTCACAGCTGGTTGGGGCTGGTCGGGTCTCTTCACCTTTGCAGTGGTCAAGGACAACCCGGAGGCGCCGGCCGCTGCGTGGGGTGTTGCGCAAACCGGCAAGTTCCTTGGAGCGGCCATTGGGCCACTCCTGTTCGGCGTAGTTGCCGATCGTGTCTCGTTCAGTGCCGCATTCTGGATGGCGACCGTAGCCCTGTTGTTCGCCGCCGCGTTGATGATCTACGTACGCGGCCAACGATCGACGCAACCTAGGCAGATAGGGTTCGCTCGCTGATCAAGGCAACCATCATCAGCACCGCGCCCAATGCAAGCGCGGCACTCATGATGACCCACGCCACCGTGAAGGACGCCTCGGCGACAAGACCGAAGAGCGCAGGGCCTGCCGCCGCGCCGACGTAGATCCCGGTCATCGTGATGCCGGTTGCGGCGGCAGGCGCTTTCGGGTTGCGGCGCACAACAGCAAAGGTGAAGAGACCCGACCACCCCCAGCCGAACGTGAACGCGATCAGCGAGCCAATGACGATGGCAGGGTCGGATCCAGTGGCAAGGAGGGCGATTCCGACGGCCCCAAGAGCAAGAAACACCGCCACCGTCGCCAGGCCTCCGGCCGTACGGCGATCGATCAGCCACCCCATGATGATGCGGGTGATGATGCCGAGCACGCTCCCTATCGCGAGCAGCACGCCGGCGGCGCCCTCACCGAAACCGACGTCGACCGCGTAGGGGACCAAGAAGGTGGCGAGCGCATCCATGCCGAAGATCCCGAGGCCGGCACCGGTAGCCATCAGAACGAGGAGCGACAGGGGTGAACTCCGGACCGCAGGGGCATCGGCTTCGGTGGCCTCGTCGCGATCGACCTCGTAGGAGCGAGGGGCGGACGGCACCAACAGCGCGGCGATCACAGCGAGCACGGCACACATCACATATACCCATTGCCATCCGAACGGAATGGCGACGATGGGAAGGCCAAGTCCCGCGATGGCGGTCGCGGCCGGTATCGCTCCATGTTTGAATCCGTAGGCCAAGCCTTGTCGTTCGACGACCGTACAGCGAGCGATACCGAGATTCACCGCAGGATGCGCCAGCGCCAAGAAGAGGCCCCCCACGATCGTCACCAACCCGAGGGTCACAACCGACTGACCGAGGAGCGGCGTCAGCAGCAGTGTCGCTGCGGCACCCAACGCCGCGATCCGCATCGCCGGTGCCCAATCCAGACGCTCGACCAATCGCCCCAGACGTGACGAACCGAGCGCGGACATGCCGAAGAACGCCCCCACGATGAGTCCGATCCCGGCTTCGGCGATGCCGAGAGAATCCGACAGTTGCACGGCCAACGCTCCCGGGAGGAAGCCGGGAAGGATCGCAGCCGTGATCGTGAGGATCGAGGCGATGATCACGCGCCACTGGAGACCCCGTCCATGCCCTCCGGCCGACGATTTGGGTGCGCTCATGTTCGGTTCAGTTCGGGAACGGACGCGGGTCTGACTGGGACACGTGCGTTGGACCTTTCGCCTGATCGGCGGCTAATCTTCGATAATCGATGATACGGACCGGAACCACGACATACCAACCAGGGAGCGCGGACCTGTCGGCCGTCACCCCTCCCCGCACTCTCCCACACACCCTATGAGCCGACCAGGAGACATCCATGACTGACGCTCCAGGCAGCGGGACGGTGTTCGATCCCGACTCTCGTTCCGAGATCGCGCCAGAAGTTCGACTCGAGATGTACGCCGCGATGACGAGGGCGCGGGTGTTCGAGAAGCGCGCCTACGACTTGTTCATGAGCGGCCTGGTGAAGGGAACCACGCACCTCGGCACCGGACAGGAAGCCGTCGCTGCAGGGTTCTCGACGGCGATGCGCCACGATGACATGGTGTTCTGCACCTATCGCGGCCACAACCACACGCTGCTTCGCGGGGCCCCGATGGACTCACTCATGGGTGAGCTGCTTGGTCGTGAGAGCGGCTGCTGCGGGGGCAAGGGCGGTTCAATGCACCTCACGGACGTCGAGCAGCACGCCATGGGTTCATACGCAATCGTCGGGGCGCACCTTCCGGTCGCTGCCGGCACCGCCTGGGCATCCTTGGAACGAGGAACCGGCCAGGTGACGGTGTGCTTCTTCGGAGATGGGACGACCAATATCGGGGCATTCCACGAGTCCCTCAACATCGCTGCAATCTGGGGGTTGCCGGTGGTGTACGTCTGTGAGAACAACCTGTACATGGAGTACACCCCGATTTCGTCGGTCACTGCGGTGCCGAACCCGGCAGCGGATCGTGCGGCGGCCTACGGACTCGATCGGATCATCGTCGACGGAAACGACGTCGACGCCGTATATCGAACCGCTCTCATGGCCCTGGATCGCGCCCGCTCCGGCGACGGCCCGTCTCTCATCGAGGCCCAGACCTATCGACACTACGGGCACTCACGAGCTGATCCGGGCAAGTACCGCCCAAACGAGGAGGTCGAAGCCTGGATGAACAAGGACCCGATCGTCCTCTACCGAGCGAAGCTGGAGAAGATGGGCATCGCCGAATCTGAACTCGGCCGAATCGAGGAAGCTGCACGCGCGGAGATCGACGCCGCCACGGCAGCAGCCAAGGCATCACCGGAACCGGGCGAAGCGGTCCTTATGACCGACCTGTGGGCCGACGGAGGCTCATCATGGCGACGCTGACCTACCGAGAGGCCGTCGCCAGGGGTATCGCCCAGGAGATGGCCCGGGACGAACGCGTGATCCTCATCGGTGAGGACGTCGCCGAGGCCGGCGGCGTCTTCAAGACCACCGAGGGACTGCGCGAACGGTTTGGACCCCGTCGCGTCCGCGACACCCCCATTTCCGAAGAGGCCATCACCGGCATGGTGATGGGAGCTGCGATGAACGGACTGCGTCCCATCGGCGAGATCATGTTCAGCGACTTCCTCGCCACGTGCTGGGACATCGTTGTCAATCAGATCGCCAAAACCCGCTACATGACTGGCGGGCAGGTCGAACTGCCACTCGTGTTGCGCTCAGCCAACGGCGGAGGCTCCCGCTTCGGCGGTCAGCACTCGCAGAGCGTCGAGAACTGGGCGATGGCGATCCCTGGACTCAAGGTTGTCGCTCCTTCGACACCGGCCGACGTCGTCGGCTTGATGGCTGCCGCCATACGAGACCCCGACCCGGTGGTGTTCCTCGAGCACAAGGCACTGTTCGCCACGAAGGGCGAGGTGCCAGACGGCGAGTTGGTAGATGTTCTCGGGCGCGCCACAACGGTGCGGCACGGAGGTGACGCCACGATTGTGGCACTCGCCGCCATGGTGCCGAAGGCCATCGAAGCGGCCGACATCTTGGGTCGCGAGGGCATCAACGCAGAGGTCATCGATCCCCGCACGCTGGTCCCTCTCGATGTGACCGCCATTGCGACGTCGGTGGCCAGAACCGGCAGGCTCTTCACGGTCGAGGAGAACCCCCGTTTGTGTGGATGGGGGGCGGAGGTTGCCTCCATCGTGGCCGAGGAGTGTTTCTGGGATCTCGACGGCCCCATTGTGCGGATCACCACACCTCATATCCCGCTCCCTGCTGCCGACGCCATCGAGGACATGGCGATCCCGTCTGTGAACCGAATCGTGGAGACCGTCCGCACGTCGATGCAGTAGCACGTTCGCGGCGACGTCGAGCCCATGCGGGGCGGATCAGAGAGGCTTGCCCCCTGCGTCGTCGCTGGCACTCCTCCGCGTCCCCCCCCACGAATGTGGGGGGACAGGGCTGGGAGGGGGGGCTACTCGGCGGCAGGCAGGTAGCGGTCGTGTTCCTCGAAGATGTCGAGGCCGCGGGTCCCGGGCTCGACCCAGGTGACGTGGGGTACACCACCCGGCACGAAGTAGGTATCGCCGCGGTGGTACTCGCCGGTCTCGTCACCGATCTGCATTCGCACGGTCCCACTCAGCACGATCCCCCACTGGTCACCGTGAACATGTTCGGGCACGAAGATCTCGCGGTCGGTGGCCTCATAGAACATCACGAGACCACGATCACCCGAAGATAGGTACGCATCGAGGGCGACATCCCCGTCCGGCCTCGGCAGCGCCTTGACGAAGGCAGGGAACTCGTTCTTCATCGTACCTCCGTGCGTCAGGAGTACTGCTGCACCGCTTCGGGGACGCCACCCTTCTCAGCGGAACGGACCAGGGCTTCGAGGATCGCCACGTTGCCGAGGCGCTCGGCGTTGCTGAAGCGATAGTCGGCCCGCCCTGCGACGGCGTCGGCCCAGTGCTCGTAGCCAGCCTTGACCGGGCTTGCGGGCTCGAAGTCGATTCGAATCTGCTCGGCGTCACCGCGGTGACGCGTGTAGAAGTGGGTCGTCCCACCCGGATCGACGTGCTGGGTCTCGCGGGCCTCAGCCCATGCGAGGCTGCCGAACACCGCGAAACGGGCATAGTCGGGAGTCGCGGACAGAGCGGCGATGCTCCCGGTCGACCCGTCGGCGAATCTGAAATGGGCCGAGACGACATCGCCGGTGGGAATCGCCAGGATGCGCTTCGCGACGTGGGCCTGGACCTCAACCACCTCGCCTGCGAGGCTCAGCATCATGTCGCTGAGGTGGACACCCATGCCGGTCCATCCTGCGGCCGGAGCCTCTTCCTTGCTCCCGCGCCAGTTGTCAGCCGCCATGTTGAGCCAGCGGTCGTGGCTCCAATGGGCCTCCATGTGAAGGATCGTGCCGAGCTCACCTGCATCGGCCATGCGCTTCATCTCTTCCCAGGCCGGTTCGAAGCGACGCTCGTGGCCGATTCCCATGATGATTCCCGCGGCGTCGCACGCCTCGATCATCGTCCGGGCACTGTCGACGGTGAGGGCCAGCGGCTTCTCGCAGAAGATCTCTTTGCCGGCTGCGGCGGCACGAACGACCGCCTCTTCATGGAAGAGGTGGGGGATGGTGAGGATAACCGCTTCGACGTTTGGATCGTCGAGAGCTTCCTGGTAGTCGGAGTAGACGGGCAGACCGTAGTCGGTCGTGTACTTCTTCGCCGTCTCGTCGAACGGGTCGACGCCGCAGACAATTTCGATCTTCTCGCTGTCCCCCAGGACCTTGGTGACCTGGCTCCCCCACCAACCGAGCCCAACCTGGGCGGCCTTCAACATGCTGACTCCTTTCGCGGTCGGCTCCGTCTGGGCCGAGTTGCATGACAGGAGCAGCCTAGTCCGCTCCGATCATCGATAATCGTTTAAGCGCGTTCCGGTCCCGACCCGCGTGTAGCATTCGTCACGCCGGGCACCAAGAAGGGCACCATGAGCGACTCCCACCTGCATCTCTATCCCCATCGCAAGGGCAACCCCCTGCCCCCTCCCCCTCCTGATCGATACAGCCTCGACCACATCGAGGCCTATGTCGACAAGGCGATTCGGCGCGACGTCACCGAACTCACCTTCACCGAACACCTCTATCGGTGTGTCGAATCAGCCGATGTGATCGGCAACATCTGGGAGCGGGCTTCCGATCCGACCATCCGAGCCAACACCGAGTACGACTTGCTGGCCGACCGAACGATGTCGCTCGAACGCTACGTCGAGGTGATCCTGCAGGCCAAGGACGCCGGTCTCCCCGTGCTTCTCGGCCTCGAGGTCGACTTCTTCGCAGACAACATCGACGCCGTTCTCGAGTTCATCGAGCCGTATCCGTGGGACGTGCTGCTCGGCTCGATCCACTGGATCGACGGATGGTGGTTTGATCGGGCGCATTCCGAGTTCGAGTGGGAGCGCCTCGGTCCGCGCAGGGTGTATGAGCGGTATTTCGAACTCATGTCGGAGATGGCCTCGTCGGGCATGGTCGACGTGATCACCCATCCCGACCGGGTCAAGTACCTGCGCAAGCCGTTCCTGACCGAACAGGTCGACCTCTACGCCATGTTCCTCGCGGCTGCCCAGCAGGGCAACGCGGCAATTGAGATCAACACGGGTGGCCTTCGTCACCCGGTGCACGAGATCTACCCCTCCCCGACCTTCATGCGCATGATCCACGACGCCGACCTCGCAATCACGTTTGGGAGCGATGCACACGCACCCAAGCAGGCAGCCTGGGGACTTGATCTGGCCAGAGAGGAGGCCGTCGAGGCCGGCTTCACCCATCGAGCCCGGTTCGTAGCGCGTGAGCGAACGATGGTTCCGTTCGACGCTCCCCCACCCTCATTCATCGACTGACGGAGGCACCGTGCGACTTTCGTTCAAGACCCGTCCCCAGCACAGCGAATGGCAACCGATCGTTGACTTCTGGAAGGAAGGCGACCGGATCGAGTTGTACGACGCCGGTTGGACCTTCGATCACATCGACCCCATCTTCAGCGACCGGCCTGGCGCAGTATTCGAGGGATGGACGATGCTGGCCGCACTGAGCGGACTCGTGCACCGCGTCCGTCTCGGCGTGCTGGTGACCGGCAACACCTACCGCCACCCGGCGGTTCTGGCCAACATGGCGGCGACGCTCGACGTCGTCTCGGGCGGGCGATTGGAGATCGGTCTTGGCACGGGATGGGTCGAGGCCGAGCACGTCACCTACGATATCCCGCTCCCCTCCTGGAAGGAGCGGTTCGATCGCCTCGAAGAGACCTGCGAGATCCTTCACTTGCTCTTCACCGAGGAGGTGGCCGATTTCCACGGCCCCTTCCACCGGTTCAAGGGTGCCAGGGCGCTCCCCAAGCCGATCCAACGACCTCATCCTCCGATCACCATCGGCGGCACCGGCGAGAAACGCACGCTTCGCATCGCAGCCCTCTGGGCCGACCAGTGGAATCTCCCTGGAGGTGATCCGGACATGCTCCGGCACAAAGTGGAGGTGCTCCACCGTCACTGCGCGGATATCGGGCGCGATCCCGCAGAGATCGAGATATCGGTGAAGATCAAGGCCGACGGCGACCCTGGGGCGCTCGCCGACCTCGCAGGGGAGTTCCGCGACGCAGGCGCCGACCACATCATCGCGATGTTCGAGGCGCCGTTCGATCCGGCGAAGCTCGGAGCGGTGGCCGACCGCATCGGCCCCATCTTGGCGTGAAGACGTTCCTGATCACGATCAGTGGCGCGTTCCGCACCCATACGTGCAGTGGAGCTCGTGTCGCGCACATTCCGCGTTCTTGTTATGCCGCGGCCTCCGGTGAATCGCCCAAACCCGGGCCTTGTACAATCCATTGCGCATGAACGAGCACATCGTCAACTATGGGACCGACGACCACTCCCTAGCCGGACAAGTCGTGCTGGTGACGGGTGGCAGCAGGGGAATCGGCGCCGCAATCGCCAGGGCAGCGGCCGAAGCCGGCGCGGGTGTTGCCATCGGGTATCGAGAAGATGCCGATGCTGCTTCCTCGGTGGTAGAGAGCATCCGAGGAAAGGGACGGGTCGCGGTTGCCTTCCAGGCGGATGTATCCGACCCGACCGAGGCAGGACAGATGATCACAGCCGTCGAAGACTCGTTTGGGAGGATCGACGGACTCGTCAACAACGCCGGGATCATGCCCTCGAGTCCCCTCGTCGAAATGAGCGACGAGGAATGGACTGCCGTGTTGCACACGGACCTTTTCGGCCCCTTCTACTGCTCCCGCGCCGCGTTGCCCGGCATGGTGCAACGCGGGGGCGGTTCAATCGTGATGATCTCCTCCCGGCTTGGCCAGATCGGTTGGCCAGAGCTCGCCCACTACTCGGCAGCCAAGGCAGGGCTTCTCGGTTTGACCAAGTCGATGGCTCGCGAATTCGGCCCGCGAGGCGTCCGGGTCAACGCGGTGGCGCCCGGATTCACCATCACCGACATGACCCGCGACATCGTGGACACCGAGTCGGGACGGCGCCGCCTGGCTGAACTCCCTTCTCGTCGGTTCCCCGAACCCGAAAACGTTGCGGCCGCTGTGTTGTTCCTGCTTTCCGACGCGGCCGCGCTCTTCCATGGCCAGACGCTGAACCCCAACGGTGGCGGGTTCATGCAATGACCGGGACCGCGGCTTGAAACTCGTTACAGCCGAAGAGGCAGCCCGGCTCGTCCCCGACGGCGCAACCGTGATCTTCGGAGGCTCCGGAGCAGGTCACGCGGTTCCGCAGCGATTCATCGATGCCCTCGCCGCTGTGTACCGCGACGAGGGGCGGCCTCGCGACCTCACCACGGTTCGTGTCGTGGGTGTCGGCGATTTCGCCGATCGCGGGTTCTCGCAGCTCGCGATTCCCGGCCTCATGCGCCGCACGATCGGCTCCAACATCGGCAACGAACCGCGCCTCGCGGCATTGGTGGCGGACGGAGAGGTGGAGGCGTATTCGTTCCCGCAGGGCGTCCTCTCCCAGTTGTGCCGCGACATCGCTGCCGGGCGACCCGGCCTCATCACAAAGGTCGGCCTCCACACCTACGTCGACCCGCGCCAGACCGGCGGCAAACAGGGACCGGCCGTTGAGGATCTCGTCGAGGTCGTCGAACTCGTCGGAGAGGAGTGGCTCCTCTATCGGTCCTTTCCCATCGACGTCGCGGTGATCAGAGGGTCCACCATCGACGAAGAGGGCAATCTGACCCTCGACGAGGAGGCGATCAACGGCGAGATGCTCCCTATGGCGATGGCGGCCCACAACTCAGAAGGCATCGTCATCGCACAGGCACGACGCGCGGTTCCGAACGGAGATCTGATGCCACGTCGCGTCCAGGTCCCCGGCGCCCTGATCGACTTCGCCTTCCTCGATCCGGATCAGACCCAGACGTACAGCACCGACTACTCCCCCTACTTCGCAGGTGTAGCACGCATGGATCATCCGTCGAGCCCTCAGGAGGTACCCCTCGATGTGCGCAAGGTGATCGCACGGCGGTCACTCCTGGAGTTCGGGCGCGGCGAGGTAGCGAACCTCGGTTTCGGAATCAGCCAGAACATCGGTGCCATTGCCCAGGAAGAGGGTGTCGCCGATCTGCTCGTGCTGACGGTTGAACAGGGAGTCTTCGGCGGTGTTCCCGCTTCCGGAAACGACGGTGGAGCCGGGTTCAACTATCAAGCGTTGATCGACCAGCCGTATATGTTCGACTTCTACGACGGGGGTGGGATCGACATCGCAAGCCTCTCCTTCGCGGAAGTCGACGCGCTCGGGAACGTGAACGTTCATGCGTTCGGCGACCGGCTGCGAGGACCGGGCGGATTTCCCAACATCAGCCGCGGTGCCAAGAAAGTGTGCTTCGTCGGGACACTCACGACCGGGGGCATGAAAGCGGCGATCGAAAACGGCACCATCGAGATCACGACCGAAGGCGCCACCGAACGGTTTGTTGATCGGGTCAGGGAGATCACGTTCAGCGGACCTGCCGCGGCCGAACGCGGTCAGGAGGTTCGATACATCACCGAGCGCGCGGTTTTCGCGCTCGTCGACGGCGCCGTGACCATGATCGAGATTGCGGAAGGCCTCGACCCGGAGGCGGACGTCATCGCCCACATGGGCTTTCGCCCTGCGATCTCACCCACCCTCAGCTCAATCGACCCCACCGTATTCGCCACCGGAACAATGGGACTGCGTAGACGACTCGAGGGGGTGGGCCCATGAATACAGATCTGGTCACCGTCGAATCTGGAGTCGTCACATTCATCCGGTTGAACAACCCGCCGCTCAACCTCGTATCCCTCGAGGTCACCAAGGCGTTGAGCGCAGCCCTCACGAGGATCGAACACGACGAAAACGTTCGAGCGGTGATTCTGGCAGGAATAGGCGATCGCGCGTTCTGCGCGGGCTCCGATGTGAACGAGTTCCCATCGCTCCACGGGCGTGTCGCCGAGGGAAAGCTGATCAACGAGAACGCTGCCTACAACCAGCTGGCCGAGCTGCCGCTGCCCACCATCGCGGCCATCGAAGGTGACGCACTCGGTGGCGGGCTCGAATTGGCTCTGTGTTGTGATCTGAGGGTGGCCTCGAGCACCGCACGCCTTGGACTGCCCGAAGTCCGACTCGGCGTCATGCCGGGTTCGGGCGGGACCCAACGGCTCCCGAGGCTCATCGGGCTGGCTCGCGCCAAGGAATTGATATTGCTCGGTGAGATCATCGACGCCGAGACCGCTCTCAACTTCGGATTGGTCAACCGGGTGGTGCCGCAGGGCAAAGCCGAGTCCGCTGCAAAGGAACTCGCGGAGACTCTTGCATTGCGGGGCCCGGTGGCGGTACGGGAAGCGAAGGGTGTCCTCGATACCACACTCGATGGATCGCTCGCGAAAGGCCAGGTTCAAGAGCTCGAGGCCAGCGAGCGGGTGTTCTCCTCAGAGGACATGCTTGAAGGGTCCGCGGCCTTCATCGAGAAACGGCCCGCCAAGTTCAGGAACCGATGAGGATCAGCGGCATGACCCAACGAGCAGCGCTGATCGGATATCCGCTGAAACGGCGGCACTCCGAGATCATGCACAACGCCGCGTTCGAGCACTTCTCGATCGACGCCAGGTATGGGCTTCGCGAGATGAAGCCCGAGGAGATACCCGACTTTGTCCTCGAGGCTCGCGGAGAAGGCTGGCTCGGTTTTCAGGCGACCGCCCCCTACAAGCAGATCCTCATGGAATATCTCGACGAGATAGAGGACGGCGCGGGGCAGATCGGCGCCGTCAACAGCGTCTTCCGGCGAGACGATGGCAGTCTCGTCGGCTTCAACACGGATGCCCCGGGATTTCAGCGCGCGGCAGAGGGCGAACTTGCTATCCAATTCTCCGGCCTCCGGGTTGCGGTGGCCGGTGCCGGTGGCGTCGCCCGGGCCGTGGTCCACGCACTCGTGGCGGCGGGGGCTGACTCAGTGGTGATCTGCGACCTCGCCCCATCGAGGGCTACGGACCTCGCCGCCGGATTCGGGGATTCGGTGCAAGCTGTGGATGTCGGCGCCGAATTCGAGGATTCCCTTCGTCAGGTGGACTTCGCCGTAAACGCGACCACCGTTGGCATGATCCAACCGGGTGTGGCGTTCGACCCGACAGCACTTCAGGATTCGGCAGCGGTCTTCGACCTCGTCTACAACCCGCCCGAATCCGAGTTGCTCCGTCGAACCCGTGCCCGCGGGCTTCAGGCGACCAACGGGTTGGGGATGCTGGTTGCTCAAGCCGAGATCGCGTTCGAACGGTGGACCGGCGTCGCAGGTTCCGGTCCAGTCATGCGTGCTGCGCTGGCAGCCGGGCCCGCGTCCGATCAGCTCGGCGGATAGGCAGCCGCGGCCCGCGAAATCAGCCCGGGGAACCGGGGCTACACTCGATTGCAGGCCGGTCACGGTCGCAGAAGAGAGGCATACATGACTACGAGGCCAGAGTTCCCCGTCGCAACCACACCGGCTCCCGGTACGCAGTCGGTCGATTGGGAGGAACGCGTCAACTGGGATCGGCTCAAGGACTACCGGATGTCCCGCGTCAGAATGGCCATGGACGAGCACCATCTGGAGGCGCTGCTCCTCTTCGAGACGTCCAACATCCGCTACCTCACCTCCACCCATATCGGCTACTGGGCATTCAACAAGGGCGAGCGTTACGCGCTGATCACCCGCAACGGCGACTTCCGCATCTGGGACTTCGGGTCGGCTGCGAAAGCGCACCGGCTACAACACCCGGCCATGCGTGCCGAGCAATCCATCGGAGGCAATACCGGTCTCCAGGGAGCCATCGGGCCGGCCAGTGGGCTGCAACGCAACGCGGCACAGGAGATTGCCTCCATCCTCAGGGAAGAAGGCGTAACGGACCTCACCCTCGGGGTCGACATGTCTGAGACGACCGTGTTGCTTGAGCTCCAGAAGGCCGGCATACCGGTGGTTGATGGTCAACAGACGATGATGACTGCCCGCGAGATCAAGAATCAGGACGAGATCATGCTCCTGTCGCAGGCGTGCGCCATGGTCGACGGCGTCTACCAGGACATCTTCGAAGCGCTCAAGCCGGGCATTCGCGAAAGCGATATTGTCGCACTCGCACACAAGCGGCTCTTCGAGATGGGATCCGAGTTCGTCGAGGCTGTCAACTCCATCGCAGGGGAACGCTGCAGCCCCCATCCGCATGTGTTCTCGGATCGCCTGATCCGCCCAGGTGACCAGGCCTACTTCGACATCATCCATGTCTACAACGGCTACCGAACCTGTTACTACCGCACATTCGCTGTGGGGCGGGCGAGCCAGGCTCATCGCGACGCCTTCAAGCAATCACGAGAGTGGATGGACGCCGCGATCGAACTCGTGAAACCGGGCGTCAGCACGGATCAGATTGCGAGGGTCTGGCCGCGGGCCGAGGAGTTCGGCTTCGACGACGAGATGGATGCATTTGGGCTCCAATTCGGCCATGGGCTCGGTGTAGGCCTCCACGAACGACCGATCATCAGCCGCCTGAACTCCCTCGACGACCCCGTCGAGATC
>CAXMQO010000077.1:0-5503 GCA_964195515.1 uncultured Saprospiraceae bacterium | reverse complement strand
GCTTGTCGCCTGTCGCCTGTCGCCTGTCGCCTGTCGCCTGTCGCCTGTCGCCTGTCGCCTGTCGCCTGGCGCCTGTCGCCTGTCGCCTGTCGCCTGTCGCCTGTCGCCTGTCGCCTGTCGCCTAGAACAGCTGTGGTCTGAACAGCTCGTCGTGGCGGCTTATGGCGTAGCGGTCGGTCATACCCGCTACGAAGTCGATCACCTGTGTCAGCGTGTCGGCATCGTCGTGCCGGTAGGTGTCTGGGATCTCCGAATCGTGCGCGACGTAGTACTCGACGAGGTTCCTGACGATCTCTCTGGCACGTATGCGCTGCGGCTCGATGTCTGACCTCAGGTAGACATGTTCGAACATGAAACCCCGGAGTTCGAGCATGACGTCGAGTGTGCGGTCGTCCATGGCGATTTCGTCGCGCTCCATGGACGTCTCGACCACGGACGCGATCATCGCACCGATCCACTCGCGTCCCGGTTCACCGAGGGTTTCGAGCACCGGGCCGGGGAAGTCAGAGGGCAGCAGAACACCGGCGCGAATCGCGTCGAGTCCGTCGTGGGCGAGATAGGCGATACGGTCGGCGAATCGGACGATGGCGCCTTCTGGGGTTCGGGCCGGGGTCTCAACCTTCCATGAATGGGCCCGCACGCCGTCGAGAACTTCCGATGTCAGGTTGAGAGGTTCGAGCACCTCGAAGATTCGCACGGACTGATCCGAGTGCCGCCATTCGTCCTCGACGAACTCGCTCAGCGCATCCTCACCGGTGTGGCCGAACGGGGAGTGACCCACGTCGTGACCGAGACAGATCGCCTCGGTCAACGCCTCGTTGAGACTGAGGGACCGCGCAATGGCGCCGCCGACCTGCGTGACCTGGAGGGTGTGGGTGAGGCGGGTGATGTAGTGGTCGCCTTCCGGGTTCATGAAGACCTGGGTCTTGTGCTTCAGTCGTCTGAACGCCTTCGAGTGCAGAATCCGGTCCCGGTCACGCTCGAATGCAGTCCTCCACGGGTCCGGCTCTTCAGGAACGGCACGCCCGATCGACGCCGTTGAGAACGTCGCGCCCGGGGCGAGCGTCTCCAGTTCCTCGAACTCCGATACCAGGCGGTCCCGGAGACGGAACGCACCCATCGTTAGACGAACTTCTCACGGAGTCGCGAACTCACGTAGTCCATCGACGCCACCACGATCGCGATCGCAAGCATCTGCGCGGCGGCCGCCCGGTACTGGAGCAGGTTGATGTTCTGCTGCAGGAGGAAGCCGATACCGCCGCCGCCGGCGAATCCGATGATCGTCGACATGCGCACGTTGATGTCCCAGCGATACATCGTGAACGAGATGTACGGCGGGACGATCTGCGGCACGACGGCATAGATGATCGTCTGGAGCCGGGTCGCTCCCGTGGCTCGCACGGCCTCGAGCGGACCGGTTGCGATGCTTTCGACCTGCTCCGAATAGAGCTTCGCGAGCGATGCCGTGGTGTGCAGCGCAAGTGCGAGCGCACCGGCGAACGGGCCGATTCCGACCCACACCACGAAAATGATCACCATGACGAGAGGCTCGATGGAGCGGAGTCCGTTGAAGAACGTCCGAGACATGTAGTACACCGTTAGACCGATGTTCTGTGATTCGGACTTCCTGAGCGCCTTCACCGAGAGGATCATCCCGATCACAGCGCCGATGATCGCAGGCACGACCACCGTGGCGAACGGATTCTCCAACTGGTAGAACCAATCGATCACAGCGCCGATGCCGATGCCGACCATTGCCCCTGCGACAGCGGAGAGGCCGAGGGTCAGGCCGTTGATGAGGCTCCGGGACAGGTGCCGGTCGAGGAGATACCCGAATTTGCTCGCGACAACCGCGAGGGCGAACGCCCCGATGAGGGATGAGAACACCGGGATCCCGATCTCGGTGATCTCGCCGAGCGAGACCACGAAGCTCCCGATGAACCGGGCGAAGGTGATGATGTCCTCCATCCAGCCACCGAGGACGATCAGCAGGTCCGCGATGATGTATGAGCCGATCAGCGCCAGGAACGCAACGCCGAGCAAACCGGCGGCTCGGACGGCGCGCTCGACAAGCGTCGGCGGCTCGTCCTCCTCCTCGGGCGGGAAGATCCATCGCAGGAGGAGCCACACGAGAGCAACCAGGACGATGAGAGCCAACAGCAGCGTGAACCAGTTGAGATCGGTGAACCCACGCAACGACGAGGCCCAGCGCGATGCTTGGATGCCGACGACGAGGCCAATCGGGATGGCGATGAGCGAGAGCGAAAGGTTGATGACCGGGATGGTGACATCGCGCATCAGGTTCTTCGCAGCGAGGAAGCTCAATGGCACGGCGAGGATCGTGCCAACCGTGGTGGCGAGGAGCGCCAGCATGACGGTCTCAACGATGCGGTCCCAAGTGTTGATCGCGTTGTCTGACAGCCTCGGCGACAGGTCGGTCTTGTCGGCAACCTGCACGATCTTGTATTGCGCTCCGTCCGACCCGTCGAAGAAGATCATCGAGACGTCGGCCACGCTTGCGCCGGGGGCACCTGCGATCTCCAGGCGGCGCTCCTCGCCGAACGTTACTTCGTTGAAGAAGAGCGCTCCCGTAGAGTCACCGTTGGTGGTGCTCTGTCCGGCGTTGATCGTTCCAAAGCTGCTCGCCGACGGCCCGGACCATGAGAAGTCTTCGGCGGTGGCGCCCGTGCCTGTGAGCTGAGCCGAGCCATCCGGTCCAGCGTCGAAAGGGTCGAGACCGATGTCGCGGCTCACGAGTCCAGTTCCGGAACCGGTGCTCGCCTCGAAGGATCCGCCCCAGCTGATGAAGTCGATGACGTTGTTGTTGTCGTCGACGAGGGTGACGCCGCCAGGGCTCCGAATGTCGAACTCGGGAAGGACGCTGGCGTACGCGGCGATCGGATCATCGGAGTGAGGGAGGGCCTCCCCGTCCTGGACCCCGTTCTTGTTGGTGTCCGTCCATACGGTTACGCGATTCCTCCATCCACCGATGTTGGTTTGGGTGATCGCCTCGATCTGCTGAGGATCATCGGTCTTGCGGCTTGGGGCTTCGAACGAGAGCTTGAAGGTGCCGTCTTCTGCCACATCGGCCCGGCCCTGCAGGAGGACGATTGCGAAATCCGAAACGGGAACGAAATTGACGGTGACTCTCACTCCGGGTTCGTAGCCGGATCCGTTGACCATAAGGATTTCGCCGGGCTCCGCGCACGTCGGTGTGACGGCAATGGTCGCTCCGGTTTCGGCTGGCGTGACGGGAGCCGGTTCCGCTCCGTTGCACGGGACGTAGACATCTGCGGTCACGACGAGGTCTGTCCTGTCGTACGTGACAAGGTCAGGCCGGGCGAGGGCTCGCAGAATGCGGAAGAGCTGCTCTTGGCGGGTCTCTGACTGGATCTCTTCGAGTGAGACGTCGGTTTTTGCGAACGCGAAGGCGTAGATAACGAAGGCGACGAGGATCGCAATGATGATGTAGAGCGATCGGCGCCAGCCGCGTGACTTGCGGCCGTTTGTCGCCGGTTCTTCCGGAGCGGGGGCCCCAGGCGGCGGATCGGCGGAGGTGGGGGTCGAGTCAGCCAACGCGCTCGGCCTCCTTCCCGTAGATCTCCTTGAATTTGTCGTCGTCGATCTCCTCTGGTGTCCCTTCGAAGACCAGCTTGCCGTCGTTCAGGGCGATGACGCGATCTGCATACTGATGGACGAGGTCGAGGAAGTGGAGAGAGCACAGCACCGTCACGCCGTCCTCCTGGTTGATCCGCTCGAGGTACTGCATGATGCTGTGTGCGAGGACCGGGTCAAGGCTTGCGACGGGTTCGTCGGCAAGCATGATCTCGGGATCCTGCATCATGGCTCTGGCGACGCCCACCCGCTGTTGTTGGCCTCCGCTCAGCTCATCAGCTCGGGCCCCTGCCTTCTCTTCGAGGCCGACCCTGGCCAGTTGAGCGTAGGCCTTCTCGAGGTCGGCTTTCGGGAACCGGTTGACGACGCTGAGTGCTGGGTTGAGGTAGCCGAGGCGGCCGGCGAGAACGTTGGTCAGCACTTTCGATCGGCTGACGAGGTTGAAGTGTTGGAACACCATCCCGATCCGGCGTCGGATGCGTCGGAGTTCTTCTTGGGACGCGTTCGTGACGTCGACGCCGTCCCAGGTGATCGTTCCTGATGTCGGTTCGATCAGTCGGTTGATGCAACGCAACAGTGTTGACTTGCCGGATCCGCTCAGCCCAATAACGGCCAGGAATTCGCCCTTCTCGACTTCGAACGTGACGTCGTCGAGAGCCTGTGTGCCTCCGTCGTAGATCTTCGTGAGGTTCTCAACCTTGAGCATGGATCGGGCGCCCTGTCTGTTTGGTCTACTCGGTCGAGTACCGGGCGAGGGCTTTCGCCCCCGCCCGGTACTCAGTGTGTCGAATCAACTGCTCTTAGAGATCGCCGGTGTCGAGTCCAAGTTCCTGAACGAGTAGGCGGATGAAGTCGAATTCGGAGTCGTCGGTCAACGCAATGCCACTCCAGGAGTAGGCGTCGAACGCGGTCGCGAATCCGTCCGGATCGTTCGCCGCATAGTCAGCGAGCGCCGTGACGATCTTGAGCTTGATCTCATCCGGAACGGCCGGCGCGAAGCTGACCGTGTCGTTCGGGATCGGCTGCGAGAGCTCCAGGATCTTGATCGCCTGGATCACATCCGGAGCCTCTTCGCGGATGTTGCGCCGGGCGTCCCGGGGGTACACACCGCTGCACTCGATCTCGCCGTCGGCGTCGAGGACGCAGCTGTCGACGAGGTCGGCCGGAACGTCGGCATCTGCCGTCGTACCGTCCCAGATGACGTTCCTGTCGGCGTCGATCGACGGGCTGAAGAACACCGTGCCGAAGTCAGCCTCGCCGTTGTAGACGGCCTTGACGACGGCGGAGTGGCCGCCGGCTTCAACCGTCTCGCCAGCCTCGATGCCATCGGTGAGGAACATACCGTTCGGGACCAAGTAGCCCGAGGTCGAACCAACATCCGGATAGGCCCAGCTCTTCCCTGCCAGGTCGGCAATCGTT
Source organism: uncultured Saprospiraceae bacterium (assembly GCA_964195515.1). GTDB lineage: Bacteria > Actinomycetota > Acidimicrobiia > Spongiisociales > UBA5794 > JAHEEL01. Next base: position 469 of record CAXMQO010000077.1, on the reverse strand, counting down.
GTTGCCTCGCTGTCACGCGGGACGATGAACTCGGCCCAGTACTCGGTGAATCCGAACCGCAAGGACTTCATCGCAACTTCTATGCCGCACTCATCGTTGCCGATGACGTAGGCGGTTGCGGGGATGAATCCGACGGTGTTCTCGGGGGACGCGCACATCTCGGAGATGGTCGCGGCGTACGACGTCGGAACACTTACCTCATAGACGAGGCCGGTTGCCTCTTCGAGAACGCCCTTGAGGATGTCACCACCAGCGATGATCTCTTCAGCGCTCACGGACGGAACGAACAGAACCTTGATCGGGTTGTCGGCGGTCCCGATCTCGACCATTGCCTCGGTGGTGGTCGTCGTCTCAGGTGCGGCCGTTGTTGTTGTCGCCGCTTCGGTGGTCGTCGTCGTTGCGGCGGCGGCCGCCGTGGTCGTCGTATCTTCGGTGTCCGAGCTACATGCTGCTGCAATCAGTGCAAAGG
>CAXMQO010000076.1:0-3772 GCA_964195515.1 uncultured Saprospiraceae bacterium | reverse complement strand
CTGGAACACGAGATTCGTGAACGTGGCACCAAGGGTGGCCCAGCGAAGTCGCGGATCTCCGAGCAGGTGTTTCAGACCGTCTCTGAGCGAATTCATGAACGGCTCAGGGAATCGCAGGGGGCGGTCGTGAACGACGCGAATCGCCGCCAGGAACGCGGCCGATACGAGGAAGGTTACTCCGTGGATGAGAAACGCTATCGCGAACCCCCCGCTGAAGGCAATGAGGATGCCGCCGGCGAGCGGTCCAATGCTGAACGTCACCATGCGGGCAACGGCGAGTCGCGAGTTGGCGTCGATAAGCATGTCCTCATCGACGACCGAAGGCATCATGGCCTGGAAACCGGAGTCGAAGAACACCGACATGGTCCCGATCACAAATGCAACGCCGAAGACGAGCCAGCGAGTTCCCGCCCCGTTCGCTGCTGCCAGCGCCAAGGCGAAGAACACAGCCGCGCGCACCAGGTCGATCCACACGAGGGTCAACCGCAGGTTTCGCCGGCGATCCAGGAACACACCGGCGATCAAGCCGAACAGGAACATCGGTAGCGTCTCGGCAGCCGCAGTGAGACCCAGATCAAGTGGTTGTGCGGTGAGGGCGAGAACGAAGTAGGGGAGCGAGAAGAACGCGATGTAGTCGCCGAACAGCGAAACGGCCTGGCCGCCGACGAGGGGGACCATGTTCCGACGCGCCGTGCGGCGTCCCTTCACGCCAAGCGGGTCATCGGTTGGGTCTTGACCAAGTGCTCCCGAGTCCATTCTGGAACGAGATAGTACCCGACGGTAGGAACGGAGTGTGATCGCCGCGAAGGCGATTAGCCTGTAGATCACTCGAACACGTTGAGGGGCACACATGGCCAAGTTGCAGGATCTCCCGGTGTTGATCGTCGAGTTCCGTGATCTCGCGAAGGAGTACCTTCTTCAGGAGACCGTCGGGCAGGCGAAGAAACTCGGACGTTTCGCCGGCTTCTCGCTTGGTGCTGCAGCACTCTGGTCGGCGGCGATGATCCTCATCGGGATCGCCGTCATGCGCGGGTTCGTCGATGTCCTGCCGAACAGCCCGTACTGGGAGGCACTCGGATATGTGATCGCCTTCGTCGTGTTCGTTGCCATCGCTGCGATCATTGTCAAGGCCGGACCGAGGCCCGAGCCGGAAGATACAACCGCGCAGACGGGAGGGCCGACATGACCATCAGCCGTGACGATCTCGAAGGCAAACTGAGAGAGATCGAAGCCGTCGTCGTCGAGACCGAAGAAGAGGCGAAGCAGCATGTCGGTCTCGTCATCGGCGGTGCAGTAGTCGTCGTGGTTGCGCTCATTGCCTACGGAATCTGGCGGTCGCGCCGCCGTCGCATCCACATCGAGGTCTACCAAACGACATGAAGCACCTCGGCCCCTACTTCCAGCGTCGGTTCTTCGCACGCTTCAATCCGGCTGTGAGGGTTGGGTGGGAAGCCGCGAATTCTGGCAGCCGGAACGCTGACATGTCGCGGGTGAGCATGGGCCTCGCTCTCATGGGCTACGGCCTGATGCGGGGGCGCAGCTCCAGGAAGCTGATCTACAAGACTTCGATCGATGTTGGCCAGGGCACGACAATCCGAGTGATGCGTGGTCGGCATCCCATCGCCGAGACCGCCCCTCTTCCATAGGAACATCCGAGATGCGCAACAGCAAGAAGTGGACGAAGGTGATCATCTGGGTCATCGTCGCGACGATGGTTCTCTCGCTCGCCGTGACGATCATCCCCTCCCTCGGGGGATGATCACCGGCTCTCCGTTCGCTCCCGGGGATGCCTGCCTGCTCTTCGATGTTAAGGGTCGGCGGTACCTCATCGAGTTGATCTCCGGCCGGAGCTTTCACTCTCACCGCGGGGCGCTTCCGCACGACGAGATCATCGGTTCTCTCGAAGGTTCATCTCTCGAGACGACGAGCGGCACCTTCCTCACCGTCGTCCGACCGCGGCTCGCCGACTATGTCCTGAAGATGTCGCGAGGAGCGAACGTCCTCTACCCGAAGGACGCGGCGGCATTGATGATTTGGGCCGACATTGGACCGGGGATGACGGTGCTCGAAGCCGGCACCGGATCCGGCGGCCTCACCATGATGCTGGCGAGGGCCGTCGGTCCGACCGGTCGGGTCGTAAGCGTCGAGCGAAGGTCCGACCACGCCACCCTTGCACGCAGCAGGATCGACGGGTTCTTCGGAGGGGTCCCTGAGTGGGTGGACCTGAAAGTCGGCGAGGTCGTTGACTCGGTCCGGGAGATCGGTGCGGAGCGGATCGTGCTCGACGTACCCGAACCATGGGAGACGGTCGAAGCGGCGGCCGAACACCTCCCCGGGGGAGGCGGCTTTGCCTGTTACGTCCCCAACGTGCCGCAGGTCGAGACCGTCCGTTCGGCGATCGCAGAGACGGGTCGATTCATCGAAGTATCGACCTTCGAAGTGATGATGCGCGACTGGTCCGTGAACGGTCGCTCCGTACGCCCATCCCACCGGATGATCGGGCATACGGGGTTCATCACGGTGGCACGAAAGGTGCTCCGCCGCCGTACTCCGTAGTCGGCGAACTCTGATCCCCGTCTGGAAACCGGGGACACCAACGAAAGAGGCCGCGCCCTTGCGGACGCGGCCTCTCGAACGGACTACGGAATACGCTCTACGGCTCGATGAAGATGCACTCGCCCGGGCACTCTTCGGCCGATTCGACGACGGCATCCATCTGGTCGTCGGGGAAGCCCGCCATACCTTCGGCGCCCTGCGTGTTCCCCTCTGAGGCGGCGAAGATCTTCTCACCCTCGCGAACATACGCGAGTCCATCGTCGAGAAGCACGAAGACGTCGGGGGCGATCTCTTCGCAGATCCCATCGCCGGTGCAGAGATCTTGATCGATCCAGACCTTCATGGCTTGTGTCCTTTCGGAGTGTGACGGATGAAACATAGTCACCGATTCGCGGAACGACTAGTTCATTCCGCGACCGTGGCAGGGCCACTCGACAGGATTCAACGGCTTCCCGCAACTGGGTATGAGGCCTACACTCGCATGGCGGACCAGAGGTGATTCGTGGATGAAGGCCAAGAGGAAGAGACCGTGAGCCGGCACGACGACGAACAACTCAGCAGGAAGCTACTTCTCCTCGACGAAGAGATCGCGGTGCTCAGGCGCCGGCTCCAGGACGCACCCCGCCGGGTCCGCCTCCTAGAGGAGCGACTCCTCGATTCGCGGGGCAAGATAGCTCAGGCCGCGGGTCAGAACGAGAAGCTCGCTGCAGCACTCAAGGAGACACGCGAGCAGCTGGCCCTTCTTCGCGAGGAAGTCGAGAAGTTGACGGCGCCGCCGAATCCATTCGGGACGATCTTGCGGCGCAACGAGGACGGGACCGTTGACGTGAACACGAACGGACGCAAGCTCCGGGTCAATGTTGAACCGACGGTTGAGTTCAAGGCACTCGGGATCGGGCAAGAAGTGATCCTCAACGAGGCGTTCAACGTTGTCGACATGCGCAGCTACGACCCTGCTGGTGAGGTGGTGACGATCAAGGAAGTCATCTCGGATGACCGATTGATCATTCTCGGCAGAGCCGACGAAGAGCGTGTGGTGGGTCGGTCCGAGGCCGTCGAAGACGAGCCCTTGCGGGTCGGCGATCACGTTCGCATCGATCCGCTCACCGGTTTGGTCCTCGAGCGGCTCATCCGGCCAGAGGTCGGGGAGCTCGTCCTCGAAGAGGTCCCGGATGTCACCTATCTTCAGATCGGCGGACTCGGTGACCAGATCGAA
>CAXMQO010000075.1:0-7451 GCA_964195515.1 uncultured Saprospiraceae bacterium | reverse complement strand
ACTGCAGAGGGCATCGTGCGAGGGTGACAAGGCCTGTGACCGACGTGGTTTTCGCAACGGGCCGGTCTGCGACCGCCGGCTGAGGGAGTGCTTCGAGGTCGAGTCGCAGCTGGGACGCCCTGACCGTGGCGACCGGTGCGTACTCCGGGTACGCGCTGAGCCAGTCGGGGTCGTTCACCGCTAGGCGGAGTATCTCATCCCACCCGGACCCGGTGAAGAGCGGATCGGGCGCCGGACCGGGAGGTTCCCACTTGGGTTCTTCAATGGGGCCAGGGTCGTCTTTTACGACATTCATGCCACCGATCTCCGCCGCCATCTTGAAGAGTGGCGACGGGATCCGCGCCGTCTTCCGTTCAGCGGTGCGGTGGGAGCCTGTGACGACGAGTTGGTGCCGCGCCCGTGTGACGGCCACGTACGCCGTCCGCCACTCTTCCGCCTCGTGATAACCCCGGAGGATTGCGTTTCGGTCTGACGGTTTCTGGGCGCCGCTCAGGTCGGGGAGGCTCTCGGCGTCGAGTCGCAGTGAGTAGGGCAGGTACTCGGCCTTGTCGATCGGGCTGGCGTACGAGCGGGACCGCGACGGGAATCCGCCATCGACGACCGACGGGATCACGACCGTGTCCCATTCGAGCCCCTTCGCCCGATGGATCGTGAGCATCGCGACCGCGGGTCCGCGGGAGATGGAGACGGTATCCAGTTCCTGCGGGGCGTTCTCGTCGGACAACAGGAGGATGTACTGCAGGAACGAATCGAGCGTGGCTCGCCCGACGACAGGTTTCCACGACTCGACGAGGTCCAGGAATCGGTACAGGTTCAGTCGGGCGGACACGGCGGCGTGTTCATCCATCGAATCGATTTCCGTCCATGCGTCCATCTCGGCCAGCACGCTGCGGCAGAGATCGGGCACCGGGACACTCTGCGCCTCCACGAGCAGTCGGCCGTAGCGGCTTCGGAATTCCTTGAGACGTCGCTTCGCTTCTGGACGGCAACCGCGAATCTGCTCTATGTGGTCGATCGCCTCGACGAGGGAGGGTTCGGCGTCGGTCCGGTGCTCGCGGTTGCGAACCCATGCGGCGAGCGGCGCCAGATCTCCGAGACCCAATCGGTAGGCGCTTCCGAGGAGGATCCGAGCGAGGGACGTTGATTTCGAGGGGTCATCCAGAACCTGCAGCCATGCCAGCAGTTCGGCGATCTCCGGGACCTCCAACAGGCCTCCGACGGATGCGACCTCCGTCGGGATCCCGGCCGATAGCAGGGCCTCCCGAATCGCAGCGATGTCCCTGTTCTTGCGAACCAGGACGGCGATCGCGTTCCAGGGTGTTCCATCGTTGTGGGCTTCCTCGATCCGGGCGGCGATCCACGCCGCTTCCTCGACACGGGTCCCGAGCCATCCCGTGTTGATCTCGCCGATCCCCGCCCCGGGACCAGGCTCGAGCGGATCGAATGGTCCCTCACCATGCAATCGCCCCCTGACGCGGTTCGCGAGGTCGAGGATGACTCGATCCGACCGCCTGTTGAGTGTGAGCGGCAGCGTTGCAGCGGCGGTGCCGTCGGGGTTCGGAAAGTGCCGGACGAAGCCGTCGAAGTTCAGGCGGGAGGCGCCCCGCCACTCGTAGATCGTTTGGTCAGAATCGCCAACGGCGGTGACGGGGAATCCGCCACTGAATACTGCGCGCAGGAGTTCTCGCTGCGCCGGATCGGTGTCCTGGTACTCGTCGAGAAGCACCACCCGATATCGGTCACGGATGCGCCTAGCGATGGAAGGGTGCTCCGTTACGAGCCGGTGGGCCCGCCCAACGAGATCGGCGTAGTCAACAACACCGATGTCCGCCTTCGAGTGCGTGTACGCATCCACCAGAGAGAGAAGCTCGAGACGGGTCTCCCACACCTCATCGCGAGCCTCTGTGGCGGGTGCCGCCGATCGCACGTCGGCGGCGTCGAGGAGATTGTCACCTACCTGGCCCGCAAGCGTGGATGCCTTCTCGATGATCCCGCGCGGTTTGGTCAGATCGAGATGATCGTAGGGAACAAGCCCGAGTCCTTCCTCGATCAGTTGGCGCTGATGAGCGGGACCGATCACGGTGGTGTCGCGTTCCACTCCGACGAAGGCACCGAACTCTCGAAGTACTTCGTAGGCGAAACCGTGGTACGTCGCCACCTGCACCTCGCGGCCGTCGGAGGTCAGGTTGGGGAACTCGGACCGGAGACGGTCGGCGAGTTCTCCTGCGGCCTTGTTCGTGAAGGTGATTCCGAGGGCCGATTCGGGTTCGATGTCGTCGGCGATCAATGCCTTGAGGCGGAGCACGATCGTGGTCGTCTTCCCGGTACCGGCCCCGGCGGCCACCCGAAGCGGAGCGAGCGGATAGTCGACGATGGCTCTCTGTTCGGCGGTCAACTGGAAGCTCATGTGGCGAATGCCTCCTTGCCTTCCGGCATGGCGGGACACAGGACCCGGAGACCGCAGCGGCCGCACGCGGCACCGGGTCTCGGCGTCCAGTCTTCGCCGCTGATGCCGAGAGCGACGGCCGTCATACGGTCCTCGATCGTGTCGAGATTCGAGACGTCGAACGATCGTGTGGCGATCGATCGCTTCTGTGCCTCCATCGGGAACCACATCTCGGCTGCGGTTGCGAGCCCGAAGGCAGCGATATCCGGGTCTTCCAGTGCACCGATCAGGTAGAAACCGAGTTGGAGCGAGGTCGCGGCCTCGTCGATGCTGGCGAGTTGGCCTGTCTTGTAGTCGACAGCCGCCACAGATCCATCGCGCTCCTCGATGCGATCGACCCGCCCGAGCCAGTGGACGTCGCCGCGTTGCACACTGAGCTTGGCTTCGGAACTCACCGGCGTTCCCGTGCTCGGCCACAACGAGTAGGTGTTCTTGAGAGCGGCATGGGCACGGTTCCGCCACGCCGCGTCGTAGGCGGCGCCGCCGAAGGCACCCGGCTCCATGAGCTCATCGAGAACAGCGAGTGCCTCCTCGGCGGTTCCGTGCCGGTCGCCGCGTTCGGTCGCCGTGTTCTCGACGCGTTCGAGAACTGCGTGGATGAGGGTCCCGAATTCGGTGGCATTGCTCGGCTCGGATCCGATGGCAAGTTTCCGTTCGAGGACGTAGCGGCGCGGGCAGGTTTCGTAGGCGATGGCCTGACTGGGGGAGAGGCGCGGGGGGTGTTGTGCGACACCGGTGTCGGGGCCCGGTTCTCTGGCTCCTGCGAAGCGCATCGGTGATCGCAGGCCCACGTCCTGTCCATGAGCCAGGGTGTGCACCGCGGCGAGGCGTTCGGGCGGAGGCAGCGAAGGATCTATCACCATTCGGCGAAGCGCCGCTTCGAATTGCCGGGTCGTGATCGGCCGGTGATGCCCGGCGGGCTCCGAGACGGCCTCAGCGACGGTTGGTGCACCGAGAGCGAGAGGGAGGAATCGGCTCGGCGTACCACCATCGTTGTCGAAGCGGGAGTCGGTGGCTGTCCACACAACCCGGCGGGAAGCACGGGTCATCGCCGTATAGGCGAGTCTCCGCTCTTCCTGGAGTCGGAATGCGAGGTATCCGGCCGTGTCGGTCGGCAGGTGAGGTTGGAGGTGGCGTGTCCCGAGGAGCGAGTCGCGCGTGCGGAGATCGGGGAAGACCCCTTCGACGGCGTCGGCGATGAACACGACGTCGAAGTCGAGGCCTTTCGCCTGGTGGAGTGTGGTGACGGTGACCCGATCGTGTTCGTCGGCCCGGTACGACAGGAGAGGGCTCGCTTCGAACTCCTCGATCTCGCTGTGTTTCCGGTATTCGAGCAGCGTGCCGCGTGGATTGCGTTCGTTCCACCGTTCGAGCACCTGGGCGAACGAGGACCAGGCAGCACGATCCTGTTCCCTGTGGGGGCTGGTTGCCAGATCGGCGATCTGGGGGAGCGTCGACCAGAGTTGCCACAGACCCGCAACGGCCACGTCCTTGTTCGCCCACGCGGGGTCGAATAGCAAATCGCCGAGCGCTGCGCCATCTCTGATGCCCGATCGCACGATCGCGGCCCAGGAACGCCCACGGTCCGTCCGCTCTCTGAAGAGTTCGGCGAATTGCGCCGGCGGGGTCTCGAACACGGGGCCAAGAAGAATACGGCGCACGGCACGATCGGTCTCAATCTCCCCATCGGCGCTCGTCGCAGCCGCGACGACGTCGAGGATGAATCGGATGGCGGGTTGATCGACGAGTCGACTGTCGGGTCGGTCGTGGGGTATGTCTCTCCGCTCGAGGGATCGGGAGAGTGATGCAACGAAACGCGTTTTCGATCGAGTGAACACCGCCATCCGATCGAATGGGATGCGTTGCTCGAGGTTGAGCCTGTGGATCTCCGAAGCGATCCACTCCGATTCTTCGACCTGCTGACCGAATCGGTAGGCCTCCACGGACCCATCACCCGGTGCGGGGGCGACCTTTCCCGCCGCGCCAGGGAGTTCGTGGGCGGTGATCCGAACGGCGGCGTCAAGGATCGCCTCCGGCACGCGAAATGAGGTGGTGAGGACGAGCCGCTCGGCAGGCCAACCGTCGAAGGTGAAGTCATCGGGGAATCGACTGACGTTCTCGATGTCGGCCCCGCGAAAGCTGTAGATGGACTGGTACGGATCTGCGGCGACTGTGACGCGGCCGTGCCCGCTCACGAGACGCTGGAGCAGGACGGATTGGGCGTGGGTGGCGTCCTGGTACTCATCGACGAGGACGTGCTGGTACTGGGCGCCGACGGCTTCTGCGACCGTCGGGTCGGCCAGCAGGCCGGCGGCTTCCGAAAGGAGCGTGCCGTAGTCGATCACCGCTCGATGCCGGAGCATCCGATCGTAGCGGTCGAGAAAGGTCGAGAGTCCCCACCAATCAGCTCGATCCTTTGATCGCTCAGCAATGTCGCTTGGACCGATGAGTTGCTCGCGACACCGAAGGACGAAGTCGGTGACCTCATCGGCGAACGTTCGAGTCGTGAGGAGGGGCCGATAGGCGGGTGACCATCGACTCGGATCCTCGGTCTCGAGGAGTTCGGCGACGAGCCGCTTCTGATCCGGGCCGGGCAACACGTCGGGAGGTCGTTCCCATCCGCGATACGGCGCATAGGTCTCGAGGAGCCGGGCGGCGAAGGAGTGGTACGTTGAGACGTCCGTCGCCCGAGCGGGACCGGCAGCTGCGGCCCGGATTCGAGCGTCGAGGTCAGTGGCGCCGCGCCGTGAGAACGACAGCACGAGCAGCGCCTCTCCGTCTCCTCCTTCGATGAGATGCACCGCCCGCCGAACGATGAACTCCGTCTTGCCCGTACCGGGTCCACCGACGATGAGCTGTGGCCCGGGACCCGGTGCCACTCGTCGGGACCAGTCGGCAGGGTCGACGCGGATGTCGCCGGTCATCGGTCGAAGGGCAGCGGGGACTCGTGGGGTCGCGTGGTGCCGTTCGGCAGGATGTGAACGACCGCGACGTCTCGCGCCCCGAGGGCCGGTGCGATCACCGTTGAACGGTGGCACTGTTCCGCGTCGGGCTCGCGGCAGAGGACGACGGTTCGCGATGCCTCAGCGATTGCAATGAGGTCGTCGACGCCGGTGCCGACTTCGGCAACTGAATCCTCGCCGAGCGTCGAGCCCATCCAGCGATATCCGAAGCCGGCTTCGGTAGCGAGCTCTTCGAGGCGGCGATGGTCGAAGTCCCGGACTCGAGGGTCGTCGCGCCGCGTGCGGACGTCGACGATCATGGAGATGTCGAGGTCAACGAGGTCCCGCTCGACGTCGTCGAACGACCGCTCCCCGGAGCCGATGGTCCAGATCGTGGTCGTCAGACGCCACCCCCTCTGTCGTCGGCGAAGGCGGGGCAGATGTCCTGGTAGGAGCACCAGTCACACAACACGCCGGTACGCGGCGGGAAATGGTCGGTCGCGATTGCCTGCTCGATCGCGCTCCACAGGGCTTCCAGCTGCCGCTCCATGGCATCGAGTTGCCCGTCGTCGATCGGGATCTCGAGGACCTTGGGGCCCGTGAGGTACATCAGACGGAGCGCGACGGGCGTTCGACCCTCCCGGATGCGAACGAGGAGTGCATAGATCTTGAGAGCGAAGAACGCCGGCATGGCGAATCGATCCGGAGGGGCTTTGCCGCTCTTGTAGTCGGTGATCACGAGACCTTCGGGCGTCTCCTCCATCCGATCGAGGATGCCGCGGATCGTCATGTCCCCGACGGCCTGAGTCATGTCGAGTTCGCGTGACAGCGGATCGATCTGGGTGGGATCCTCCATCGCGAAGTAATTGTTGAGGATGGCGAGACTCTCGATGCCCCAGGCCCGTTCGGCCTCGATGCCGTCGAACAGATCGGCGAACGCTCGCGGCTTGAGTTCTAGCCATGCCGCTCGAAAGAGATCGGAGAGACGCTCAGGGGTTCGATCCATTGCCGGCAACTCGAAGAGCCGCTCAAGAGCGAGATGAGCGGTCGTTCCCCTCGCCTGGTACACCGTCGGCGGCGTGGGAATTCGATCGATCGCGCTGAACTTGAACAGCTGAGGGCAGCGCTTGAAGTCGCTGGCCCGCGAGGGAGAGAGGCTTGTCAGGCCCACGCGGTCACTTCCGCTCTGCTGAGTGTTCGACGTCATGGGGAGGACTATACGGGACCGGTGTGACACGAACGACAGCTGTGTAACTACCTCGGGTCGAAGAATGGGATGACGCGGGTGTGGGGGGGATAACAGATGGGTCGCAAGATTGCGATCCGTGGCCTCGCGAGGCACCTCTACGCGCGTACGAGCCGACCATCCCTTCGAGCTACAACCCACCCACGGTGCCCTTGACATCGGTCGAGTCCTACTCGGCCTCGACCTCGTGCCGTGAGTCTGCGTTTCTTCTGCCTCGCGGCTCTTTGTCACGCCGATCTCCTGGCGCGGTCTGCGCTGCCCGTTCAGCGAGTGGAGAAGGTTCGTAGGTGCGTATGGCGGTCGTCCCTCGGGGGAGTTCCCTATTCGCTGCTCGATCCGGTCCGTCTAGCGTGCGGGCGTGCGGATTGTTCTTTCACTTCTGGGTGCGGTTGGCGGCGCGGTCTTGCTGATCGTCGGTGCCGCGGCGCTGAAGTGGTACTTGTGGGATGTTGTGGTCGGGCAGGCGGGGGAACCAGACCGGTCCATGCTCTTCTGGGGACTCCCAATCCTCTTCATCGGAATCTTCGCCGGTGCCGCAGGCCTGGGTCTCATCATCATTGCCGTCCACGACTTCCGGTCCCGCCGCGTTCGCGGTGTCGGAGAGGGTTCCTGACTACGGACTACGGACCACGGGCCACGGAATTCGCTTCTCAGCGTGCGGTTCGCGAAACCTCAGGATCGAACGCGAAAACTAACCAGTGTTTTCGGTGGACAATGGCGCACAGGGTCCATAGTTTCTCGATTGTCGCCCAGCCGGGAGACCGAACCGGGGGCAACCGACCCGAAAGGGTCGGCCCGGAGTTCGAAAGGGCACCGG
>CAXMQO010000074.1:0-27298 GCA_964195515.1 uncultured Saprospiraceae bacterium | reverse complement strand
TCCGAGATCTCGGCATCGATTACACCGTCGCCGTCGCCCATTGCGATCCTCGCGTCGCCCTGGTCGAGACCGTGGCAAGCAATCAGGCCGGTCTGGTCGTGATCGGATCCCGGGGCGAAGGTCAGTTCCGAGGACTCGGAGGCACTGCCTCCTATCTCTCTCGCCACTCACCCGTTCCGCTCGCCGTCATTCCCTGACCCACGATGGAGGCCGCTCCGGGGAAGCCCCAGCGCCATTCGTTACCATAATCCAAGAGACGCGGCAAGAACTTGAGTCGCCGATCCGGCGCGGTGACGACATAGGAAGGGAGGCCTGATGAGCACACCACACGAGGTGACGGTGGATCGAACGCCGCTGCCCGGCATTGGGCTGCGACTCGACTTCGTCACCGCCGACGGCTCCCGAGTCGGAGTGATCCATCGACAGCAAGGTGGCCTCGAGCTGTTCATCAGCCATTCCGACGACCCGGACCTCACGGCCGCCTCTTTGGAACTGACTGCGAGCGAGACTGCCACACTCTCCGAACTGTTTGGCGGATCGGCGTTCTCCCACGAACTATCACATCTCCAGGAAGCGGCCGGTGGCATTGCGGTCGACTGGCTGCCCATCGAGGCCGGCACCCGCTACGCGGAACGCCGACTCGGTGACACACACCTACGTGACCAAACCGGTGTGTCCGTCGTCGCTGTGATCCGGAAAGGCGCCGCGATCCCGTCGCCTACCCCCGAGTTCGCATTCGCCGCCGGTGATGTCGTCGTGGCCGTCGGAACGATCGACGGCCTCGCCGCAGCCACGCTCATCCTTCAGTCCGAAGCGTAGATGAGGGGCGCATTCCTCCTTGAACTCGGGGCAGTGATGCTCGCTCTGACCGTCCTGGCCAGACTGGCCGGGCGCTTCTCCTTCTCACCAATCCCGCTCTATCTAGGCCTGGGTCTCCTCCTCAGCGAACACGGCATCGTCTCGCTCGACGTGAGCCGAGAGTTCATCGATGCCGGTGCCGAATTGGGGGCGATCCTGCTGCTGTTCCTACTCGGAGTCGAATACTCCGTTGGCGAACTGACCGCCGGAGTCAGGCGGGCCCACGCATCGGGAACCGTCGACCTGGTATTGAATTTCGTACCCGGATTCGTTGCGGGGTGGGCTCTCGGCTGGTCACTCACGGCAGCTTTCCTGCTCGGCGGCGTCACCTACATCTCGTCGTCCGGGATTGCTGCGAAGCTGATGCGGGACCTCGGATGGCTGGGTAACCGCGAGACACCGGCAGTGCTCTCGATCCTCGTCATCGAAGATCTGGTAATGGCGCTCTACTTGGGCGTAGCGGCGGCTCTCGTGCTCGGAGCGAGCACCGGCACGTTGATATGGTCGATTCTGGGAGCGGTCGCAGTCGTCGCTGCGGTGCTGGTGGGGGTGAGCCGGTTCGGCGGCCACATCAGCCGCATGGTGTTCGGCCAGTCGGACGAGTCCGTGCTGCTCGGCCTGCTGGGAATGGTCCTGCTCGTGGCCGGAGTTGCCGAACAGGTCGGAGTATCGGCAGCCGTAGGCGCATTCCTCGTCGGATTGGCCATCTCCGGTGAAGCCGCCCGACGCGCCGACCGACTCCTCGGCCCGCTGCGAGACCTGTTTGGGGCGATCTTCTTCGTGTTCTTCGGTCTCCAGGGCGACCCATCAACGATCCCGCCGGTCCTCCTACCGGCATTGGTGCTCGTGGTGGTCGCCGCCGCCGGGAAACTCATCACCGGTTGGGTGGCCGGCCGGCGCTTCGGAGCAAGCACACGGGGTCGACTGCGGGCCGGAACGCTACTGATCGCACGAGGCGAATTCTCGATCATCATCGCCGAACTCGGAGTCGAGGCGGGCCTGGAACCGCAACTGGCACCGCTCGCCACGGCCGTCGTCTTCGGTCTCGCCGTCCTGGGCCCTGTGGCGGTACACGTCGCAGGTACGACCCATCGCTCCAAGCCAAGTAGCCCGATCCGATCACCGTGATGCCGCACGGCCCTGCCGTGGGCGTATCGTCTGAGGCGGACTCCCGTTCTACAGGTAAGCATTTCGGTCAGGTCCTGGTGTGTCCCACGCGTGTCTCAAACATGCCCTGATGTGGCTCCGATCAACCCGCCTCCGGCGCGCGAGCCACCCATCCATCGTGCACCGGAGTGTGACAATGTGGACACCCTCCCGAGCGACGGATCGTACACCAGAGGCCCGCCGTCATGCTCGTGCGAAGGTGAGGAGTCATGTGATCTCGCCGTCGTCAGCACGATGTAGCGCGTCGAGGTAGGCGGCCCGCAGTTCGTCGGTATCCGCACCGAGCCGCGCGCCCCACGAGAACCGTTCACCGTTGAGGGACGTGACCAGGTAGTCGGCGCCCTGAACCGTGCCTCACGACGGGAAAACCGCATTGAACCAGGAACGCGACCAAGAACGCGCCCGGCACGAAACCACTGGGCCGCTGAGTACTTGTATCGAACGCGCTGAAACCCCTGCCGCAGCAAGGGTTTCAGCGTTTGTCTCTCGGGTGGAGCTGAGGGGATTCGAACCCCTGACCCCTTGACTGCCAGTCAAGTGCTCTGCCAGGCTGAGCTACAGCCCCGGAAGGTTCGGGATTCTATCAGACGTCGGACGTAGCAGCCGGTACGGCGAACTCAACCAACGGGGCGTCAGCCCACAGCCGTTCAAGGTCGTAGAAATCGCGCGTCTCGGCGTCGAAGAGGTGGACGACGAGGTCGCCGTAGTCGAGAAGCACCCAGCGGCCGTAGTCCGCACCCTCCTTCCGCAGGGCTCGGTCTCCGAGTTCGCGAAGCCGCTCTTCGACGTCGTCGGCAAGGCTCCGCACGTGGCGACTGGAAGTCCCGGTTCCGATCACGAACACGTCGGTAATGACCAGGAGATCCGAGACGTCCAGAAGGGCAACGTCGCTGCCCTTCTTGTCGATTATTGCTTCGGCAGCGGCACGCGCTGCAATTTCGGCGTGCTGGTTGGCTGGGATACGGACTCCTTCTGCGAGTGTGCCCTCATTCTAGGAGAGAGTTCGCCTTGGTTCAGGACGGTTTCCGATAGAGCTGGTGTTCGATGACGTAGTCCAGTACGGGCTCCGGAACGAGGAACCGAATGGATCGGCCTTCGGAGACATGCCTTCTCAGCATGGTGCCGGAGAGATCGATCGGCGGCATGTCGAGCCAGACAATCTCGCGTCGCACGGCGTCTTCGACGTCGGCTCGCTTGACGCCCGGTCGCGGCACAACAGCGATCTGTACTCGTTTGAGCAGCTCGCTTGCTCGATGCCAGGTTGGTATACCGCCGGCCGCGTCGGCACCAACGATCAGAACGATGCGCTCTTCGTCGAAACTCTCCACCGTGTCGATTGTGACGGTCCATCCATCACGATGCACTTCTCTGTCATCGACCGTGAAGTACTCGATTGCGTCGACCGCCAATTCGGTCATCCGAAGCCGGTGGCGGGCTTCGGATACGTCCTCTCCGGCCTTCTGCCAGGGACGTCCGGCGGGAATGAAGGTGACCGTGTCGACGTCGAGCTGATCGTGAGCGGTCTCGCCGGCAGCAAGATGAGCGAAGTGGGGTGGGTCGAATGTACCGCCGAAGATGGCTCGCATGGCGCCCAGGATACGGGCTCCCCGGCACCATGGCGCGCAGCCACAACGCACCCGACGGTTCCTTGGTACAGCGCAGTGCGATTTGCGGATCGACGTAGCGGTCACCGATGCGCACCGAGAAGTGGAGGGCGACCCTCCCATCGTGAATTCCAATCGCCCCGACGACATCTCCGAGCCGGACCCTCTCTCCCTTCTCTACCGATCTCCGGGAAAGATACGAGTACGAAGTCCTCAAACCGCCGTGGTTGACCGCGACGGTCCGGTTTCCTACGACCACCCCGCTGAAGGAGACATAGCCGTCGTCGGCTGCACGGATCGGCGTGTCGACGGGAGCGGCAATGTCGATGCCCCAGTGGCCGCTGTATCGGCCGGTCGGTAGGAATTCGCGAATGACCTCGCCGGACACGGGCCAGGCCGGCGCGGCGCACGAGGGCGAGGCGACCGACGTCGCCACGAGGACGGCCACGAGAAGCGAAAACACGGTACTCCATCGCCGTCACCGCACCACCGACAACCTACCGGATGACGGAACCCCCGTGAAGGGTTACGTCGGCGATTTGGCCACGGACCGTGCGTTCATCAGCACGAGAATCGTCTCCCGGAGTACGGCACCGGTGTATGGCTTCTCGAGGGTCACGGCTTCGTACATCGCCGCTCGCTCGGCGACGGTCCCCCAGCTCTCACCCGTAGTGATGACGACCGGTGTCTCAAAGGTCGCCGACTCGGCGCGGAGCCGATCAAGAACCTGCCATCCGGACATATCCGGCAAGCCGAGATCGAGGACGATCAGATCCGGTGGGTCCTCCAGCGCTGCCGCCAGACCGCCGGAACCATCGAGGTACGACTCCACTTCGATGCCCGTGCCCCGCATAGTGATCTCGAGGAGTCGCTGGAGCACTGGTGAGTCTTCAATGGAGATGATTCTGGCCACGATTCTCCCTATGGAATCGACCGTTGGATGGGGCTACGCCCGCACCTAGGTCATCGGCCGACGACCACCGATAGTTGAACCAAACAGGTCGCAAGACCTACAAGACAGCGCCGCCCGCAAGGGCGACACCAATTCCCGGAGTCATTCGGGGCCGAAAAGGACCCGAACGGCGAATCTCAATCAGATCGATGACCTTCACACCGGATGGTCCCCGCTCACCACACCCGCAACATGGCCCCTGCAAGGCGAGGCGACGGTCCGGAGCGAGACGGTCATTCAATCGGAAGGGCGGCTCGTTCGATGAATCCCTCCAGCTGGCGGAGCGAACGAACCTCCTCGACACGGTCGCATCGGGAGGCATACGCCCCCATCACGGAGTCGCCGGTATCCCAGAAGCGCTCAGGCTCGGGGTTCAGCCAGAAGACAGCCCTCGCTCGATCCGCGATGATCTGGAAACGGTCGACGGCCGGAGTGCGGAAGTTCGTCCTGGCGTCGCCGGTGACGATGACCGTGGTGCGTGGAGCCACCGAGTCGAGATATCGATCGGTGAACTCGGCAAAGGATGCTCCGTAGTCGGAATGTCCGTCCCCGCGATAGACGTCGGCAGCGGTGGCTATCCGTCTCAGTGACGCATCGAAGTCCTGGTCCGACCCGAACAGGCCGGTGACCTCGTCGACCCCTTCCACAAAGACGAATGAGCGAACGCCCGACAGTTCCGAGACGATCGTATGAGTGATTTGGAGTGTGAAGCGTGAGAACGTCGCCATCGACCCGGATGTGTCGCACAGCAACACAATCTGCGGCTTCGCGACGCGTGGCTTCCGGAACCGGGGCTCGACAAGCACGCCACCATGTGCAAGGGATCGTCGGATCGTTCCCCGCACGTCGAGCCGGCCCCGGTGTCCATGGCGTCGCCGCTGTGAGAGGCGGGTCGCCAGTTTGCGTGCGAGTGGTGCGATCGCTTGCTCGATCGCCTTGATTTCGCCGACGGTCGCATGCTGGAGATCGAGGTCCTCGACGAGTGGTCCCCTCACGGATCGGGCGACCGACGCTACGCCCCGCTCTTCGACGAGTCTGCGCAACGCCTCACGATGCACCTCTTCTCGGAGGGTCCGGATACGTCGATCGGCCCGGTCCGCAGCGAGACGATCATCGAGCGTGCCCCCACGTTGACCGGCGGAGCGGATCAACAGATCCCGGATCGCATCCGGATCAAGTCTGCGAAGCACGCGGTAAGCGTGATAGGAGCTACCACCGGATCGACCCGCTTCCAGTTGCCCGAATCGCTGAACCGCCTCCCGGATGAGTTCGAGAAGACGATCGCGGTCGTCACGGTTCAACGCATCAGCAATGGAAGGCACCAGGCCGTCCGCATCCCGAGCGGCATCGAACCCTTCCCGCAGGAGAGGCTGTCCGGCGCCACCAAGCTCGAAAAAGACGTCGAATGCACGGTCGAAGGCGTCACGGTGTCGACCACTCTTGACCATCGTGGCTCCGAGCGCTGCCCTGAGGCCATCACTGGTGCTGAGGTCGACGTGATCCATCGCCTCGGCAGCATCAATGACCTCGACCATCGATACCGGGATTCCGATCGCCCGGAGTTCTTCTGCAAACGCGGCGAGCCGATCGATCACCGGTCGCCCACCACTCGAAGCTGCTCCGCGACTCTCTCGATGTCCGCACGGTGCTTGAGGAGGACGTTGAGTGTCTCGATGGTCGCTTCACTATCGACGTCCAGGCCGAGAGCCAGCAGTGCCCGGGCCCAGTCCAGCGATTCGCTCACCGACGGTCGCTTGCGCATCTCGATCATTCGGATCGACGCGACGGTCTCAGCGATCCGAAGCGCCATCGCCTCGTCCAGGTCCGGGACGCGAGATCGCAGAATCTCGCGCTCTCGCTCGATGGTCGGATAGTCGAGATGGAGGTAGAGGCAGCGCCGCTTCAACGCCTCTGAGAGCTCTCTCGTGTTGTTCGACGTGAGGACAACGACGGGCTTCGTCGCCGACGTGATCGTCCCAAGTTCCGGGATTGTCACCTGAAAGGTGTCGAGCATCTCAAGCAGGAGCGCCTCGGTCTCCACCTCGACCCGATCGACTTCGTCAATGAGCAACACAACGGGGTCTTCGGAGCGGATCGCCTCGAGGAGCGGACGGCTGAGAAGGAACGACTCGCTGAAGATCCCCTCCTGGAGGTCATCCCATTCCTTCCCCTCATCGCGCTGGAGCCGGAGAAGCTGCTTGTGGTAGTTCCACTCATACAGTGCCTTCGACTCGTCGAGCCCCTCGTAGCATTGGAGCCGCACGAGACGGCGCCCGGCAGCCTCGGCGATCGCCAGCGCCAGCGCGGTCTTGCCAACACCGGCTGGACCCTCCGCCAGGATCGGCTTCTCGAGACGATGTGCCAGGAACACCACTTGGGCAATCGTCGGATCGGGGAGATACCCGACCGATCGGAGGGCTCCAGCGACCGCGTCCGGACTGTCGAATGTATCCATCCGGCGAGCGTAGTCGGCGCTAGGAACGGGTTCCTAGGCGAGGACGATCAGATCGTCCCGGTGAACAGCGGCACCGCCTGCGATCGACGTGTGGCGGCCGAGGACCTCGCGCAGCGTGGACCCGGAGAGTCCGGCCAATCCCTTTCCGATCAGGCGGCCGGCATTGTCATGAATCTCAACGGCATCGCCCCGAGCGAACTCGCCCTTCACTCCAATGACACCGGCGGCGAGGAGGGAGCGACCGTCGTCGACGAGTGCTGCGACGGCACCATCGTCCACAGTAAGGACACCGAGCGACGGGAGGCTGAATGCAATCCAGAGTCGTCTCGCTCCGAGACTCGACGCCCGTGGTTCAACCCAGGTTCCAATGTCCTCACCCGTGACGGCCTGTCGAACGGCGTTCGGATCGGTTGCAGCGGCAACGACCGTCGGGATGCCCGAGAACGCAGCCATGCGTGCTGCGGCGACCTTCGTCGCAACTCCGCCCGATCCGAAGGACCCGACGCTCCCGCCGCTGCGGAGGCCGTCGAGAACCTCATCGGTGTGCCGAACGGCGCTGAGCAGTTCCGGCTCGGCAACGAGGCGCGGATCGTGGGCGTAGAGGCCCGGAGTGTCGGTGAGAATGACGAGGAGGTCCGCCCCTACGAGATGCGAGACAATCGCAGCGAGACGGTCGTTGTCCCCGAACTTGAGTTCGTCGACGGCGATAGTGTCGTTCTCGTTGACGACGGGAACGACGCCGAGACTCAGCAAGCGATCAAGCGCTGCTCGTGCGTGGAGGTGTGGCTCGCGACCGGCGAGAACGTCACGGGTCAAGAGCACCTGACCGACGACGAGATCGTGCTTCGCAAACGCTTGCGAGTAGCGCTCCATGAGCCTGCTCTGGCCAACCGCCGCGGCAGCCTGAAGTCCCGGCAAATCGCTGGGGCGCTCGATGACACCCAGCGCCGGAAGCCCGGCAGCGACCGCGCCCGAACTCACGAGCACGGGCGGGTGACCGGTGTGGCGGAGCCAGGCGATCTGGGAGACGACGCGATCGATCGCTTCCGCGTCGATAAGACCACCGCTCGTCGTCAAACTGGAGGAGCCGATCTTGACGACGATCGGTCGACCCGACTCAATGGGATGTCTCACGAAGCTTGATCCTCGGTCGCATCCGGGTCATAGGTGAAGACCAGAGCCCCGATACGGACATCGTCACCGGGTTCTGCGCCCGCTTCTCGAAGCGCCCCGTCGATGCCGGTCCCAACCAGTCGCTTCGCCACAAGGTCGGCCGCATCCGGGTTGGTGAGATCGTCGAGGTTGACGGCCCGTTCGGCGGTTCTCCCCGCAACCACCCATTCGTCAACCGTCCGCTCGATCGTGAAGGTGGCACCCAGCGGCCGATGCAGCACGAAGCTCTCCCGGTCCGGCGCCACTCGCTGGGCGAGCTCGGTCAGATCGGCGATTCGGTGCAACAGCTCGGGGACACCTTCGCCGGTCACACCCGAGATCTTGAACAGTTCGAGGCCCCGCTCGTCCGCCCACACCGTCTGATGGCTCCCGGGCAGATCCGTCTTGTTGAGAACGACCACCCGGGGTCGGTCCGCCAGGTCGGGTGAGTGGGACTCGAGCTCATGAACGAGGACGTCGTACTGGCGCTCCGGAGAGTCGACTTGAAGGTCTGAGGGGTCGAGCAGCACGACAAGGACGCGCGCACGCTCTGTGTGCCGAAGGAACTCGTGGCCGAGTCCTTTTCCCTCGGCTGCTCCCTCGATAAGACCGGGGATGTCGGCCAGCACGAACTCGCGTCCGTCGATAGCTACCACGCCGAGATGCGGAATGAGGGTTGTGAACGGATAGTCCGCGATCTTGGGTTTCGCAGCAGAAACGCTCGCAACGAGCGTGCTCTTCCCCGAGTTGGGGAAACCAATCAGCGCGCCGTCGGCGGCGAGCTGCAACTCGAGATGGAGCGTCCGATCGTCGCCGTACTCCCCCTGTTCGGCGAACGACGGCGCCCTCCGATCCGGCGTGACAAAGGAGGCGTTGCCGCGGCCCCCACGCCCACCCTCAGCGACAACGTGGCGCTGACCAGCTTCGACAAGGTCGGCAATCATCAGCCCGTCCTCATCACGAACGACCGTGCCGAGCGGAACAGGGAGCTCAAGGCCATCACCTTTGCGCCCGTTCCGGAGTTCGCCTTCGGCGTGGTCACCGTCACCGGCCTTCCAGTGCGGCTTGCGATCGTATCGCAGGAGTGTGCCGATTCGAGGGTCCGCGACGAGGACGACGTCGCCGCCCCTCCCCCCGTTTCCTCCATTGGGCCGACCACGCGGCTTGCCCATCCGCTTCTGGAATGAGGCGACGCCTGCACCGCCCGCACCGCCGCGGGCGAACAGACGTACCGAGTCAACAAATGATGCCATGGGAGAACAGTAGGCCGGTAGAGCAGTTGAGCAGTAGGGCAGATGGGGCGGATCTTCGGAGCAACCCTTCCCTCATGGTCGAACGGTGGGGGCGGCGGCTGATCGATTCAGCTACTGATCTGCTGATCTACTCAGACACTTCATAGACGGATACCTGGCGGCGGCCGCGCTTTGTGCCGTATTGCACGATGCCTTCGGCCTTCGCGTAGAGGGTGTCGTCACCGCCGCGACCAACGTTGTTGCCGGGGTGGATCCGCGTGCCGCGCTGTCTGACGAGGATCGCACCTGAGTGAACGGTCTGACCGTCAAAAACTTTCGGTCCGAGTCTCTGTGCTGCCGAATCGCGACCGTTCTTGGATGAGCCGCCTGCCTTGGTCTTGGACATCTCAGCCCTCCTTCGTCTCGGTCTTCGCCTCGGCGTTGGTCGACTTCTTCTCGGGCTTCTTCTTCTCGGCCTTCTTCGTCTCAGCCTTCTTCGCTTCAGACTTCTTCGCGGAATCGGCCGACTTCTTCTCAGTCTTCTTCGCCTCAGACTTCTCGGCGGAGTCGACCGGCGTCTTCTCAGCCTTCTTCCGGGCTGCAGGAAGTTCGATCTTCTTCACCTCGAGGCGGGTGTACTTCTGACGGTGCCCGGCGCGACGTCGATACCCGGTCTTGTTCTTGTACTTGAAGATATCGATCTTCGGACCGGTGGAGTCGCCGACAACCTCGGTGGTAACGGTCAGTTTGTCGAGAGCGTCGCGGTCTGAGATGACGCTGCCATCGTCGTTGACGATGAGGAGCGGTTTGAACGTCACTTCCCCTTCGGCTTTGACGCGCTCGACGTCGAGAACGTCACCCTCCTTGACCTTGGCCTGCTTGCCGCCGGCGCGAATGATGGCGTACATGATCCTTCAATACTTGTGGTGGGCGAGCCGACTCTCTCGGCGCGGTCATACGCTCCACGTACGAAGCGCCCGCTCATGATAGCGGAATGACGTCCTATGGCCAGAGCGGTCTACGACACGTCGATGTCTTCCGAATCGATAACCATCGGAACTCCGGTTGTGGCGGCTTCTTCGTGCAGAAGGACGCCCCGCCCGCTGCAGTGAGGGCACGTCTCGGAGAACGACTCGAGCAGACCGGCCGACACGTTCTTGCGGGTCATCTCGACCAGGCCGAGGTTCGAAACGTCGAAGACCTGCGTACGCATCTTGTCCTTCGCCAGGTGCTCCCGCATGCGGAGAAGCACGGCGTCCTGGTTCTTCTGGATCTCCATGTCGATGAAATCGATCACGATGATCCCGCCGATGTCCCGGAGCCTCAACTGACGCGCGATTTCCTCGGCGGACTCGAGGTTGTTCTGTAGCACCGTGTCCTCGAGATTCGAATGGCCAACGTACCTCCCCGTGTTCACGTCGATGACGGTGAGCGCTTCCGTGCGATCGATGACGATGTGGCCACCGGATGGGAGCCAGACCTTTCGGTCGAGCGCCTTGCGGAGCTGATCCTCAACGTGGAAACGTTCGAACAGCGGGAGCTCGTCACCGTATAGCTGGACCTTCTCGATCAGGTCGGATCCGGTGCCACCGAGATACGCGAGGATCTGGTCGTGGGTGTCGCGCTTGTCGACGATCAGTCGTTTGAAGTCCCGCGTGAAGTGCTCGCGAATCACCCGGATGACGAGCGGCGGTTCCTGGTAGATGAGTGCGGGAGCCGTTGCCGACTTCATGTCTTTCTCGATACCGGTCCAGATCTCGCTGAGCCGGTCGATGTCTGACTTGATGTCTTCGGGCGTTGCGCCCTCAGCCGCGGTACGGACGATCACGCCCATCCCCTCGGGCCGGAATTCGGCAACGAGTTCACGCAGTCTCCGGCGTTCGTCGTCCTGCAGGCGTCGCGAGATACCCCTCACTTGAGCATCGGGGGCAAGCACCAGGTAGCGCCCAGCGAGGCTGATCTGGTTCGTGAGGCGGGCGCCCTTGTGGCCCATCGCGTCCTTGACAACCTGCACGAGAACTGGATCGCCCGGCTGGAGCGCGGACTCGATGCGCTTCGACTTGCCATTCAATTCGTAGTCGCCGTAGTTCACGTCCCCGGCATACAGAACACCGTTCTTGCCTCCGCCGAAGTCGATGAACGCCGCCTCCATCCCAGGAAGAACGTTGCGGACTTTGCCGAGATAGACGTTGCCGACGAGGGATCGCCTGTCGGAGCGAGCTACGTAGTGCTCAACGAGAACTGGACCTTCCAGGACCACGATCTGGGTCTGGTGCGGCATGGAGCGCACCAGCATCTGCTTGCGCGCGGTGTCCGGAGGTGGGGCGACCTCAATGTGGGCCGGTCGACGCCGACGTCGCGGATCGGGGCGCTGTTGCGGCTTCTGCTGTTTCTTCGACTGTCTCTTCTGCTTCGCCGGTTCCCTGGTGGTCGGCGCTTCAGCGGTCGAGAATCGTCGGACGGTGACAGCTTCGCCGCCGACCGTCCGCACCGTGCGCTCCTCTGTTGCAGATCCGCGACGCACCACGTGCGCGGATTTCTTCCGGAACAATCCCATCGGTGAACTCCTTCGAGGTGCCAGGGATCCGGCGAGGTTCGTGCACGAATGGCTTCAACGTGAGGTCTGGCACGACGGAGTCTCGATGATCGATGGTCGCAATGTGCCGGTAGACGTTGAGCATGCGCGTGTGCTTCTCGATGGTCCCAGGTCGGAAACGGCGACCGCGCTCTGCGGTCGTCTCAAGAAGCGAGAGTAGCGGGATGACCGCTCTACCCGATGGCAATCACTCCGTTGCCAGAACTCTCGTTGGCTACAAGCTTCAGGCACCAAGCTGCAAGAGATGAGAGGAACTCACCTGCTCCTTCCTGAGTCCATCCGCACACGAATCGAGGAACAGGTATGGGACTATCGAAGACTGTGGTCTTGCTTGGATCTTGATACTTGAAGCTTGAAGCTTGACGCGTCGCTCACTCGTCCTCACCGCTTCCGAGGCCCAATTCCTCCTGTCGCGCTTCGTCTGGGTTGTAGCACCGACGGCATCGGGCTTCGTACGCATCCTGGGCGCCGACGACAACCAACTCGTCGGATTGGACGACTCGCTGTGTGAAGAGGCCAGGACCGCCGCACCGATGGCAGACGGCGAGCGCTTTTGTCACGTACTCGGCACGCAACATCAGCGAAGGGATCGGCTCGAAGGGGCGGCCGAGGTAGTCGAGGTCCAGTCCGGCGATGATCAACTGTTTCCCTGCGGCAGCCAGGTTCGTGGCCACCTCGAGGAGACCCTCATCGAAGAACTGTCCCTCGTCGATCCCGATCACGATTGTTCGATCCTCCACAGCGTGGAGCAGTTCGGTCGAGTCGGCGACGGCAGTTGCCTCGGTCGAGAGGTTCGAGTGCGAGACGACCGCCCCGGTGGCGTACCGAGTGTCGAGCTGGGGCTTGAAGGTTTGGACCGGAATCCTGGCGATGCCGTACCGGGTCACCCGGCGAATGAGCTCTTCGCTCTTCCCCGAGAACATCGGCCCCGCGATGACCTCGATCCAGCCCTGTTCGGAGCGTCGGTGCATGGACGATCACTGTAGACCACATGGGTCGGTTAGGAATCCGCCGAGCGCTCCGCCGGAAGCGTCGAACGGCGCATCCACGTTGAGTGGGCAAGTCCCAAAGCGATGCTCATCGTCACGAACACCGTGCCACCCGATGACATGAACGGAAGCGGAAGACCTGTGACCGGCATCAACCGAACGGTCATGCCGATATTGACGAAGACATGGAAGGCGAGGAGCGCTGCGACCCCTGTAGCAGTCAGTTGACCGAACCGATCTCTTGCATTCGCCGCCGACACCAACGTGCGCCAGATGATGACCCCGAAGAGAACGAGCACGAGGAAGCTTCCAGCGAATCCAAGCTGCTCACCGACGGCCGTGAAGATGAAGTCACTCGACTGCTCTGGAACGAATCGGAGATTCGTCTGCGTTCCATTGAACAGTCCCTTGCCGAACAGCCCCCCGGTACCGATCGCGACCTGGCTCTGGAACTGGTTGTACTGCGTCACCAGAACATCGGTCACCGGGTCGAGGAACGCGGTCAGTCTCGTGATCTGGTACTCCTTGATTGCCCCCACTTGGAACAGGCCGACCGTCCCGACGAGACCGGCGACGATCAGCGCAGCCATCTGTCGCCAGGTCGCGCCGGCAACAAAGATCATGACGCCGGCGATGAAGCCGAACGTGAGCATTGTCCCGAGATCCGGTTGCCGGAAGATGAGCACCGATGGCAACGCGACGAGCGCGACGCCCCGGGCCACACGGTCCCAACGCATCGGCTGAGCGGCGGCGGAAAGCAGCGCAGCAAGAGCGAGAATGACGGCGAGCTTCGCGATCTCAGACGGCTGGAACCGGATCGGCCCAAGCTGCATCCACCGCTGCGCTCCCTTCACCGAGGATCCGAGCGGGCTTAGAACCAGAACCAGGGTGACGATGGAACCAAGGTAGATGGCCGAGACCCACGGACGGATCGTCGCAACGCTGATCAGCGAAACAACACCGAAGGCCATGAACCCGATCAGTACGAACGCAGCTTGCTGTTCGAGTTCGCGGGTCGGACTTACGCCGAGTGCCTCCAGACGGGGGGCGGAAGCCGTGTAGATCATCAAGAGTCCGAAAGCGGAGAGCGCCACGTACGCGATCAGGAGCAACCAATCGGGACGGAGCTGCCGCTCCCGCCGGAGAAGTGAGATCTGGCTGCGCTCGGCTGCGATCTGCATCAGTCTGTGTCCGCCCCGGCTTCGAGCGGAGTCACCGCAAATTCACCGTTCAAGATGTACTGGAGGACCTGGCGCGCGACCGGTGCGGCCACTCGCCCTCCCGACCCTCCCCGCTCAACGACGACGGTCACGACGTACTCGGGCGACAGGACCGGAGCTACACCGACGAACCACGCCGAGTCGACCTGCTGGACGTCCTCCACGGCCTTGATGATCTCCGCGGTCCCGGTCTTGCCGCCCACGGTCGAGACGTTCGGGCCGAACCCCAGAAAGGCACTGCGCGCCGTGCCGATCGGTCCGTTGACGACCTGTTGGAAATCGTGGCGCAGTGCGTCAACGGTCGCCGGATCCATGTCGATGGTCTGGACGATCGCCTTTGAGTTCTCGTCAACGACATTCCCCTCCTGGTCAACCATCTCGGACACGACGCGGGGCTTCCAAAGGGTCCCTCCATTCAGCATCGCCGAGAAACCATTTGCCAACTGGAGAGGCGTAACAAGAACCGCTCCCTGGCCGACGACGGCGTTCATCAGATCTCCACCGACCCACGGTCCGGTCGAGCGGACCCGTCCGGTGTCCTTCCGCTGCTCCTCGCGAAACCACTGCCGATCGGGAATCAGACCGGGCTTCTCGAACGGAAGATCGATCCCGCTCTCGGTTCCGAATCCAAATGACCGGGCCCACTCTTGCCACAGATCCTCGTTGTTGATGCCCGTCTCGTCCGACCGCTCATTCCAGATCCGAAGCGAGATCTCCCAGAAGTAGAGGTCGCACGAAGCCTGGAGCGCACCGTGAAGGTCGAGCGGACCGTGCCCGTTCCGCTTCCAATCCCGGTACACCTGGGACGATCCGTCGTTGAATTCGAAACGGAGACTCCCGGTGCAATTGTAGAGATCGGTATCGGAAGTCAACGGCTTCAAGTCACTGTCCGAGGGGGCCGGTTGAACCGGTTCCTCTTCCTCTCCGGTCGCCTCACCCGGAGGTACGGTTCCGGTGTTCTCGTCGCCAAGGATCCGATCGCCCTCCGGACGGTCCAGCGGGTAGATCCCATCCTCGAGCGCCAGCACGTACGCGACGGCTTTGAACGTTGACGCTGGTGCGTACTGACCCTGAACGGCGAAGTTCGAGAAGGCGTTGATCGTTCCGAGACTCTCCCACTCGCTCTGCGTTAGTCCGCTCACGAACGCGGTTGGGTCGAATGAAGGGTACGACGCCATCGCGATGATCGAACCATCGTTGGGGTTCTCGACGACGCCGACCGATCGGATAGGACACCAATTGTCCGAATGCGAAACAACGATGGCATCGTCGGTGATTGCGATCACTCGCAGGGTCGTTGCGAACGAATCCCCTTCTTCAACCTCGAATCGCTCGCCGTCGATGTCAACCACGGCGATGCGCTGGGATCGATCCGCCACGACGGCTTCGAGGAGCATGGTCCGCTCAATGATCCCGGAGAGCAAGGTTCGGGAGGCGACACCGACCTCGACTCGCTGAACGGGTACGCACACGCCCTCGTCGTCGATCGGGAGACCGGGATAGAGCGATCCGAGCACCTTGCCTTCATCGATCTCGACAACGGTCTCGGCAGCGACACTGTCTTCGTCGGTAGCGGTTCCGTCTTCATCCGAGCCCTCCGCGGCCGCCGCTGCTTCGATGGCGGCCCGCTTGGCCTCCAGCTGTAGCGCTTCCAGAGCTCGGAAGAGCCGCGTCGGGATATCCCCATCTTCGACGGCCAGCGCCTCTCGGCGTTCGGCCATCTCGAGTTCTCTGGCCAATCCGAGTCCGCCTTCGAGGGACTCTTGAAGTTGGGCTTGAATCCCGCTGTCGATCGTGAGGATGAGATTGTCCCCCGGGGCCGATTCCTGCTCTCCGAGTAGCTGTAGCACCGAACGTCCGGCATCGACCTGATACGTGATGACCCCTTCGGTTCCACGAAGCTGGTCGTCGTAGGAACGCTCGATGCCGGCCTTGCCAACGACGTCGGTCCCCTTCACCCCTGGTCGCTCGAGGTCTGCTTCTGATGGCTTGCCGATGTACCCCAGCACCTGAGCGACAAGTTCCCCGCCCGGGTAGTCACGAATCGGTTGTGGGATCACGGCGACACCGGGGAAATCTTCACGGTGCTCGAGCAGGGTCAACGCTTGCCGCTCAGTGAGATCCTCGGCAAGGGTGATCTGGGCTCCGGAGTTGGCATTCTCGAACCGTTCGAGAATCTCACTTGCCGGTTGATCGAGAAACGCTGAGAGGCGCTGGGCGAGATCCTCCGCGATATCATCCTCCACGAGAGCCATGTCGACGACCGCGGCAAGCGAGGCCTTCGTCCCTGCGAGAAGTTCGCCGTTGCGATCGAAGATGTCTCCCCGGGGGGCGGGTGTCGGAACCACACGGATCAGATTTCGCTCTGCCTCAGCCGCATAGGTCTCGGTCTCGGTCACCTGGATCGTCCAGAGACGAAGTCCCAGGACACCGAGCATCACCGCGAGCACGACACCCACACCGGCGAGCCGCCATGTACCGGTCATGCCGCCCACGTCCGTTCGGGGGGCTTCACCGTGATCTTCGTCAACCAGAAGACTGGGTAGGCGAGAACCACGTTGTACAGCGCCGGCACGAGGAGATGCGCGGCGAATCCGGGACGGTTGATGATCCCCTGACCGAATAAGGTTCCAAGAACCGCATACGTGAACTGTCCGATCAGGGTGAGACCGAACACTCCGAGAAGGACGACCGGCGTCCCTGCGATCTCACGATCGCGCACCTTCAACGCGAGGAACGCAACGATGGTGAACGTGCTGGCCCACAGCCCGAGCGGCGAGCCACCGAGGAGATCCTGGAAGAACCCCCCGGTGAAGGCGACGAAGAGAGCCTGCTCCGGATCGAGGAAACGGGCCAGAGCGATCACGGTGAGCATCCCGAGCGCCGGTGCATACCCGAGCGGACGGATGTGTTGGAATACCGTCGTCTGGATGAGTACCGCGGCGATGACCAGACCGAGAGCGATGATGACCTTCCCGCTCGTCACTGCCGCTCCGATCCCGGATCGGTGAACGACGGAGCGTCAACGAGTGGAACGTCGCTCTCCGGATCGGCATCGAGTGGTGACCATCCGACCACAACTTTCACGAAGTCGAGCTGCGAGAACGCTGCCGCCGGATCGACGGTGGTCCTCAGAGCGAACCCGACGTCCGCCGCCTTGGTCTCGTCGGCAAACCCCACGACGATCCCGGGAGGGAAGAGGCTCCCGTCGGTGAGAACGACCGCTCCTTCGCTCACGGGTTGGGTAGCGTCGAACATATCGAGCCGGAGCAGGGCATCTCCTCGCCCTGTGACCACACCGGTCTGGTTGGTGTCCTGCACGCGTACGCCGACCGAGACCAGGGGATCGGTGATGAGGCGAACCCGAGCCGAGGATTTCGTCACGAGATACACTCTGCCGACGAGACCATCCTCGTCGACAACAGCCTGCCCCACGATGATCCCGTCGTCGGATCCGCGATTGATGATCCGGATATGGTCGAATGTCGATGCGCCAGCGGAGTAGATGAGCGCGGTCACCGTTGCGAGGTCTTCCGGCGGAGCAAGGTCGTTGATCGCCTCGAGTTCCGCCACCCGCCGTTCGAGAGCAGCAGTCTCCCGAAGACGCTGCTCGAGCCTTCGGACCTCCGCCTCGAGTCGCTCGTTCTGATCACTGAGACCGGCGACGTTTGAGATCCCGTCGACGAATCCGACGACCGGCCGTACGACGAAGTCGATTGCTTCTTGAACTGGAGCAGCGAGCGTCTGGGCACCGCCGCGGATCACGGTCGTGACGCTGTCACCCGGGGAACGGACGTCGAACGTCGCTATGAGGAATCCCACCGCCAGAAGTGTGACGAACAATGCCGTCGAACGATCGAGACGTCGTCCTGAGGGGAACATCAGTTCCGGCCCGGGACCATGTCACCCGCGGCCGCTGGACTGGAGCACGGCGTGAAGCACGTTGAACTCCTCCAGGACCGCTCCCGACCCGAGCACCACGCTCTGTAGTGGTCGTTCGGCGGTCACGATCGGCATACCCGTCTCGTGAACGAGTCGCTGATCGATACCGCGTAGCAGGGCACCGCCACCGGCAAGCACAATGCCACGTTCCATGACGTCGGCTGCCAACTCGGGAGGTGTCTTGTCGAGGGTGTACTTGACCGCGTCGACGAACGCTTCGACCGGTTCTTCGATCGCTTCTCGGATCTCCGCGCTCGAGAGCACGATGGTCTTTGGCAGACCCGTGATCAGGTCACGACCGCGAACCTCGGCGGCCGGTTCGCCTGCGTACGGCCACGCCGATCCGATCGCCATCTTCACCTGCTCGGCGGTCCGCTCGCCGAGCATGAGGCTGTATTCCTTCTTCACCCACTGGATGATGGCGTCATCGAGTTCGTCGCCGCCGATCCGAATGCTCTTCGATACGACGATTCCACCCAACGAGATCACCGCGACCTCGGTGGTCCCACCGCCGATGTCGACGATCATCGATCCCGTTGGTTCGTGCACGGGCAGGCCAACGCCGATCGCCGCAGCCATCGGCTCCTCGATCGTGTACGCCTTCCTCGCTCCCGCGTGGTAGGCGGCTTCCTCGACCGCCCGGCGCTCGACCCCTGTGATGCCGGAAGGGACACAGATGACGATCCTGGGACGCGCGGCGAATCGCCCGGTGTGCACCTTGTCGATGAAGTACCGGAGCATCTTCTCGGTCACATCGAAGTCGGCGATCACGCCATCGCGCAGCGGCCTGATGGCCTGGATGTACGACGGGGTGCGTCCGATCATTCGTTTCGCGGCCATCCCGACCTCGAGTGGCCGGTTGTCGCGGGTGTTGATCGCGACCACCGACGGTTCGTTGAGGACGATGCCTTGGCCGCGGACGAACACGAGCGTGTTCGCCGTGCCGAGGTCGATGGCCATGTCCCGACCTGCGAAGGACAGAAGGCTATTCATGGGAGCATTCCCTGAGAGCGTGTTGTCAGTGTAACTACGGGAGCGTCTAGCGGTCCTCGAAGAAGAGCCCCAACTCTCGTTGGGCGCTTGTCGGTGAATCCGATCCGTGAACGATGTTCTCCGTGATGATCAAGCCGAAGTCCCCACGGATGGTCCCTGGAGGCGCTTCAGCGGGGTTGGTCGTGCCCATCAACGTCCGGGCGACGCCGACTGCCGACTCGCCCGACCACTGCATGGCGACAATAGGCCCGCTCGTGATGAACGCAGCGAGCTCCCCGAAGAATGGCTTGTCGACGTGCTCGGCGTAGTGACGGGACGCCAGACCCTCGTCGATCGTCAGCATGCGCATCCTGTCGAGTGTCAGGCCCTTGTCCTCGAATCGCGAGATGACCTCGCCGACGAGACCCCGTCGCACGCCATCCGGCTTCACCATCACGAACGTTGATTCATTTGCCATGGACCGGAAGGCTACCCGTCGCCGTCAGCTTCCGCCCAAGCGTCTTCGGTCTCCACCCAGGGTTCGTCGTCATTGTCATCGTCGTCGCCGTCGACCACAGACTCGAACCGGACATGGACTCCTGATGGACTGAACCCGGTCCCGATGAGGGCTTCGCGTGCCTCGCCCGCCACGTAGAGCGATCCAACGACAACAACTGCTCCTTTGGTCCCAGCGGCGCTCACTGCATCGGCTATCGCGTCCGCCACGCGTTCAACGACCGTCGTCTCGCACTCCAACACCGAACCGGCCGACGCAGCAACGACCGCCGCATCGATCGCTCCAGGGTCATCGGCCGCGGTCGCCCATAGATGGCCCGCCAGACCGGCGAGCGGTTCGAGGACCTTACCGGGAGATCGCTCTCCGCGCATGCCTGCAACGATGTGCCATTCGGTCTCCGGGAACTCGTCCCGGAGCGTGGACGCGAGACCTTGGACGCCCTGCACGTTGTGAGCTCCGTCGATGACGACGAGTGGACGATGGTGAACGACCTCGATACGCCCCGGTTGCTTGGTCGCCGCCAGCGCATCCCGAAGGGCCTCGATGTCGAGGGCACGCTCGAGGAAGGTCTCAGCCGTGGCGATCGCGGTGGCCAGGTTGTCGATCTGGTGACGTCCGTGGATCGGGAGATAGAGCGCGGTGTAGTCCGAATAGATGCCGATGATGTCGACCATCCATCCTCCAACGGCCTGAGTCTCATCAGCGATGGAGAAGGCATCCCCGAACCGATACCACTTCGCGGCACATTCGTCGACGCGGGCGGTGATTGCGCCCTCGGCGGCAGACGGGAGCCGACCAGTTACAGCGATCCCTCCGTTCTTGATGATGGCGGCCTTCTCGGCCGCGATCTCTGCCACCGTCTCGCCGAGGTACTTGACATGATCGAGTCCGATTCCGGTGACCACGGCTACGGCCGGCTTGACCACGTTCGTCGCATCCCACCGGCCCCCCATCCCCACCTCGATGATCGCAACATCGAGCGCGATCTCGGCGAACACCGAGAAGGCGAGTGCGGCGGTGACCTCGAAGTACGTGACGCCGCTGTCGGTGCGGCGCTCGTACTCCTCGACGAACCAGGCGATATCCGAGACGGCCCGGGTGAGTGCGTCGGCCGTCAGCGGCTTGCCGTCGATCGAGAACCGCTCCTCCAACCGATGTAGGTGCGGCGAGGTGAATGTGCCCGTTCGAAGCCCGTGAGCGCCGAGGATGTCGGCGACGAGGCGCGTGACCGTCGTCTTGCCGTTCGTCCCTGCGACGTGGATGACCGGGTAGTCGGACTGCGGATTCCCCATGAACTCCAGAACACCGGTGATGCGCTCGAGACCCGGCTTCACTCCCCGGCCGATACGCTCGTCGAGGAACGCTTCCGCATCGTCTCGATCGGCGATTCTCGGGATCGAGTCAGGCATTGCTAAACCTCGGCGCCTAGTTCGGTGAGTTGAGCGCCGAGCTTGGCGATGCGTTCCTCCGCCGAAGCGACCTTTGCTTCTTCCCCGGCGACGACCTCGGCGGGAGCGCGATCGCGGAAGTTCGGGTTCGTCAGCTTGGCTCGCGATCGCACGAGATCGGCTTCGCCGCCGGCGATCGACTTCTTCAGGCGCTCTCTCTCCGCGTCCACGTCGACGAGTCCCTCGAGAGGGATGAACGCCTGGACCGTATCCGCGATGACCCGGCTCACAGCGCCGTCGGTCGGGGGCTCGCCGTATGTGACGGTGCAGCCCGCGAGGGTGTCGAGATGCTGGGACCACCACTCTTCAGCAATGCCGTCCGGGTCGTTGACCGTGATGTCGATCGGTGTCTTCGGGCTGACCTGATGCTCTGAGCGGAATCGACGCAGCCTCATGATGAGGTCCTGCAACGTGGCCATTCCCTCGGGGCCGGTCGCGGCGGGCGGCGTCGGCCAGGAGGCGGTGATGAGAAGGCTCCCGTCGCCTAGTTCACTCCAGAGCTCCTCGGTGAGGAACGGGATGGCCGGGTGGAAGAGCTTGAGGAGGTCGCGCAACACGACACCAAGTGTCGCCCTGGTGACCGGTGCACGGTTTTCGTCGCGTAACGACCCCTTCGCCATTTCGAGATACCAGTCGAAGGCTTCGGCCCATGCAAAGTTGTAGAGCAGGCCGTAAGCATCGGAGAAGCGATACTCATCGAAGAGACGATCGAACTCGGTCGTTGCGTGGGCGAGTCGCTCCAGGATCCAGGCGTCTTCGGGGCCGGGATCCTCGGGATAGCCGCCGTCGACCGGGACGTTGCTGATGTCCATGTGCTCGACCGCGAGCCGCAGCGCATTCCACAGCTTGTTCCCGAATCTTCGCGCCGCGTCGGTCCACGCCTCGTCGTACGGAACGTCGTGCCCCGGCGCAGCGGCCTGGATGAGGGAGAGCCGCAGCGGATCGGCTCCGTACCGTTCGACGAGTTCGAGGGGATCGACTGCGTTTCCTGACGATTTGGACATCTTGCGTCCGTCCGGTGTTCGGATGAGCCCGTGGATCGAGATGTCGGCGAACGGCTCCGTCCCCGTGGCGTAGAGGCCCATCATCATCATTCGCGCCACCCAGAAGTAGATGATGTCAAATCCGGTGACGAGCACTGTCGTCGGGTAGTACGTGGCAAGGTCGGCGGTCTGCTCCGGCCAGCCCATCGTCGAGAACGGCCAGAGTTGCGACGAGAACCACGTGTCGAGCACATCTTCGTCCGGCGTCAGAGCGGTCCCCGCACAGGCCGGGCACACCGTCGGATCGGTCTCCGAAACGATCACTTCGTCGCAATCGTCGCAGTACCAGGCAGGAATAGGGTGGCCCCACCACAGCTGTCGGCTGATGCACCAGTCGCGCAGATTCTCCATCCACAGGAAGTAGTTGTTCTCCCATCGTTTGGGGATGAACCGGGTGCGCCCCTCCTTCACCGATTCGATGGCCGGGATCGTCAGCGGCTTGACCTTGACGAACCATTGGAGCGAGAGCATGGGCTCCACAACAGTTCCGCAGCGCGAACAGTGGCCGATCGAGTGGTGGTGGTCGTCGATACGCTCGAGGAAACCCTGCTTCTTCAGCTCGTACCGCACGGCCTCGCGAGCTTCGAACCGGTCCTGTCCTACAAACGGCCCACCGTGTTTGGTGATCCGCGCCTCGGTGTCGATGACTTGGATCGCTTCGAGGTCGTGCCGTTGTCCGATCTCGAAGTCGAGCGGATCGTGGGCGGGGGTGACCTTCACAGCGCCCGTCCCGAACTCGATCTCGACGCCTTCATCCGCGACCACCGGAATCTCGCGGTCGAGGAGTGGGAGTCGGATCATTCGACCCACGGCGTCGCGATAGCGGTCGTCATCGGGGTGCACGGCGACGGCGGTGTCACCGAGCATGGTCTCCGGTCGGGTGGTAGCGACGGTGATGTGTCCGTCACCTTCCACGAACGGGTACTTGATGTGGGTCAACTCCCCCACTTCGTCTTCGTGCTCAACCTCGATCTCGGAGATCGCCGTGTGGCACCGGGGACACCAATTGATGATCCGGTTGCCCCGGTAGATCAGTCCCTCGTCGTAGAGGTTGACGAAGACCCTGCGGACGGCCAGGGAGAGTCCATCGTCGAAGGTGAAGCGCTCCCGGGTCCAGTCGGTTGAGAACCCCATAGTGCGCATCTGTTCGGTGATGCGGTTTCCCGATTTCGCCTTCCACGCCCACACCTGCTCGACGAAGCGCTCTCGACCGAGGTCGTAGCGACTCACACCTTCTTTGGCGATTTCGCGTTCCACAACGTTCTGCGTGGCGATGCCAGCGTGATCGGTCCCGGGCACCCAGAGGGCGGCGTAGCCCTGCATGCGCTTCCGGCGGATCAGGACGTCCTGGATCGACAGATCCAAGGCGTGGCCCATGTGCAGCACACCGGTGACGTTGGGAGGCGGGATGACGATCGAGTACGGCTCGCCATCGGGATTGATCTCAGGCCGGAAGGCGCCGGCATCCTCCCACACGCTGTACCAGCGCGACTCGACGGCGCTCGGATCGTACGTTGCCTTCATCATGCCCCTCGGTCATCGGGTCCTCCGGTGAATCACGCATGATAGAGGCGGTCACGGCCCCAGCAAGGGAAGAGGCCGAGAACTCTGCTGTCCCCGGCCCCGTTCCACCATTCCCCCTGCTCGCCCGAACCGAAATCCTGGTTCCTACCGTCTGGGGTGCACGCTACGACCACTCTCGGTATCCGTCGAGACACAAAGACAACGGCCTCAACTGACTAGTCACCCGCGCGGCACGGCCGATCGAGACTCTTCCCCCGTCGTGTGTGCCTACGAACACGATTGATGTGTACGTAGGCACACACGATCGCGGCACCGTGCTCCTCCGCTACCGTGGGTCGGCGACCGAACGGAGGACCTCATGACCGTACGCATCGACGCCGATCTGCTGATCCCGGGGCGCGGACAGCCCGTCGAGAACGGAACGGTGATCATGGAGGGGCGGACGATCGCCTACGCCGGGCCGTCATCGAACGCTCCCCCGACTCCCGATGCTGTAACCACGGGAGTTCCCGTCGCCATGCCGGGCCTGTGGGATTCCCACATCCACTTCATCGGCCTGACGACGATGGACATGCACGACACGCTGCACACGACCATCGCCGAGATGGCCGTCCGGGCGGCGGCCGATGCCGCCGACACCCTCGACGGCGGTGTCACCAGCGTGCGCGAGGTCGGTGGCTTCGGCCTCGACTTTGCGTCGGCGATCAACGACGACAGCGTTCGGGGCCCGAACATCTACGGTGCCGGCCGGATCCTTTCGACGACGGCCGGGCACGCGGACGGCCACTCCTTCGACCTCGACTTCATCGAGAGCTCCGAACGTTGGCTCGGTGAGATCTGTGACGGTGTCCCGTCGTGCCTCAAAGCGGTCCGGAAGCAGCTCCGCAAGAACGCCAAGGTCATCAAGATCTGTGCCTCGGGTGGTGTCATGTCCGAGATCGATCACCCGATCCACCAGCAGTTCTCCGAAGACGAATTGCGAGCGATCGTGCAAGAGGCGGGGAGGGCCGAACGCTACGTCGCCGCCCACACCCACGGGCTTCCCGGGATCAAGGCCGCAGTCGAGGCCGGGTGCCAGACCATCGAGCACGGCTCCTATCTCGACGAGGAGACCGCCGTTCTCATGGCCGAGCGGGGCACCATCTACGTGCCGACCCGATTCGTCGTGGATCAACTGCTCCAGATGGAGGCGTCACTCCCCCGCTACGCCTACGAGAAGGGGCTGATGGTTGCCGATCACCACTCCCAGGCGATGAAGATCGCGGTCACGAACGGTGTCACGATTGCCATGGGGACCGACATTTTCGCACCCGGGTCATATGGGCAGAACGGCGCGGAGGTTCGTTTCCTCCAGGGTGCCGGGATGACGGCTCTCGAAGCCATCGAGGCATCCACCGCGAACGGGCCGTTGACAATCGGGCCGCAAGCACCGAGTTCAGGCCAGCTGAGGGAAGGGTACGACGCCGACGTCATCGCCCTCGACTTCAATCCGCTCGTCGACAACGCGGGATGGGGAGACCCGGGCCGCGTGACCCACGTCTGGAAGTCGGGCAAGAAGGAGAAGTAGACCAGTAGACCAGTAGACCAAACTGATCTACTTGCGACTGATCTACTCGTCATCTCCGAAGGACATCTGGGGGTCTGGGGGTGCCGCCACCGCTTGCCTCCGATTGGCCCTGCGCCGCGGCACCCCGTCGGCGAAGAGAGACTCTTGCATCAGTGCGGCGAGGCGTTCGGCTATCGGCCACCAGTCGTAGCCGTCCCCGATCTCTGATGCCGGGATGTCAACGATGCGATCCTCTCCGACGAATTCGCCGAGGTGGTCGTCGAGGATCCGTTCGATTTCCAATCGGAACTCGTCGGAAGTCGATCGCACACCATCAGACGACAGATCGACGTCCGGGTGCAGACGGATGACGAGGTCATAGGTCTTCGACCATTCCCGCACCATCGGTCCGACGGCGAATCGGTCATCGCCTCCACACGCACGCAGGTAGTAGGCGTAGTTGTCCATCACACCCCGGTCGAGAACGAGGACCTCCGCTTTGGGAGCGAGCGTGAGTTCCTGCCGTATCTGGGACACGAGCACCCACAGCTGCGCCTCTCCGGTTGCACCCTCGTTGATACCGAGGGGGTTGTCACGCACAACCTCCCGGCCGTACTCGACGGAGCGACCTGCCCGTTGCATGGCATTGGCGAAGCCGTGAGCTGCGGTCGTCTTGCGGATGCCATGGGAGCCGATGAACGCCACTTTCGCGTTGCCCTGCCAGCGCCCCATCTCGCCGACTCAGGCCGAGCGTTCTTCGGGTACGTCGGCCGAAGCGAGATCTGTGATCGGAACCAGCGTCGGATTGACCCGTTCACGTACGACCTGCTCGTCAATGACCACCTGGGCGATGTCGGAACGTGCGGGCAGTTCGTACATGGTGTCGAGAAGAACCTCTTCCATGATCGCCCGGAGTCCGCGAGCGCCGGTGCCTCGCTTCATCGCCTGTTCCGCGATGGCGCGTAGAGCGTCGTCGGTGACGAGCAACTCGACGCCGTCCATCTCGAAGAACTTTGCATATTGCTTGATCAACGCGTTCTTCGGTTCCGTCAGCACGTGGACGAGATCGTCGACATCGAGTTCGTCGACCGTCGCGATCACTGGGAGACGGCCGATGAACTCCGGGATCAGTCCATACCCCAGTAGGTCCTCCGGGAGCACCTCACTGAGCAATTCGGTCGGTCTGCGGCCATCGACCGAGTGGACCTCGGCGCCGAAACCGACAGAGTTCTTCCCGATCCTCTTCTGGATGACCTCCTCGAGGCCGGCGAACGCACCACCACAGAGGAACAGCATGTTGGTCGTGTCGATCTGGAGGAACTCCTGATGCGGATGCTTGCGTCCACCCTGCGGCGGTACGGAGGCCTGCGTCCCTTCGAGAATCTTCAGCAGCGCTTGCTGCACACCCTCTCCGGAGACGTCTCGTGTGATCGAGGGGTTCTCAGATTTCCTGGCGACCTTGTCGATCTCATCGATGTAGATAATGCCCGTCTCGGCACGTTTGATGTCGAAATCGGCCGCCTGGATCAACTTGAGGAGGATGTTCTCGACGTCCTCGCCGACGTATCCGGCCTCCGTGAGGGCCGTAGCGTCGGCGATGGCGAACGGAACGTCCAAGAGGCGGGCCAACGTCTGAGCCATCAGTGTCTTGCCGGTGCCCGTGGGACCGACGAGCAGGATGTTGGACTTCTGAAGCTCCACGTCCTCGTCGGTCATCCGCTGTCCTGCGCGCACTCGTTTGTAGTGGTTGTAGACCGCGACGGCGAGGATCTTCTTCGCCTGGTCCTGACCGATCACGTACTGGTCGAGGAAGTCGAAGATGTCGTGCGGCTTCGGAAGATCCGTGAACGACACTTCTTTGGCTTCGGTGAGTTCCTCGTCGATGATCTCATTGCAGAGGTCGACGCACTCGTCACAAATGTAGACACCGGGACCAGCGATGAGTTTCTTGACCTGCTTCTGCGACTTGCCACAGAAACTGCATTTGAGGAGTTCGGTTCCCTCGTATTTGGCCACGTGTGGCCTCCCTACCCTTCGACGACTTCAAGTTTGCGGCTTCTCAACACCGAGTCAATAGCACC
>CAXMQO010000073.1:0-31095 GCA_964195515.1 uncultured Saprospiraceae bacterium | reverse complement strand
GTACTCCGGTGCTCGATCGCGCAGCGGGAGGACGGCGTCGTCGGGATGCTCGGGTGGTGTCATCGCAATGGAAGGTACCCGAACTCGGCCTGATAGCTTGCCGCCGATGATTGACCGGACGCCGGCATATGTCGGGCTGGTCGTCGCCGCCCGCGCATTCTTGTTGCAGGTCAGAGCTCAGACGGTGATCGGCCCGAGCAGGACGGCGATCGTGCTCGGCGCAGAACCCCTCTTCGCCGCTGCTACCGCTGCGGTGGTGCTCGGCGAGCGGCTGACACCGCAAGGCTGGGTCGGAGCGGCGTTGATCATGATCGGGATGTACGTCGTGCTGGCGTTCTCACCGGCAGAGCAAACCGACCTCGTCGCAGCCGAAGCGCTGAGCGAGGGTCACTGAGATCTCTCGAGGCGGCGGATCCATCGGTTACACACCGCGATTCCGGCGAGCGTGGCGAAGAGCACGAAGAGTAGAAACGCCAGGAGTTCGGGTCCCGCGAAGTACGAGGTCGAGCACGTTCCCAGCCCGTCAGGGCATAGGCCCCAACCCGAGCCTCCACCCGCAAGATCAGCGATCACCAGCATCGGTACCAGTGCCGTTGCGACGGCAATGGCCACCAGCACACCAAGCAGTATCCGGAGAACGATCAACACGGTGCGGAGGCTACCCCGGATCGGCGGTTGCCTCGGTTCCCGACTCGCTGCTACGGTCAAATCCCACTGATGTCATTCCGAGTAAACCCCCCTTCACGGCCCGTACCCTCCGGGTATCACGCCGAGTCGTTCACTGACGAAGAGCGAGCTCTCCTTGGCCGGTTCTTCACCAACATCGACGGGCCGGTGTTCGGAATCGTCAATCTTCCCGAGGTGGTGAAGGGTGCACTCTTTGCCCGATACAGCCGGTCACCGAATTCCGTCCGGCGTCTCTTCCTCGACGAGTTCGTCTCCCAGCCCGATCTCGGTGTCCGTGCCATCGCGGGGACCCTCGACGACACCGACTCCACCGTTGGCCTCGAGAAGGCCCGGGGCCTGTACGACCGGGTGTTCACTCAGTTCGGAGACGACTCCGTCGCTCAGCTGGGCGGGGCCCACATTGCATGCGAACAGGCATCGAACGTCCTCACAAAGGTCCTCGAATGGGGCCGACTCGCTTCGTATCTCGAGCAATCCACCCGGTACATCTTCTACGACCGAAGACTCGGGAGCCGCTACCGCTACCACGTGCCGGGAGAGCTCGTCGGATCACCCCTCGAGGCCGACTTCCGCTCGACGATGGACGACCTCTTCGATACGTACTCTGCCCTGATCGGTCGGGCCGTCCCATACTACGAAGCGCTCTTCCCGAAACAGGACACCGATTCCACGGTCGTCTGGCGCTCGACGATCCGCGCCAAAGCCTGCGACGACCTGAGGGGCATGCTGCCGGCTGCGACCACATCCAACGTCGGCATCTTCGGAAGCGGCCAGGCCTATGAGATGCTCTTGATGCGGATGCGGGCACATCCGCTCGCAGAGATTCGCACCTACTCCGATCTCATGCTTACAGAGTTGCGATCGATGATCCCCTCGTTCCTCACGCGAGTTGATATCCCCGATCGTGGCGGAGCCTGGAGCGACTATCTGGCATCCGTCGCTTCAGATCTTGAGACGCGGGCTGCGGCTCTCGACTTCACGCCGGAGGACCGGCCCCAGGTGAAACTCGTCGAATGGGACCCCGACGGCGAGACAAAGGTCGCGGCCGCCGCCCTTTACGCGGTCAGCGATCTCCCCGACGACCAGTTGCTCGCGTACGTGCGATCCCTCCCTGCGGAGGATCGGGCGGATCTGATCAGGGCGGCCGTTGGGTCTCGCGGCAATCGGCGCCACAAGCCGGGTCGCGCTATGGAACGAACGTCGTACCGATTCGACGTCCTGTCCGACTACGGCATCTTCCGCGATCTACAGCGCCACCGGATGCTTACGATCGAGTGGCAGCGCCTCTCCACGGATCACGGGTACGTCACGCCGGACGCCATCGCCGACATCGGGGCGGCAACGGCATGGGATCAAGCGATGGAGCAGACGGCGGCACTTGCCGAACGCATCGCCGCGGTTCACGGCCCGACGGTTGCCCAGTACGCGGTTCCGTTCGCCTACCGAGTTCGCTACTACATCCAGATGAACGCACGAGAGGCGTTCCATCTCCTGGAGTTGCGGAGTCAGGCGTCGGGCCATCCCGGATATCGCAAGGTCGCCCAGGAGATGCACCGCCTCATTCGCGACGAGGCAGGACACCGGGTCATCGCGGATGCGATGCAGTACGTAGACCACAACACCTACGACCTGGCAAGGCTGGAGGGGGAACGAAGGCTGGCCGCCAAGCGTGCTGCCCTCGGTCTTGACGAGTAGATCAGTAGAGCAGCAGCAAGTAGAGCAGTGTTGATCTACTGATCCACTGATCTACCCACGAAGTGGAATCCTTAGCACCAGCGCTTCATCCTCTACCGCCCACTCGGCGCGGCCGATGAGTGAGTAGTCCATGTAGTCGTTCTCCGCGCTCTCGACCCAGACCCGTCGGGCGTCACCCTCGATCGGCGGGATCCCGCGCTCCTTCACGGCCTTCGCCCGGTCTCGAAACCGGGCAAGGAACTCGTCGACGTTCAACTGGGCCATCAGATCTCCTCTTCGTCTGCGGCCGCAGCGTACCCGATTGCCGGTCCTCGGTGCGGGCCCCAATGAACGCTCCGGCTACCCTGAGTTCATGCTCGAACGACGGCTTCTCATCGTCTCCGGCAAGGGTGGTGTCGGCAAGTCGGCGGTCTCGGCGGCCCTTGCCATCGTCGCCGCTCGCCGCGGGAAGCGCGTCCTTGCGATCACGATGATCCAACCCAGCGGACTCGCTGCCCACCTCGGCGTCGACTCCCTCACTTATGAACCGACCCGCATCCGACCGGGGCTGTTCGGTGCGTCCGTTGATCGGTCCCACGCCCTCGAGGAATATCTCGGCCTCCAACTCCACGTGCCCCGCTCGCTTCCGATGAGACAGCTCTCCGGCGCCCTCAGCGTCCTGGCCGACACCGCCCCGGGAATCCGGGAGATTGTCACGATTGGAAAGCCCATCTTCGAAGTCCTGCGCGGAGAGTGGGACCTCGTCATCGCCGACGCTCCCCCACTCGGTCAGCTTCAGTCCTACCTCGCAGCGCCCCAAACCATCACCGGACTCGTACCGACCGGGGCCGTGCGTGAGCAGGCGTCTCGACTCGAGGACACACTCTCCGATCCCGAGGTCAGCGGCCTACTCCTCGTCACGACCCCTGAAGAACTCGCCGTTCACGAGACGAGAGAGGCGATCGCCCACATCGATGCCGAGCGGCAGGTCTTGATCGCCGGCGTGGTCGCCAATCGTGTGCTCGAGCCACTCGAGGTCACAGCCGCCGCGGTCGCCGCCACACCAGACGGCCCCGCGCGGGCTGCCGGTCTGCTCCACACCGGATTGGTCGAAGCCCAGGCCGTCTGGCTCGACTCGATCCCGGACGATCCTCGGCTCCCGTTCCTTTTCGGGTTCCACACGCCCGGCGAGGTAGCCGAACGGCTCGCTGAGATCTGTGAGTCGTTCGCATGACCCGGCAAACCACGACCGTCATCGTCACCGGAGCCGGGGGCGTCGGCAAGACCACGATCTCGGCCGCCGTCGCCATTCGGCTCGCGGGTCCCGATCGACGCACCGTGGTCATGACCGTGGATCCTGCGCGTCGTCTCGCCGACGCACTCGGCCTGCACTTCCTGTCGAATGAACCAACCGCCGTACCCGGCATCACGGGGCTGTGGGCCTCGACGCTCGACGCGTCTGCATCCTGGGAAGGAGTCGTGCACCGGTACAGCGACCCCGACGTCGCCGAGCGACTCCTCAAGAACAGCTACTTCCGCGCCATCGCCGACCGCTTCCCTGCCGCCCAGTCCTTTGCGGCGGCCGAAACCA
The DNA here is from genome assembly GCA_964195515.1 of uncultured Saprospiraceae bacterium. Taxonomy (GTDB): domain Bacteria; phylum Actinomycetota; class Acidimicrobiia; order Spongiisociales; family UBA5794; genus JAHEEL01. The sequence goes on along the minus strand of CAXMQO010000073.1, from coordinate 27,143 downwards.
TGTCGATGATGATCGAGTCCGGCAACTGGGATGCGATCGTCGTCGACACGCCACCCTCAGCCGGCGGGCTCGACTTCTTCCTTGCCCCTTCCCAGACCGCAGAACTCATCGGAGGCAAGCTCCTCCGATGGCTCACCGGATCACAACTCCCTGGTCGACGTTTCTTGTACCGATTCACGGGTCGTCCCATCCTCAAGATCGCAGACGCGATCCTCGGTGGCCCCCTTCTCGAGGACGTCGCTGAATTCCTGCTTGACCTCCGAACCATGTACGACCGCCTCGCCGCACGCGCCGCGACCATCAAACGCCACCAACAGCGCGCCACCACCCTTGTGGTGACAACGGCGGACCCGGCCCCGGTGGCGGAGGTGCTTCGGTTCTTCGAGGAGCTGACGGAGGTCTCGATCGAGCCGGCCGCGGTGATTCTGAATCGGGCGTTGCCGCTCGAATGGACCGCCGCCTCCCGTCAACCGATTCGCGGTATCCCGGACGCCGAACTCAGGGCCGTTCTCAAGGCGAACCTGGTCAGATGGGGGGGTGAAGCACGTCGACAGGCGACGTCGATGGAGGGCATCGCCGACCGATACGGGGTGCCGCTCGTCACGGTGCCCTGGGTCGCCGAATCGCCAACGACCGTCGACGGTCTCGGCCGACTCCTCGACGATGTTGAGGGCTTGGACGCCGTCCTCTAGACGGCGTCCCTACATCACCACTGAGGGACCGAGCAACTCCCGCAATTCTGCGAACAGGGCGGATCTCGGCTCAACCCGGTGCTCGGAACCCAGTTCGATGACTCGCTCACCACCATCGGAGGTCATGTGCAGAAACACACCTGCCTTCCCCGGATGATTCGCGAGCACGGCGCGCAGTTGCTCGACCGTTGAACGCGACATCCGCGTTGCCGGGACGCGAAGCCGAACCGTCGCCTCGGCTTCGAGGCGCGGCTCTTGAACCTGCTGGGCAATCAGCTTGACGTCATCGCCGCGATGGTCGACGCGACCCGTGATCACGAGCACGGCGTCCTCGCGAATCATCGGTCCAAACTCGGCAACGGTCCTGGGGAAACACACGACCTCGACCGATCCCTGCAGATCCTCGAAATTGAAGAAGTACATGGGCTCCCCGGCCTTTGTGTACCTGGTATTGATCGACCCGACGACACCACCGATCGTGGCCGTCGTCTTGTCCTTCATCTCCCACATGCCGGGCATCGACGTCGAACACATCGCTTCGAGTGCCTGTTCGACACCCAGGAGCGGGTGGTCGGAGACATAGAGACCCAGCATCTCTTTCTCGAAACCGAGTTTCGCCTTCTTCCCCCACTCAACGTCGGGGATCACGAGCCCCTCCGATTTCGCTCCGTTGTCGTCCCCTCCGAACAGGCTGTACTGCCCCATGTCTTCCGCACGACGCCGTGCGATCGTCGCATCGAGTGTGTCGTGGGCGACCTCGAGAAGGCCCAGGCGGGTGTGACCCAGTGAGTCGAACGCACCCGCCTTGATGAGCGACTCGACCGTTCGCTTGTTCAAGGCACTCACATCGACCCGATCGACGAAGTCGCCGAAGTCCGCAAACAGTTCCCCCGCGTCCCGCTCCTCAACGATCTGCGCAACGACTGCTTCTCCGACGTTCCGGATCGCCGACAGGCCGAACGAGATCGATCCGTCCACGCCGACGAAGTCCGACTCTGAGACGTTGACATCGGGAACGTGAACAGGGATGCCCATGATCCGACATTCGTGGAGGTAGAAAGCGGTCTTGTCCTTGTCGCGCTTGACGGCCGTCAGGAGAGCCGCCATGTACTCCGCCGGGAAGTGAACCTTCAGCCAGGCCGTCTGGTAGGCGATGAGCGCGTATGCCGCCGAGTGCGACTTGTTGAACCCGTAGCCGGCGAAGTGCTCGATGAACCCAAAGAGGTCCCTGCCGAGTTCCTCAGGATGGCCACGTTCGACACATCCGGCAACGAACTTCTCCTCCTGCTCTCTCATCACCGCGGGGATCTTCTTCCCCATGGCCTTGCGCAGCATGTCCGCCTCGACCATCGAGAATCCGGCCATCATCTGAGCGGTCTGCATGACCTGCTCCTGGAACACCATGATCCCGAAGCTGTCACCCAGCACGTCCTCGAGATCCGGGTGCGGATAGGAGATCGGCGTCTTGCCGTTCTTCCGGTCGGCGTATTCGAGGTGCATTCCTGCGCCGAGCGGCCCGGGCCGATACAAGGCGTTCAGGGCAACAAGATGGTCGAAGACCTCCGGTTTGAGGTTCCTCATGAGGGCACGCATGGGTCCCCCTTCGAACTGGAACACACCCATCGAATCGCCACGTTGGAACATGTCGAAGACGAGCGGATCATCGAGAGGTACACCGTCGATGTCCGGCCGGGTACCCGTGTTGCGCTCGATCAGTTCGAGCGCCCGCTCGATTGTCGTCAGGTTGCGCAGACCGAGGAAATCCATCTTGAGGAGACCGGGCGCCTCGACACCGTGCATCTCGTACTGCGTCACGATCTCGGCGTCCGCACCTTTGCGCTGAACGGGAAGAATGTCGGTCAGCGGCACCGGCGAGATCACTACCGCGGCAGCGTGGATTGAATCCTGTCTCCGCAGTCCCTCCAGCCCGCGTGCCGCCTCGACCACTTCTCGCGTGATCGCGTCGGATTCGTAGAGGTCGCGAAGACCCGCCGCGGCCGTGAAGTAGTCCCGCTCCTGCTGCTCCCCCTCGCGCCCCGGATCCTCCAGACACTGCCCGAGCGTCGCATCCTTGCCGAGAATCGAGGGAGGCATGAGCTTTGCCGCACGATCGCCGACCCCGTAGGGATGGCCGAGGACCCTGGCGGCGTCACGAATCGCCTGCTTGCCCTTGATCGTCGAGAAGGTGATGATCTGAGCAACGTGATCGGAGCCGTACCGCTCCGCGCAGTACTGGATCATCTCGCCGCGATATCGCTCATCGAAATCCATGTCGATGTCCGGCATCTCGCGTCGACCAGGGTTGAGAAAACGCTCGAAGATCAGCCCGTATGCGATCGGGTCGAGCCCTGTTATCTCCAGGCAGTACGCGACGATCGAACCCGCCGAACTGCCGCGACCAGGACCCGTACGAATGCCTCGATCTTTCGCGTGTCGGATCAGGTCCCACACGATCAGGAAGTACGCCGAGAATCCCATCTCCTCGATAACCCGGAGCTCGTATTCGATCCGCTCGGCGATCTCCGCGTCGAATTCGCCGTACCGACGTCTCGCACCCTCCATCACCAGGTCGCGCAGGTAACCGACCTCGTCCAGGCCGTCGGGTACCGGGAACTGCGGGAGCAGGATCTGGCCGAAATCGATGGCGACGTCGATACGATCTGCGATCAGCAGGCTGTTGTTCGTTGCCCCAGGGTACCGATCGGCCGGGAATCGCTCGCGCATCTCCTTCGCCGTCTTGATGTAGAACTCCTCCGAACCGAATCGGAATCGATCCTCATCGCTCTTGTTCGCACCGGTCTGGATGCAGAGCAGCACGTCATGGGCGTCGGCCTCGTATGCGTACGTGTAGTGACTGTCGTTGGAGGCGAGCAGGGGTGCACCGATGTCGGCGGAGATCTGCAAGAGGTCGTCCATGATCCGCTGCTGACCGGCGATCCCATGGTCCTGGACTTCGATGAACCAGTTGTCCTTTCCGAAGATGTCCTGGTACATCGCAGCGGCTTCCAGGGCAGCGTCGTAGTTGCGAGTCTGCCCGATATTGCCTTCCTCACCGGTTCCGTCCGGTGCGAGCAGTTGCGGCACGTGGCCACCGAGGCATCCCGAGGCCGCAATGATCCCCTCGCTGTGCTCGGCGAGCAATTCACGGTCCATCCGTGGCTTGTAGTAGAAGCCCTCGAGATACGCCAGCGACGCGAGTTTCATGAGATTGTGGTATCCGACTTCGTTCTCCGCCAGCAGCGTCATGTGATAACGCTTGTCCTCGCGACGGGGCAAGCGGTCGAAACGCGATCCGGGCGTCACGTACGCCTCGATGCCGAGCACCGGCTTGATCCCGACGTCCGTTGCCTCCCTGTAGAAGTCGATCACGCCGTAGAGCACGCCATGATCCGTGATAGCGACCGCTGGCTGACCGTCGGCGGCTGCCGCCCGAATCACGTCTTTCACCCGCGCGGCACCGTCGAGCATCGAGAACTCGGTGTGGACATGGAGATGGGCGAAACCGTCGCTTTGCAACGGGACTCCTCAGTGGGTGAACTACAGCTATGTAAGCACGACCCGCGACGCCATGCGATACCGGCCCGCGGTGCCTCGCAACCCTGCCTATCCTCGTTGAAGACCCCGACTCTGAAGGAGCACCATGCGCATCGGAATCCTCACCGGCGGAGGAGACGTTCCTGGCCTCAACCCGTCGATCAAGTCCGTTGTCTCCCGGGTAGCCGACGGCGGCCACGAGGTCGTCGGTATCCGGCGGGGCTGGGGTGGACTCCTCAATGCCAACCCCGCAGACCCGGCCTCCATGGCGGAGCACTTCGTCGATCTCAACCCGAGCACCGTCCGGACCGTCGATCGCACCGGCGGGACGTTCCTTCACACCAGTCGCACGAACCCGGCAAGGGTTCACCGCGACAAGTACCCGTCGTTCCTCGGGGACCCGCCGGAAGGAGACGGACCGTTCGACACGACGGATCACGTGCTGCGCGTCATCGAAGCGAAAGAGATCGACGTCCTCATACCGATCGGCGGTGATGACACCCTCTCCTACGGGCTTCGCATGCACGAAGAGGGCGTTCCCGTGATCGCTATTCCGAAAACGATGGACAACGACGTCCACGGCACCGACTACTGCATCGGTTTCTCGACCGCGGTGACCCGGGGCGTCGAATTCATCCACAATCTCCGCACCAGCACGGGGAGTCACGAGCGGATCGCCATCGTCGAACTCTTCGGGCGCTACTCGGGCGAGACGTCGCTGATCACCGCGTACCTTGCGGGGGTCGATCGGGCACTGATCTCCGAGGTTCCGTTCGACATCGACCGACTCGCGGACCTCCTGATGAGCGACAAGGCCCGGAATCCATCGAACTACGCGATGGTCACAATCTCGGAGGGTGCGACGATCAAGGGTGGCGAGATGGCGCTGTCCGGCGACTCGGATGCCTACGGTCATCGCAAACTCGGCGGGATCGGGCAGGTCACCGGCGAGTTGCTCGCAGAGCGCACCGGTCAGGGAATCATCAACCAGACCGTGGGATACCTGATGCGGTCCGGTCGTCCCGACTCTCTCGACCTCATGGTGGCCACCAATTATGCGGTCATGGCGGCCGATCTCGCTCTCGAGGGTGCTTCCGGTCGCATGGTCTCGCTTCGCGGGGGCACGTACACACACGTGCCGATCTCGGTTACCGGCGAGGGTGTGAAGCGCGTCGACGTCACCGAATTCTACGACTCGATCAACTACCGGCCGAAAGTGCGCCACGTCACCGGCAAGCCGATGTTTCTCTACTAGAGCCCACGTCAGGAGATCACAGTATGAGTGTCATTGGAGTCCTCACGGCCGGCGGCGATTGCCCCGGTCTCAATGCCGTCATCCGGGGCGTCGTGGCTCGCGCCCAGGAGCGCGACGCAGAGGTGCTCGGCATCAAGAACGGGTGGGAAGGCCTCATGCAAGGCCAGACCGTATCGCTCGACCGGGATGCGGTTCGCGGCATTCTGACCCGGGGTGGAACAATCCTTGGAACTTCGCGCATGGACCCCTATGTCCACGGCGACGGTTACTCATCCTGTGAACGAACCGTTAAGGCCAACGGCATCGACAGTCTCATCGTCATCGGCGGCGACGGGACGCTGCGATCGGCGCTCAAGCTTTCCGAAGAGGGACTGCCGGTGATCGGCGTGCCGAAGACCATCGACAATGACATCTGCGGGACCGACATCACGTTTGGATTCGATACCGCGGTCGGTATCGCAGTCGAAGCGATCGACCGACTCGCGACCACCGCTGAATCGCACAACCGTGTCATCGTCGTTGAGGTCATGGGACGGACGAAGGGTTGGATCGCCATGTACGCCGGGATCGCCGGCGGCGCCGACGCCATCATCGTCCCAGAGTACGAGTACGACATCGACGACGTGGTCGACACGCTTCGGCGGAGGCACCGGAAAGGCATCAAGTACTCGATCGTCGTCGTCGCCGAGGGAGTGAGTCCTCCGCCCGGATACGAGCCGGCCGAACAGAAGCAGGACGCGTTCGGATTTGATCGACTCGGCGGTGTCGGTTACCTCATCGCCGCGGCGATCGAGGATCGAACCGGTTTCGAGGCCCGGGTCTCCGTGCTCGGTCACGTTCAGCGCGGTGGCACGCCGTCTGCCTTCGACCGGGTTCTGGCGACACGGCTCGGCGTTGGCGCCGCCGATCTCGCCGCCGATGGTGAGTCCGGTGTGATGGTGGCCCTGCGTTCGATGAACATCGAGTCCGTTCCGCTGAGCGAAGCCGTCGACTCGATCCGCGGCGTGCCGGAAGAACTCTTCCGCACCGCGAAATCGTTCTTCGGCTGAGCCTCCGACTCAGGTCCCGATCGGCGGCCGCTTCTTTGGGCTCCCTTTCACCGATACCGAGATCCTATTCGGTGATTGGGTCCGCTCGGGACCGTTTGCGGCAGCCGCAACGAGTTCGGCGAATGAAGCAAGGATCGCTGATCCGAATCGATCCAGATCCGGCATGATCCCGTAGTCGCCGTTGATCCCCCATGAGACCGTGCCGTCGTACGAGAACATCGCCAGGCCGATGCCGTGGCTCTCCCAGAGCGGGACGAGTGGATAGGTCGCCTCGACCCGGGCATCCAGGAGATAGAGAGGAAACTGGGGACCGGGAACGTTCGTCACCGTCATGTTGAACGGTCGCGCGTTCGACGCGAGTCGGGTCCCGAGTGCGACGAGCGTCGCGGGTGCACCGGTCGAGACGCGCACCAGGGTCGCGGCTCCGAGCGCCTGGTTGGTGTCCTTGAGTTTGTTCGTCTCGCCGTGGACCTTTCTCAGACGGGAGGCCGCGTCGGGGTCGTCGATCGGGAGTGCAGCGAGCCACATGGCTACCTGGTTTCCGAGTGTTCCGCGCTGGTCCTTGGATCGGACGCTCACCGGAGCCATCACACGAAAGTCAACCCCTTCGAGTTCCTGTTCGGAGACGCCCCGCTCCTCGATGAGGAAGTGCCGGACCGCGCCGGCCACCGTGGCAAGGAACACATCATTGACGGTGCCACCGAGCTTGTTCTTGACCGCCTTCACGTCGGCGAGCGGCATGTTGACCCAATCGAATCTGCGTCCGGGTCCGACGACCCCGTTGATTGGCGTCTTGCCCGTCGGCACGAGCCAACCTGATGCAAGAGATGCCCCAACGGCTTGCAGGCGTCGACCGAGGGTCTCAGCGAGATCCGCAGCATTGACGAACGCGTTCTGGACGTGCCGAACCGAACCCACCGTTTCAGAGATGCGTCGAGTCGTCTCGCGCACCAGCAACTCAGTGCCGTTCGGCGACGGACGAGGCTCGTAGACCGGGCCGGGGATGATCTCGTCTGACGGTACGAGCGACATGAGCACAGCCATCAGGTCGACGCCGGACATGCCGTCGATCATGCAGTGGTGAATCTTCGTGACGATCGCGAAACGTCCGTGGTCGAGTCCCTCGACGACGACCATCTCCCACATCGGCTTCGAGCGATCGAGTTGCTGGGACATGAGCCGGCCGGCCATCCGCTTCAATTGCTCCTCCGTACCGGGGCGGGGCAGCGCAATGTGCCGGATGTGGTAATCGATCGCGAAGCAGTCGTCGTCGACCCACACCGGATGCCGCTCGACCGGAACCCTGACGAGCCGCTGGCGATACCTCGGGATCATGTACAGCTTGGACTCGATGAATGCCCGGAGCCGGTCGACGTCGATCCCGCCGTTCCTACGAGCGAACGAACCGGCGTCGAAGATCGTGACCGCCCCGACGTGCATGTGTGTCGTTCGCGACTCGAGCGCCAGGAACGAATTGTCGAGCGATGACAGACGTTCGTAGTGGATCGACATGGAACCTCCTTCCGGCAATCTAGCGGGCCGGCTCACGGCACTCCGCCGTGATCACCTAACCGCTCCTCGTGTCGGTGGCCCCAAGTCATCCAACGAACCGGCAAGATCCGCCGGCAACTCCGCATTCACCGTCAACGATCCCGAACCAGATGGATGCTCGAACGTGAGCGCCTCGGCGTGGAGCCACGTACGACCCGGATCACCCGCCATCCACCGGCCCGGCCCATAGACGGGATCTCCAACGATCGGATGATCGACCGCACGCATGTGGACGCGGATCTGGTGTGTGCGACCGGTCTCCAGGGTGACGGCCATGAGCGACTCGTCGTGATCCTCCCACTCAGCAAGGCGGCGGTAGTGGGTTCTAGCCGGGCGTCCCCCTTCGGCAACGGTCATCCGCGTCGGATGCGCGTGGTCCCGCCCGACGGGTGCGTCGATCGTGCCGGTGGTATTCGTGAATCGTCCCGAGACCAGAGTGACATAGCGCCGGTTGACCTCGCGCCTCTTGAGTGCCGCCTGCAGACGGTCGAATGCGGCCGGTGTCTTCGCCACGATGAGGAGCCCGGAGGTGTCGCGATCGATACGGTGCACGATCCCCCATCGATGCTCCGGACCGAGGTCGGCGATCTCAGGGAAACGGGCAAGAAGCCCGTTCGCAAGGGTCCCACCCGGTCGCCCCGCACCGGGGTGAACGACCACTCCCGCGGGTTTGTCTACGACGACCACGTCGTCATCCTCAAACGCGATGGCGAACTCGACGGCGGTATCTGCCACCACCGCGATCTCACCGACCACAAGGTCGACCTCGATCACGTCACCGACCACGACCCGGTCCGCCGGTGAGAGGCTGCTCCCTCGTCGTACGACACCACCCATCTCGATCGTCGATTTCGCGATCCGACGACTCACGTCACAGAGGGTCGCGACGGCCCGGTCGGCCCTCTCACCGTCGAACTCGACCGGGATCTCCACTCGATCACTCATCGGCGGAGGAAGGCTCCGACGAGAAGCAACCCGACGCCAACGTTGATGGCGATGTCGGCCACGTTGAACGTCGCGAAGAATGGGACGTTGATGAAATCAACCACCGCTCCGTCGAGGAATCCAGCCCCACGGAACAGTCGGTCGAGGAGGTTGCCGACTGCCCCACCGAGCACAAGACCGAGAGCGACGGCGTCGAGACGATGCCCCGCTTCACGTAGTGCGAAGAAGATCATGATCACGACGCCGATCACGGCAATCCCGATGACCGCGCCGCCTTTGGCGAATATTGAGAACGATGCGCCGGTATTGAAGAACAAACGGAAATTCAGGACTCCGTCGATGAGAACGATCGGCCCGTCATCGAGCGCACGGAGGGCCCATACCTTCGTCGCCTGGTCGACGATCACCACGACGGCGGCGATCGACACGGCGAGAAGACGGAGCTTCAGCGCCGGGACGCCGCTTCGACCGTCGCCGTGGCGTACGGCAGGGCTTCCAGCCTCGCCACCGGGATCGGATCCCCCGTTACTTCGCATATCCCGTAGAGGCCCTTCTCCATCCGGTCCTGTGCGTGGAACACCTTCTCGAGCAACTGTTTCGCGTTCTGCTCCACGGAGACGTCCATCTCCTTCTCGAGCGCAAGCGCGCCCCCGTCGACGTTGTCCGGGTCCGGGTTGTGCTCGGATGCGCTCTCGGCCAAGCGGGCCCGCTCTCGCTGTCGATCAATCTCTTCGAGGATCCCGGTGAGACGCGCCCGTTCGTCTTCGAGCCTTCGCCCGAGACGCTCCAATGTCGATGGTGCCAATTCCCTGGCCATACGCCTCCCCGATTCGGACGGAGACGATAACAGCCCGCGAGTGGTCCCCGGCGCTTCATCCGTCGAGTACCTCCACAACCGTTGCAGGGTCGACGCCACGAATGAGGACGGTCTTCGACGGTGACGTGCGGCCCTTCACGATCTCGGCCGTGCCTCCGACGATACGTTCCAGCAGATCGACGATGGCACGATTCGCCCGTCCTCCTTCCGGCGGAGCAGAAACACGGATCTTGATGACGTCGCCGTAGCGGCCCTTGATCTCCGTGCGCGACGCTCCGGGCACCACGTGGACGCGTACGGCGACGCCGTCGGGATGCTTGAACACGGGCTCCATCCCGCCAACGTAACGCCATCGATGCTCGTAATCACCACTACAAGGATGACAGCGGGATTACTCTCTGAAGACGCGATGACGGGGACGAGCCTCCGGAGAACACGTGGACTGAGCGATCCGACGACGGTGAAAGGTCGGAGTCACGTGTCGGTGGACATCACCCCCGAGCAGCGGGAAGAAATCGGCTCCGCCGGTCGTAGAACCCGCCGGACAACTCCACCGTGACGGAGGCAACGAGCGGTCGGTCCCAGGATCGACAAGCCGGGTGGTACCGCGGGCCACCTCGTCCCGGCGAACCTACGAGCGCCGGAGGACCCGTGAACGATCAAGAGCCAGCACCCACCTTCTCCCGAGTCGCACCGGGTGTCGACCTTCCCGAACTCGATGGCCGCATCCTCGCGCTCTGGGATCGGATCGACGCGTTCCGCACTTCTGTCGAGATGCGCCCTCCCGAGTCGGATTACACCTTCTACGACGGACCTCCGTTCGCGACCGGGAGCCCCCACTACGGTCACATCCTCCAAGGGGTCGTCAAAGACATCGTGCCCCGCTACTGGACGATGCGCGGGCATCGCGTCGAGCGCCGCTTCGGTTGGGACACACACGGCCTCCCCGTCGAGATGGAGGTCCAGAAACGTCTCGGCGTATCCGGACCGCGCGAGATAGAGGAACTCGGCGTTGCACGGTTCAACGAGGCCGCGCGGGAACTCGTTGAACAAACCACGACGGCCTTCTACGACGTCACGCGTCGAATCGGGCGCTGGGTGGATTTCGAAGACGACTACAAGACGATGGACATCGAATTCATGGAGTCCGTCTGGTGGGGATTCAAGCAACTCTGGGACCGTGGTCTGGTGTACAAGGCGTTCAAGGTACTCCCCTACTCCTGGGGTGCCGCAACTTCACTCTCGAACTTCGAAGTGAACCTCGGTGGGTACCGCGACGTCGAAGACCCATCAGTAACGCTGCGTCTGCGAATCACCAATGGCAACGATCACGCGTTCGCCGACGACTACCTCCTCGTTTGGACAACGACGCCCTGGACACTTCCTGGGAATCTCGCGGTCGCAGTTGGCGAAGGCATCGACTACGTGCGGGTTGCTGATGAAGGAGACCACTACTGGGTCGCGAGAGAGCGAGTCGGCGATCTCTGGGGCGACACAGCTCCACAGATCCTCGGAGCCGCGTCCGGCGCCGAACTACTCGGCGTCGCATACGAGCCCCCCTTTCCCCACTTCGAGAACGAGCGGGAGAACGGTGCATTTCGCGTGATCGCAATGGATGAGGTCACAACGGAGGACGGGACCGGCCTGGTCCACACCGCACCTGCATACGGCGAAGCGGACTTCTTTGCCCTTCGGAAGGCCGAGATCTCCGCCCTCGTCGATCCGATCGACCTCGAGGCGCGATTCACCGACGAGGTCCCCGAGGTTGAAGGCCTCCACGTCAAGGCTGCGGATCCCATCCTGATCGGGTTACTCAGGGATCGGGGGGTACTCGTGCACGAGGGGACGATCACCCACAGCTACCCGTTCTGCTGGCGCACCGATACCCCCCTGATCTACAAGGCCATCCCGAGCTGGTACGTCAATGTCGAAGCGATCAAGGACCGGATGGTCGAACTGAACAACGGCATCCACTGGGTCCCCGACTACGTCGGCGCAAAGAGATTCGGGAACTGGCTCGAAGACGCCAGGGACTACGCCATCTCCCGGAACCGATTCTGGGGCACCACGATCCCCATCTGGGAATGTGGCGCGTGTGACGAGACCGTGTGTCTCGGCTCCCGAGACGAACTCGAGGCGCTGAGCGGCGTCCGGACCGACGACCTCCACAAACACATCCTCGATCCGATCACCTGGCCGTGTGGGAAATGCGACGGCACGATGGTCCGTGTCCCCGAGGTGCTCGACACGTGGTTCGACTCGGGCTCCATGCCGTATGCCCAGGTCCACTACCCATTCGAGAACAAGGAGCGATTCGAACACGGCTTCCCAGCCAACTTCATCGCGGAGGGTCTCGATCAGACCCGTGGTTGGTTCTACACGCTGCTGATTCTGTCGACCGGAATCTTCGACAAGGCGCCGTTTCAGAACTGTGTCGTCACCGGCATGGTCCTCGCCGAGGACGGTCGGAAGATGTCGAAAAGTCTCAGAAACTACCCGGATCCGTTACACGTCCTCGACGAGTTCGGTGCCGATGCTCTTCGCGCGTATCTGATCAACTCCCCCGTCGTCCGGGCCGACCCGCTCCGATTCTCGGAAGACGGCGTTCGTGAGGTCGTCCGGACCGTGTTGCTTCCGTGGTGGAACGCGTTCTCGTTCTTCACCACCTACGCGGAAGCCGACGCCATCACCGCAGCGGATCTCGCCGCAGCCCCGCCCATCGCAGAACGACCGGAGATCGATCGCTGGATCCTCTCGGTCCTCCAGACCCTGATCGCAAACGTCAATCACGAGATGGAGGCGTACCGGCTCTTCGCGGTCACACCGCCCATCATCGGATTCGTGGAACAACTGACGAACTGGTACATCCGCAGATCGCGCCGGCGTTTCTGGTCCCGCCGAGGAGGCGGCGACGAGAGCGGCAAACTGGCCGCGTTCGCCACGCTCCACGACGTGCTCCTCACGTTCGCAACCGTCGCGGCTCCCGTCCTGCCATTCATGGCCGAAGAGATGTACCAGAGCCTCGCCCGGCCATCGGACACCTCCGCTCCGTTGAGTGTGCATCTGCTCGACTACCCCGAAGCCGACACCGCACTCATCGACGCGGAGCTCGAACTCACCATGGCGGCATCAAGAACGGTCGTCAACCTCGGTCGGACCCTGAGAAAGCGGAACGACTTGCGGGTCCGGCAGCCGCTCGCTCTCGTGACGATCGTCACCCCAGATCCCGCGCTCCGGACGGCGATCGAGACGCACACCGCCCTGATCACTGAGGAGTTGAACGTTCACGCCGTGGAGGTCCACGATGACGAAGCCGATCTGGTGGAGTTGTCAGCGAAAGCCGACTTCAAGCGACTCGGGCCCCGGTTTGGGAAAGAAACAAAGACCGTCGCAGAGGAGATCTCAAACCTAAGCCACGACGCCGTTGCCGAACTCCTCGACACCGGCGAGATCACGATCGGGGAGGACGTGCTGACTGCTGAAGACGTCGTGGTCTTTCGGAGCCCGCGGGAGGGGACGGTCGTCGCAACGGAGGGTTCGATCACGGTTGCGCTCGATACCCACCTCACCGGTGATCTCCGCATCGAGGGTGTCGCGCGCGAACTCGTCAACCGGGTCCAGTTGATGCGGCGTTCAGAGGGCTTCGAGGTTGCCGATCGCATCCGACTTCTCTGGGCGTCCGATGATGCCTCCATCGTCGATGCGTTCGACGTTCACGACGGTTTCATCGCAGGTGAGGTTCTGGCAGCGGAGATCAGGAAAGACGATTCGGTTACAACGAACCCCGTCACCATCGACGGCGCCGTCGTCGCCCTCAGTATCGTCGGAGCCTGATCAGCAGACAACGACGAGCAGCAGATTCACACCGATGATGAGGATGAGCGGCGAGAGATCGAGTGCTGCTCCTCCGATCCTCACGGGTGGGACGACACTCCGGATCGGGCGCATGAGTGGCTCGATCGCCCTGGAAAGTCCGTCATAGAGACGGCGGACCGGATGATCCCAACCCAGTCGTCCGAATGAGACGACGTAGCTCAGGACGATCCACGCGATGATGACCCATACTGCAAGTCGGAGAATGCCGCAGACGAGCGTAAGCACGGATCAGGACGATCGGTAGAGCCCGAGCGTGGCGAGACGGTCGAGCTCTTCACTGCTCACCGAGACACCTGCCGGGCTGACGAGGATGACGCCCTGTGAGATCTTCGCCATTTTCCCGTCGAGTGCGTATGTGAGCCCCGATGTGAAATCGACGAGTCGACGAACCATTTCGGGTTCGGTCGATCGGAGGTCGAGCACGAGAGCACGCCCCGATCGGAGACCGTCGGCGAGCATCTGAGCATCGGAGAAGTTGCGTGCCACGATGACGTCGGTCGTCCCCGATGAGGGGCGATGGGTCGATTCGAACGCCTGGTTCGCCTGGCCCCCCGGTTGAACGTAGACGCCCGCCTCGGTGTGATCCCACGACGACTCTCTGCGCTGCGACGATGGCGGGTCGACACGGCGTCCCGCGATGCCCCCGGGTGGGCGAGCCGTGACCATACGGGGCGCCTCGACACCCGGGGTGCCGGGCGGCATACCGGTTCCGGCCTGTCCACCATCGGCGGCGTCGTCCTCATCGACGAGACCCAGGTAGAAGAGCGTCTTCTGCCAGAACGTTGCCATAGTCAATCCTCGAGAGAGCGTCCGTTGATTTCGTTGTTCGCGGGTTCAAAGATAGCCCGTCCTACGCGAACGATGCTCGCGCCCTCTTCCACGGCCACTTCGAAGTCGTCGGTCATCCCCATCGAGAGGTCGCCGGCGGACGGGTGCTCAACCACGAGGATATCCCGGAGTTCGCGCAGAGCGACGAACCATCGGCGGGCGTCCTCTGCAATGCGCACGCTCGGCGGGATGATCATCAACCCGCGAACCGAGACACCACCGACGGCGAGATGGTCGGCAATGCGAAGGACTTCGGATGGGGCGAATCCGTTCTTCTGCGGCTCGTCGCCGATGTTGACCTCGATGAGCACCGGAGGCGGTTCGTCGAGCCGAATCCACGCATCTGCGAGGCTCATGCGATCGAGGGAGTGGAGGAGCACGATCGACGGTGCGATCGTCTTGATCGCCCTACGCTGCACGTTCCCGACGAAGTGCCAATCGATGTCCTTCGGTAGATCACCGTCGATGCGTTGACGGAGTCCCAAGGGCCGATTCTCTCCGAACACCCGTTGCCCGGCTCCGTACAGTTCGCCTACGGCCGCGTCCGTTCGTCCTTTGGACACGGCAAGCAGGATCACGGAATCCGGGTCTCGACCCGATCTCCTCGATGCAGATGCAACGCGCTCACCGACTTCGATCAGTCCTCTGGTAGCCATGCCACCGCTACTTGTCGCTTCGTGGTCGCGTCCCAACGATACGACCGAAATCCTGATTCAGTGTAGGTGCAGATGTTCGACCTCCAGATGTCGAGACCGGATAGCTGTGCCGCGGCAGCCGACCATAGATCGACGCTCGGGGTCGCAAAGGTCGTTCGCGATGTGTGGTCGCCGACGGCCGCTCTGACCTCGTCGCCGACCTCGTAACAACACGGTCCGATCGAGGGGCCGATCGCTGCCCGTCTCGGCGTGTCACCGAGTGCCTTCATCGCTTCAATTCCCTCCCGCACAATCTCGGCTGCCACCCCGCGCCACCCCGCGTGGAGAATGGCGACCGAGCGGTCCCCTTCGATGATGATCGGCATACAGTCCGCCGTTGCGATCGCAAGTGGGAGTCCTGGTTGGTCGGTGATCAGACCGTCGGCAGACCCGGCGAGCCCTGGTTGCTGGACGCCGAGCACAACCCCTCCATGCACCTGACGAACGAACGCCCACTGCCGCGGGATATCAAGCTCGTCCGAGATGACCTCACGACGGTTCGCGTCGTCCCTGCCGTTTCCATCTCCTGCGTCGCCGAAGGCCGCACCGCGGAATCCCGCGGGCCGGATCATCCCTGGACGAAGCCCGGGATCTCCATCTCGTCGGTTCCGTCGTCGTGACGCATCACCTCGTCCAGGTCTGTGCGTACGATCGGAACACCGACGGTGGGAGCGGAGGTGAACGCGGTCCGTGTCTGTTCTTTCTCGAACCCGGCGGCGATGACCGTCACTCGCATCTCGTCCCCGAGGGATTCGTCGACGACGGCGCCGAAGATGATGTTTGCGTCCGCGTCCGAGTGATCGGCAACGATGGCCGCCGCTGTGGCCACCTCGTGAAGCGTCATCTCTCGCGGACCGGCGATCGAGAGCAGGACACCTCGCGCCCCGTCCATCGATGTCTCCAGCAACGGGCTCGCGATTGCCTTCTCGGCAGCCTGCTGGGCGCGGCTGTCACCGGTCGACTGCCCGATTCCCATCACGGCGGATCCGGCCTCGGACATCACCGTCTTCACGTCTGCGAAGTCGACGTTGATGAGGCCCGGCGTCGTGATGAGATCGGTGATCCCCTTGACACCGTTCGTGAGAATCTCATCGGCCAGCTTGAAGGCATCGACCACAGGAGTCAGGTCGTCCACGATCTCGAGGAGGCGCTCGTTCGGGATGATGATCAGGGTGTCAACGGCCTGCTTCAGGGTCTGGATCCCCTGCTCGGCCGCAACCGAGCGGCGCCGACCTTCGAATCCGAACGGGCGCGTGACGACGCCGACCGTTAGTGCACCGAGTGATTTCGCAACCTCGGCCACGACGGGAGCGGCACCGGTTCCGGTACCTCCGCCTTCGCCCGCGGTGATGAACACCATATCCGCTCCGGTCAGAGCGTCCTCGATCTCGGCGCGATGTTCCTCCGCCGCTTCACGCCCGACCTCGGGATTCGCCCCCGCGCCCAGACCGCGAGTGGAATCTCGGCCGATGTCGAGCTTGAGATCGGCGTCGGACATGATAAGAGCCTGAGCGTCCGTGTTGACGGCGATGAACTCAACGCCACCCACCCCGGCCTCGATCATACGGTTCACGGCATTGACGCCACCACCACCAACCCCGACCACTTTGATGACGGCGAGATAGGTGTGGGGGGAAATCTTCGGATCGGTCATGTGCTGGGCCTCCCGCGCAGGTGATACAACGTTAGTCCAAAGGTTAAGACTCTTCCAGCGTCTCCGTCTCACCTTCCAGTTGAGATTGAGGCGCGGCGACCGCGGGACGAAGCGGCGCGGTCACGTCGATCCGACTGCCGTGCTCGATACCAGTGGCGATGAGGGCCTCGACGGCCGCCGCTTTCGCCGCCATATCGGTAGGTCGTCCCATCACAACCATGATCCCATCGACTTCGGCACCGACCACGGTCCCGGCCACCGTGACCTCCGTCGAGCGCCGCAACGCCGGAGGGAGCGTGGCCAGGAACTCGATTGCGCCCAGCGTCGGTTCGTCGGAGATCCGATCCCCGACCCGCGCTGTCACCGAGCGGTCCGTGACAATCAACGGAGGAACCACTCCGCCGCTCACTCTCTCGACCAGCACTCCGTCCGCCGCGGTCTGGAAGACCGTGCCGCCGATGTCGATCGCAGCAACCGGCACTCGCTCCACGACGTGGATCTCGATGGTGCCGGGCCACGAAACGATCATGTCCGCGCTCGCGATCCAGGGGTCCTCGAGCAGCGCCGCCTCAACTGCACCGGCGTTCACCGACATTGTCGGTGTTCCCGGCCCGATGGCGAGGCTGTGGGCGACTGCGGACGGATCGGTGCGCTCCGCACCGGTCACCACTACCGATCGGATCGAGAGCATCGGCGAATTGACCAACCACACTGCTGCCGCCGCTGCACCCACGGCCAACACGATCCAGATCAGCCACCTGAGTCGCCCTCGGGCTCGATCTTCCGTCACCTGCTGTCGCCGCTCGGCAATCCGGTGGTCCATCGTGTTCATTCGGTCGTCTCCGGTCCCATTGCTTCATCGCCGGTTCTATCGAATACACCCGCGAACTGGATCTCGGGTACGAGCCAGACCCCAGCGACTTCGCCCACACGGCGTCGAACGGCCCATACGAGATCCCACACATCCTGCGCGGAGGCATGTTCGTCGGCCACGAGGAAGTTCGCGTGCATTTCCGATACCGAGACACCGCCGCATCGATGTCCCTTGAGCCCGACCTCGTCGATCAGACGTCCGGCCGCGTCGCCCGGCGGGTTCTTGAACACCGAACCGGCATTGAAGGTCCCTCCCGGTTGGTGTTCCTTCCTCCACCGCGTGATCTCACGAATCCGCGCCTCGGCAGCACCGCGCTCACACGGCTCGGTTGCGAACCGTGCAGAGACCACGATCTCTCCCGGCCCGAGGTTCGAGTGCCGGTAGCCGAAAGCGAATTCCGCGGCGGTTCGATCGTGTCGGTCACCGGTGATTCGAGCGACGATCCGAGCGTTGAGCAGACGAGTCGCGGTATCGCTCCCGTGCCCGCCCGCGTTCATCTTCACGGCGCCTCCGACCGTGCCGGGAATCCCGGCATAGAACTCAAGTCCGCAACGACCGGCCTCTGCTCCCGTCCTCGCGACCCGTGGCAAGGGGACCGCTCCACCGGCGCAGACCACACCGTCCGGTTCGACCGCAATCTCCAGGAACGCGCCGGAGAGCCGGACCACCAATCCGCGGTAACCCGCGTCGGCGACGAGGAGGTTGCTCCCGCGGCCGAGCACCAGCACGTCCACGTCGTCGCTGGCGGCGGCAAGAACGTCGACCAGAGGCTGCTCGTCTTCTACCTCGGCGAACCAATCCGCAGAACCGCCGAGTTTGTACGTGGTCATCGGCCCCAGCGCAACATCGGCACGCACTCCCCGCGTCGGTATGAGGCGGTCGCTCACGAACCCTTTCCGATCCGGTCGGCGACCTGAGTCCAGATTGTCGCGACGTCTCCCGCGCCCATCAACACAAGGGTGTCGCCGGACTCGATCTCTTCCGCGAGCCCTTCCGCCACATCCGCGAGTCGCTCGATGTACGTGACGTTGCCGCCGCTCGCGCTGACGGCTTCGGCGACGAGCCGGCCTGTGACTCCCGGTTGGGGACGCTCGCCCGCGCTGTAGACGTCGGTGACGATGATCCGATCTGCTTCGGCGAGGGGTGCGCCGAACGACGGGGCGAGCGCCGCGGTGCGCGTGTACCGGTGCGGCTGGAAGACGACCCAGAGTCGACCCGGTGTCATCGTACGGGCGGCGCTGATCGTGGAAGCCACTTCCGTCGGATGGTGGGCGTAGTCGTCGATGATCGTGACCCCCCCGATCCTCGCTTTGACTTCGAATCTCCTGCGCACACCGCCGGAACGCTCGATGCCACCCACCGCACAATCGAGGTCGAATCCGAGTTCGCCGAAAAGCGCAAGCACACCGGCGGCGTTGTTGATGACATGCATACCGGGCTGCCGAAGTCGGATTCGCCTGGTCACTCCCTGACCGGTGAGCGAGAATGACGGTGCGGCACTGAGGGTCACATCTTCGATTCTCCATGCGGCATGAGTGCTCGCGCCGTAGCCGATCACCGTCGAACGTTCGGCCAGCCGGCGAACACCAGCGTCGTCGATGCAGCCCACGACCGGGCCGTCGGTTCGGCTAGCGACCTGAGCGAACGCCTCTTCAAGCGCGGTCACGGTTCGGTAGTAGTCGAGGTGGTCCGCCTCGATGTTCGTCACACCAAGACCGGCGAGTCGTAGATGTCGGAAGGTGCCGAACGCCTCGTCAGCTTCGAGCAGCAGCAGATCGTGATCGCCAAGGTGAGCACCGGTGTTCAGGTCTGAGATTTCGCCGCCCACGATGAACGAGGGATCCAGTCCACAAGCACGCAAACCGGCGACCGCCATCGCGGTGCTGGAGGTCTTTCCATGTGTGCCCGAGAACCCGATGGTCGGGAACGCTGTCGTAATCCCCCGAAGGAGCGCCGGCCTTCGTGCCGTCACCATCCCGGCCTGTCGGGCCGCCCTGAGTTCCGGGTCGTGATCGGGGACAGCCGACGACGCGACGACGACGTCGGCGCTCGTGATCTGCTCCGGCCGATGACCGATCCAGGTCTCAACGCCCACACCCGCGAGGGAATCGATCACAGCGGACGGTTTGACATCGGAGCCTGTAACGCGAATGCCTCGCTGGGCCAGAAGCTTGGCGAGTCCGGACATCCCGGAGCCGCCGACACCGATCATGTGGATAGACCTGATCTCCTCTAGCGCGATGGTCGGCGGATCAGACACCGGCAACCTCCCTGAGAATGGTGGCGACGCGACGCGCAGCTTCCGGTTTCGCCACCGAACGCGCTCCGTTTCGCATGGCATCAAGCCGATCGGGATCGGCGACGAGAGTCGAAAGCAGTCGGGGGACGTCGGCAACCCGATCCTGATCGATGACCACCGCTCCTCCTGCTCGCTCGAGGTCTCGTGCGTTCAGCGCCTGGTATCCCTTCCCTGCCGGAAGCGGCACGACGACCGAAGGGGTCGACGTGGCCGCAAGTTCGCTCACCGTCATCGCCCCGGCTCTGGAGAGAACGACGTCCGATGCTGCGAAGAAGAACTTCATGTCGGATTCGAACGGGGCGGTGACCCAGTTCGCAGCAGCACGCGCCTGCTCTGCGACGGATTCGTGGTGGTCGGGTCCCGTGAGGTGCAGAACCGATACCGTCTCACCGAACCTGAGTGCGAACTCGGCGGCCGTATCGTTGAGGGCCCTGGCGCCCTGACTACCACCGAAGACGCCGACGACAGGCAAATCCGGTGCGAGGCCGTAACGCAGGAGTGCCTCTGCTCTGATCTCGTCGCGCTTGTAGCCGTCGAATGCGCTGCTGAGGGGATTCCCGACGATCTCGGCGTTCTTGAGTCGGTCGAGTGCGGAAGCGAACGCAACGAGCGTCCTTGTCGCACGCCTGGCGACATATCGGTTCGCGAGACCCGGCACAGCGTTCTGTTCGTGGATCACATACGGCATGCCGATCCTGCGCGCCCCCAGTGCGGCAGGAACACTCACGTATCCGCCGAAAACGGTAAGAACGCCGGACGTACGGGCCTGCAGGGCATCCGCCACGTCGGCCGTAGCTCGACGAACGACCACGGGCAGCATGAGGTTGTCGGTAGCCAGAGATCGCTTGAGACCTCGCACCTCGAGTTGGATCAGTTCGAATCCAGCCCTGGGCACGATCCGCGTCTCGAGTCGATCACCACCGAAGAACACGATGTCGGACGCCGAAACTCCGGATTCGACCAGCGCTCCGGCGACGGCAAGTGCCGGGTAGATGTGGCCACCCGTGCCTGCTGCAGCGAAGGCAAAGGTCACGGCGCGGCCGATTCAGCATTTTTCCCCGTTCGGGAGATGTTCACCAGAATGCCGATCGCGGCGAGGCTCACGATCATGGCGTTGCCGCCGGAGGAGACGAACGGAAGCGGGACACCGGTGATCGGAAGCACCGCAACGACGCCACCCACGTTGACCAGGGCCTGGAAGGTCAGCCAGGAGACGATGCCGACCGCCAGGAGTCGGCCGAAGACATCGGGTGCCGTGAGGGCGATCCTGATACCCACCGCCGCGAAGAACGCGAAGAGCACGATTACGAGCGACGCACCGGCGAAACCCGTCTCCTCGCCGATGATCGCGAAGATGAAGTCGGTGTGGGCGTTCGGCAGGAAAGACCAACGTGCACGACTCGCGCCGAGACCGACTCCGAGCCATCCTCCCGACCCGAGCGCCACCAGGCTTTGGACGGCTTGGTGGCCGGTACCGAGCGGATCGGCGAAGGGATCAAGGAACCCTGTGATCCGGGCCCTTCGATAGTCCATACCGAAGGCCCCGGCAACTGCGAGGATCCCTGAGATCCCGCCGAGTCCGACGATGAACCCAAGCGGAGCCGCAGAGGCGGTCAGCATGGCGAAGGCGGCAGCCCCGATCAGCAGCGCGGTGCCGAAATCGGGCTGCAGGAGCAGCAGCACCGACACCACGGCCAGAATCGTGATCACGGGCAGAAGGAAGTGGGGCAGGCGCTGGAGCAGGTGATCCTTCTTCGCGAGGACGGCAGCGAGAAGGATCACCGTTGCAACCTTGGCGAACTCCGAAACCTGGATCGTCAGCGGTCCGATCTCGATCCATCGCCTGGCACCGCCACGGACGTCACCGACGACGAGCGTGGCCACGAGGCCCGCCACCGCAACGAAGAAGATGGGGATCGCGTATCGGCGATACCACCGATACGGAATCTTGGCGAACACAACGAGGGAGGCGAGTCCCAGTCCGACCCAGATGATCTGACGCTTGATGTAGAACAGGTGGTCACCGGTCTCGCGGATCGAGATGACCGAGGAAGCGGACAGCATCGCACCGAGACCAACGATGAGCAGCATGATGACGGGGACCACAAGGAACACCGTTCGACGGTCGCTCAGATGGAGGGTGCGCGCAACCCGACGATCACGGATCTCCTGTCGAACCGACGACCGCGCGTCGGCGTCCTCCAGCATCACGGGATCCGGGGCGGGCTCGATCATGCGCGTAGCATGGTCGAAGGGGGTCGTCCTGCCCGTCATTTCGCCGCCTCCGCAGCGGCGACGAGTGCGGCAAACCGGTCCCCTCGGCTGGCGTACGAGTCGAACTCGTCGAAACTCGCACAGCCTGGAGCAAGCAAGACCGTGTCCCCGGTGACCGCTATCCGACCCGCAACTTCGACGGCCTCTGCGAGGTCACCAACAACACTCACCGGGGTCTCAACAACTGCCGCGATGGACGGCGCCGCTTCTCCGAATGCGACGACATGACGAACCGATCCGGGTGCGATCGTCGAGAGATCGAGGTCCTTGTTGCGTCCACCTGCGAGGAGTACCACACTCGCGTATGCCTCGGCCGCGGCGCGAGCCGCGTGCGGATTCGTCGCCTTCGAATCGTCGATCCACGTGATGCCGTTCCGAGTCCCGACCGTCCGGCGTCGGTGCGGACCAGGGGTGAACCCGGCAAGCACCGCCGCAATACCTTCATCGGTGGCACCGACCGAAGATGCCATGACCGCTGCGATTCCGAGGTCCGTCACCCAGGACGGGTCGGTCGTCGGAATCGCGAACTGTCTCCCGTCTATCTGCAGTGAGCCGTTGACCGGTCCAACGCCGTCTCCGGAAACCACGACTCCGCTCACGCCTGTGGTTCGGCACTCAGCCGATGCGATAACCTCGGCGGCTCCTGGGTCGTCGACGCCGTAGACGACCAGGTCGTTCGCCGACATATTCTCGAAGATCCTGGCTTTGGCGAGGGCATACGCCGAGACCGAGCCGTGCCAGTCGAGATGATCGGCGGCGATGTTGATGATCCCGGCCACAACTGGATGGAATCGGTCGATGAGTCGGAGCTGGAAGCTCGACGCCTCGAGAACCACGACAGCTGCGGACGTGTCACCGAGACCGGATACCGGCATTCCGATATTCCCTGCGGACACTGCAGCGATGCCGCTCTCGATCAGCATGTCGGTGATCGCGTTCGTGACGGTTGTCTTCCCGTTCGTGCCGGTCACGGCGAGGTACGGAGTCGCGAGGTGCCGTGCACCGAATTCGAGTTCACTGATGACGTCGATCCCGAGGGCGAGGGCATGCTGGATGGGAGCAGCGTGCTCGGGGAATCCCGGTGATACGACCACGAGATCGATGTCGGAGAGCAGGCGATCCGCCCACGCTCCTGAATGCACCGCGTAGCCCTTCTCACGCAGGGGAATCGTGGACTCCGATGAGCGGTCGTAGATCGACACCTCGTGGCCGAGGTGCGCCGCTAGTCCGGCGGCGGCGGCACCGCTGACAGCCGCTCCGAGAATCAGCGTCTTCACGGTGCCCCAACTTGGGTGATCGTCACGAAGTCCGCGTAGAACACGCCGACACCGAGGGCAACCGCGATTCCGGCCAGGATCCAGAATCGGATGATCACCGTCGTCTCCGGCCAGCCCTTGAGTTCGAAATGGTGGTGGATCGGAGCCATGCGGAGGATGCGTCGGCCAAACACGCGAAAAGCGAACACCTGGCCGATGACCGAGAGCGTCTCGACGACGTAGAGACCACCGAGCAGGACGAGAAGGAACTGCGTATTGGTGAGCAGGGCGAGTGCAGCGAGCGCCCCACCCAGGGCCTGCGAGCCGGTATCGCCCATGAAGATCTTCGCTGGTGCGGCGTTCCACCAGAGGAACCCAAGTGCTGCTCCCACGACGGCCGCGGCGAAGGTCGCCAGGTCGAGCGCCCCGTTGAGATTGACGAAGTACTCCCCGATGTTCCTCCACTGCCAGAAGGCGATCAGGACGTAGGCACCGGCCACGAGCGAGACCGATCCGGCCACCAAGCCGTCAAGCCCATCCGTCAGGTTCACCGCGTTGGCCGCGGCAGTGAGCATGAAGAGGACGAGAACGAAGTACAGGATCGGCCCAAGATCGATACCGATCGGCCGAACAAACGAGAGTTCCGTGGAGACGCCGATGTGCACGGACCACCAGGCGAATACTGCTGCCACGGCGAGTTGACCGAGGAACTTCCACCGCTTCGAGAGACCTTGGTTGTGCTTCCTGGCGTACTTGGTGAAGTCGTCGAGGAACCCGATCACACCCATGCCAACGAGAGCGAACAGGGCGAGGAGACCCTCCGGAGCGAACACACTCATGCTGAAGTCCAGACCCTTCCCGACGGTGAAGAGACTGAAGTGCGCGACGACGTAGCCGAGGACGGTCCCGAGGATCAGGACCACACCGCCCATCGTCGGGGTCCCCCTCTTGTGCATGTGACCATGCACGTCCTCCTGGATGAACTGCCCGATGCTGTGAGCGCGGAGCACACGGATTCCGATCGGCGTCACAAAGATCGTGAAGGCGAATGCGGTCGCGGCAGAAATGAGCAACTGAATCATGAAGCGGCAACCTCAACGAGCCTCTCAGCGACCGTCTCGAGCCCGACCGAACGCGAGGCCTTCACCAGGACCACGTCCCCGTCGCGGATCTGCTCCATGACGCGATCGAAGGCGTCGGAGGCATTCTGGAGATTCCCACCGCCTGCTTCAGCGGCGAGGCCATGATCCTGCCCGACCGTGACAACATCCTGGAAACCGAGATCCGCAGCAAGGACGCCTATCCGTCGGTGCTCTTCGGTCGTGATCGAACCAAGCTCGGCCATTTCGCCGAGGATGGCGTAGGACCGGCCGGGCATCGCAGCGACGGTTCGCAGGGCCGCCGCCATCGAGGTCGGGTTGGCGTTGTAGGCGTCGTTGACGACGGTGAAGCGCCCGGTCCTGACGTCCATTCGCCACGGCGAGGCAACCGCCGTCGACATTCCCGACGCGGCAACCGCCGGGTCGATTCCGATGGCCGTTGCGGCTGCAAACGCTGCCGCCGCGTTGCGGGCATTGTGTGGCCCCGCCATCAACAGTGTGACCGGGAGAATCCGGCCATACGATCGAATCTCGAACGAGGGGCGACCTTCGTCGTCGGTTGAGAGATTCGAGATACGAACTACCGCCTCCGGGCTCTCTCCGAAGGTGACGGTTGGACCGGGGTGTTCGCGCCGGAGCCGGGGTTCGTCGTCCGGCAGGACGGCGGTGGCGCCTTCGGCAAGGCCCTCCACGAGCTCCCACTTGCCGTCGGCGACGGCGTCGCGAGAGCCGAAGGTCTCGAAGTGGACGACGCCGAGGTTGGTGATGACGGCGACCGTTGGGCGAATCGCCGGCATGAGCCACTTGATATGGCCGAGTCCCCGGGAACCAACCTCGATCACCAATGCTGTCGCGTCGTCTGGTGTGGTGAGGACGGTGAGAGGAACGCCGATCTCGTTGTTGTACGAACGAGGGGACGCCCACGAACCCGGTATCGCAGCGGCAAGCAAGTCCTTGGTCGATGTCTTGCCGGTCGAACCCGTCACCGACACCACGGGCATTCGAAGCTCGCTTCTGCGGTATGCGGCGAGATCACGCAAGGCGGTTGTCGTGTCCTCCACTTCGATGCGGGGCACCAGACCCGTGTGGCTGCCAGGCTCGACGAGGGCTGCGACGGCACCGATTCCGACCGCATCGGCGGCGAAGTCGTGCCCGTCATGCCGCTCGCCGCGGATCGCGACGAACACCGACCCGGGCTCCACGGCTCGGGAATCGGTTGAGATCGAGTGCACGGGCATCGTCGGGTCACCGTCGATGACTCCACCGGTCGCTGCGGCCACCGTCGCGAGCGCCCAGTCCAGGGGGCCCATCATGTTGCCGACTCCACGATGGCTCTCAGTTCGTCGGTTACGACGTCTCGATCGTCGAACGGTTCGATCCTGCCGGCGATCTCCTGGCCCGTCTCGTGCCCTTTTCCGAGGACAAGAACGATGTCGCCAGATCCCGCTGACTCGAGGGCGGCTCGGATCGCGCGGCGCCGATCGGGTTCCTCAGCGATCGCGGTTGCTTCGGGGATCCCGGTGCGGACGGCCGCCATGATCGCTTCCGGGTCCTCGGAGCGCGGATTGTCGGAGGTCAGGATCGCGACGTCGGCCCGACTCGCCGCCCTCCCCATGGCCTGGCGTTTCTCCCTATCGCGATCTCCGCCCGCTCCGAAGGCGACGATGACGCGACCTTCCGATATGCGGCGGGCGCTGGCGATGACGGCTTCGATGGCATCAGGGGTATGCGCGTAGTCGACGATCACTCCGAACCCTCGTCCGCTTTCGATACGCTCGAATCGACCGGGGATCGTTCCGACAGACGACAGACCCCGGGAGATGGTCACATCATCGATGCCAATCTCGAGGGCGACGGCGGCGGCCACCGTCGCGTTCTCGACGTTGAATCGTCCGGGGATCGACAGTTCGACCGGGAATTGCCGACCCTTGGTGGTGAGGACGAATGAGGAGCCGACGATCGACTCGACAATTGACGACGCCCTGACATCAGCGTCGCGATCGAGCGCCACTGTGGTCACCGGCACGTCAGTAGCGGCGGCGATCCTCCTACCCGATTCGCCGTCTATGGCGATCACTGCATGGTCCGTTCGATCGGCCGTGAACAGTGAAGCCTTGACAGCGAAGTACGACTCCATGTCGCCGTGGAAGTCGAGGTGATCCTGCATCAGATTCGTGAACGCCGCGATCCTGAAGTGGATTCCGTCGACCCGATGGAGGCTGAGGGCATGGCTCGAGACTTCGATCGCTGCCACCTCTACACCTGCATCAACCATCTCAGAGAGCAGTCGCTGGAGATCGGATGCTTCCGGTGTCGTTCTCGCTACTGATCGCTCCGTATCGCCGATCCTTGCACCGACGGTACCGACGATAGCGGCGGTGCGTCCGGCCGCAATCAGAATCCGTTCGATCATGTGGGTGACCGTGGTCTTTCCGTTCGTTCCG
>CAXMQO010000072.1:0-26314 GCA_964195515.1 uncultured Saprospiraceae bacterium | reverse complement strand
ATTCTCCCACGCGGGAGGGATTTCACACTCAGAGAACCCGATGATCGGTTACTGGGCGCCCAGAGCGCTCGTGCTCGCCGACTGTCACGACCCGATGTGTTCGGCGTCGACCGTGGAGATCTTTGCCGGAGTCAGAACCTACGATCTCACCATCCTCCCGGACGGTGCGCCGGTGATTGCCTACTTCGCCTAATCCGACGAGGAGCGGCCGCCGAGCGAAGAGGAATTCGGCCCACTCGTGGACCTCCGGGTCGCAGTCTGCACAGTCGGCACCTGTGTCGGGGGATAGGTCTCTCGGTTCACAGGGGCACGGGGCGGAGTCCACGACGGCCCTCCGCGCTCCTACTACAACGTAACGCCGGGCTGTGTCGCGATGTCCAGGGCCGAAGTGCAGAGCACCGAGAGGGTCAAGTCACACAACCATGGCACGCTCGGGCCCCGCAGCTACGCGGAAGGTAGGACTCGTCCTTTGGTCGCGGGAGGGCGTGGCTGCGAAGTCACCGATTGCCCCAGAAACGCGGAGACGCGATCAGTCGATACTAACCGCGTCCCTCCCCCCGTCGCTGAGCCGCAGTCGGTATCTGACGGACACCGACCCGCTCGGAACGAATATTCGCACGTAGGTGCGAGTTCTGCAAATCGGCGGCGGGAGCGGTTTCAAGGTCGTTCAACGCCTCGGCCGGTGCCGACGAGAAGAACATTCTCAGCCACCATCCGAACGACACATAGGTTCCTTGATCTGACCGCTACAGCCCGAAGGGGTCGGCGACGGTGGATTCATACCGTCATGGCGAGTTGACGCTCCGATCGGCGTGCCACCCACGCAACGAACGGGACCAGAGCAGCCGAGACCGCTACCGCAATCAGGAGTTCGGGCACAACGTCGCCGAGCGTGTGGCCGTGGATGGCGACGTCGTAGATCGGCTGGAGGAAGTAGTAGGTCGGTACCAGCTTCGGGATCCATTGGGGGAGGCCGGGGAACAGCGTGAAGATGACCGGCAGGAAGATGATGATGCCGCCGGCCTTGATCGCCGTGTACATCGTCGTGATGTCTTTGGCCCACAGGCCGAGCGCAAGTCCTATGAGCATCAGCATCACCGAGCCGATGAAGAGGATCAGCGCCATCGTCCCCGGCTGACCGGCCAATGCACCGTTGAGCGCCAAAGTGACGAACCCAAGGATGACCGCGAGTACAACGGCGAACGTCCCTTTCCCAACGAGGACGTCCGACATGCGGGCCGGTGTGACCAGCACTGCGTCGAGGGTCCGCTTCTCCCGCTCGTCAACCAACGAGGCGGCAGGAAGGAAGATCGCAGCGATCATCACCGCATAGATGACCATCGTCGGCAGGAGGCGGTCGCTGATCGGAACGAAGTCCTCGTCGCCCACCGGGGTCACGACCACCGTAACCGGTGGTTCTGAACCCTCGATTCCCCGGACGAGGTCGAGCGTTGTAACCGCAAGGATCACCCGGGTCGACGCGAGGCTCTCGCCGGAGACGTAGAACTCGAGATCGGGATGTTCGCCCGTGGCGACCGCGGCGTCGAAGTTGGGCGGGAGCACGATGCCGGCGTCGAAGTCATGAGCCTCCACCCGCCGGCGCAGCGTCTCGGCGTCCGCTACGAGCGTGGTTTCGACACCGTCGAGTTGAACCGCCGCAGCAGTGATCTGTGAATCCCCGAGATCGACGACTGCCAGCTTCGGGCTGATGTCGAACAGGGATCCGAACACTGACGAGACGAGGAACGTGATGAGGAGAGGCATCGCGATCGCGAAGAACACGAGTGTAGATCTCGGTGGTCGCCGGATCATTAAAAAAAACACGTACCAGGAACGTTGAATGTTCATAGCGTCGCCACCCTTCGTCTGAGTATGAATGCGCCGGTAAAGAACGCTGCCACACCCCACATCGCCAGCAGGAGGAGGGAGGGTGCGATCTGGCTCCAGCTGTCACCGTCCACCGTCACACGGATGATCGCCTGGACGAGCCCATAGGTGGGGAGCGCCTTCACCCACGTCGGGGACGATCCGGGGAAGAGCGCTCCAAACGCTGGAATCATCAGCGGGATCATGAACAACATCGAGACGAGCAGCGTTCCCATGAAGTCTCGGCCGTAGGAGCCGGCGATCATGCCGAAGCCGGTGACAAGCACCGCACCGAGCAGCAGGATCACGAGGACCGCCGGGGCATTGACGGCGAACGCGCCGATGAGAAGGCCGAGGAGGACCACCTCCGAGAATGCCAGTCCGACGCCGAAGATCCCTTTGGCGGCGAGGAAGTCCACGACTCGGACCGGCGTGGCGAGCACGGCCACCGCCGTTCGCTGCTGAACCTCGATCGCAACCAGCGACGACAGAGCGAACGTTTCAACCATCAACACCAGGATGAGGATCAATGGCCGCATCTGTTGCTGCAGCGAGATCTGACTTCCGGCTCGATCCACGCCGAGGACGACGGCTTCCGTGATCGGGTCGACCGGGGGAGGAAGGCCGGCGAATCCGAACGCGATCTCGCTCACAGCGCCCTCGAGAAGAAGCTGGATCTCCGCCGGGAGGCCGGCCGGGACCAGGAGGCGGACCGTCGGCGTTTCTCCTGCGGCCGCCGACTCGAGGAAGTCGGGCGGGAACGCGATCCCGGCGACGATGTCGTTCTGACCCTCTTCGACAGCGGTTTTGAGCTCCTCCTCCGAGGAGTACATCTCCAGCGCGAAACCAGCCGTACCGCTCTCGGTGACGCCGCCGACGTCCGTGTTGAGAACCGAGTTGGAGACACCGATGTGCACCGTCTCGTCGACGCTGTCGGGCAGGAACCAGAACACGGCCACGTAGGCGACGATCACCAGCAGCGTTATGAACACGAAGAACCGGTTGCGGGAGAACTCCGTAAGGTCCTTGCGGATGATCGCGCCGATGCGGGAACCGGTCATCCCGCGAGACCCCGTCCGGCGAACTCGACGAAAATGTCTTCGAGGGTCGCCTCTTCGGTGTGGATCGTCATCAAGCCCTCGGCAGAGACGGCGTCCCTGATGCGATCCTCCGTGCCCGATTCGTCGAGTGGGATCACCTGTTCGTGCACGCCGTCTCCTTGACGGGTGCGGATCCGAACGGATCGCCGACCGTACTCGAGCTTCAGATTGTCGGGAGTATCGATCGTGAGGATCGTGCCCTGGTTGATGAACGCAACGCGGTCGCTGAGGGCGTCGGCCTCGTGCATGTCGTGTGTGGTCAACAGCACGGCCGCTCCCCGGGCGGCTTCGTTGCGAATCAGATCACGGATCCCGATCGCCGAGACCGGATCGAGTCCGTCGGTCGGCTCGTCCAACAACAGCACGTCGGGCGTGTTGATGAGAGCTCTCGCCATCATGAGGCGCTGCCTCATACCTTTGGAGTACTCGGAGACCCGATCGTCGAGTCGTGCGGAAAGCCCGACACGCTCCATCAACGGTTCGGGTTCGAAATCACGGACATCGAACAGCTTGGAGAAGAAGACCAGGTTCTCGCGGCCGGTCATCGAGAGATAGAGGTTCTTTTCCTCGAAGCAAACACCGAGACGCGCCTGGATCTCCTCTCGTTGTCCCGGCATGTCCATGCCGAGGATCTCGATGGTCCCGGCGCCGGGCCGGAGCTGACCGGTGAGCATCTTGATCGTGGTCGACTTGCCGGCACCGTTTGGGCCGAGGAAGCCGAGGATTTCGCCGGGCGGGAGCGAGAACGAGACGTCGTCCACGGCCACGGTGTCGCCGTAGGCGAATCGGACCCCGGCCACATCGATGGCGAGAGCTGCTGCAGGGTTGGATGAAGTTGTCACCCATCCATTATCCGCCATTGACCAACTTCTGTCAGGACCATTCGACTCTTATCGGAGGAACTGTCCGGGGCCTAATCACCGACCAGCACGAGCGTGTGCCACTCGTCAAGATTGAAGTTCCTCTCGGGCGGTGGTGGACCGACCAGCTGCTCGCGGGCCCCCGAGGAGAGATCCGTGGCCCAGATTGCCGAAGTCTCCGAGTCCGTGAGGTACGAGACGGCGACGGAGGCGTCGAGGCGACTCTCGCTGTCGACCAGGTACAAGGTTCCCTCCTCTGGGCTTGTCCCTTTCGCAATACCACCGACCCTCAAGGGGATTGGAGATCGATCGGTGCTCGCATAGCGTTGCCGCCTTTCGGCACTCCTCGGGCGTTGAGGGTGGCGACCTGGGCCTTGACGCGGCGAAGGATCGCTGCCATCCCGTTGAGACGCTGGGACGAGACAGCTTCACGCAACCCCATCCTGAGGTAGAAGTCGTCGGGGACGTCGAGGATCTCGTGCGCTGGGGCACCGTCGAGGGCCTCGTGGAGGATGCTCGCATAGCCGCGGACGGTCGGAGCCTCCGCCGGGACGCGGAAGAAGAGGTGCACGGCGTCGTCGTCTTGTTCGACGATGAGGGCGAACGGCGACTGGCACTCTGGAACGACTTCGAATAGCTCAGCGTGATCGGCAAGGCGGTCTGGCAGTTCGGGCAGTCGCCGCGAGTAGTCGAGCAGTGCGTGGAGTCGCACGTCTTTGGGGGCGTCGGCGAACATGTCGACGATGCGGTTCAGGCGGTCGGTTGCTGTCATGAAAATCTCCGTCATATTCACTACCACCGTAGTGTAAATTGGGTCGGGAAGGAGGGGATCATATGGTCACACACGACACATCCTCGGAGTTCACACAGTACGCGCACCCGGAGAAGTTGGTCTCAACGGACTGGCTCGGCAAACATCGCGACGACCCCGGCGTCGTCATCGTCGAGTCCGACGAGGACGTCCTCCTCTACGAGACCGGACACATCCCCGGTGCGGTCAAGGTCGACTGGCACACCGAACTCAATGATCCGCTGATCCGGGACTACCGCGATCCGGAAGCATTCGCGCAACTGATGTCCGAGAAAGGCATCGGTCGTGACGACACCGTGATCTTCTACGGAGACAACTTCAACTGGTGGGCGGCCTACGCCCTGTGGGTCTTCGCCTTGTTCGGGCACGCAGATACCCGACTCCTCGACGGGGGTCGCCAGAAGTGGCTTGCCGAAGACAGGTCGATGACCACGTACGCGCCCCCGAGATCCAGAACCGACTACCCGGTCGTTGATCGTGTCGACGCTCCGATCCGCGCCTTCCGCGACGATGTCCTGGTCCACCTTGACACGAGTGGGCCGCTCATCGATGTGCGCTCACCGGGGGAGTTCAGCGGCGAACTGATGCACATGCCCGACTATCCGCAGGAGGGTGCGCTGCGCGGTGGCCACATTCCAGGTGCGTCGAGCGTTCCGTGGAAGATGGCCGCCAACGACGACGGAACGTTCAAATCCAGGGGTGAACTCGAAGCGATCTATCAAGCCAGTCTCGGCCTGGCCCCGGATGACGACGTGATTACCTACTGCCGGATCGGCGAGCGGTCGAGTCACACCTGGTTCGCATTGACTCACCTGCTCGGGTTCCCGACGGTTCGCAACTACGACGGCTCGTGGACTGAGTGGGGCAACCTGGTTGGAGTCCCGATCGAGCGCTGATCGACGCGTCGTCTCGCCTTTGCGATTCGTGGGCTCGCGAGACACGTCTGCGCACCTGCGAGCCCAGGGCTCGCAGGTGCGTTGGAGACGACTACCGTCGTGGCTCGACAACCACCATCCCGGTGGATCGGAACGGAAGGACCAGGGGTGCTCGACGGCGTCATCTTCGACCTCGACGGGACGCTCGCCGATACCCTTGGTGTCTGCATCGAAGCCTTCCAGAACGCGATCGAGATCCATGCCGGGAATCGTCCGACGCCGGCCGAGGTCGTCGAACTGTTTGGTCCCACGGAAGAGGGCGTGCTCCGTGCGGCGGTCGGTTCGGACTGGGAACTCGCCGTCGAGACCTTTCTCTCCGAATATGAGCGCCTGCATGCATCGGTCCCCGCCCCGTTTCCCGGCATCCAATCGGTGATGGATCGTCTCGCCGGTGCGGGAGTCCCGGCGGCGGTAGTGACCGGGAAGGGTCCTCGAAGCACGCGGATCTCGCTCGAAGTCCTCGGACTCGAGGGTGTATTCGAGTTCGTCGAAGCGGGTTCGATCGACGGAGTCATCAAGGCCGAGAAGATCACCCGCATCGCAGACCGTTGGGGGATTCCTGCGAAGTCCGTGGCCTATGTCGGTGACCATCCGCACGACACGCGTGAGGCGCACAGGGCGGGAGTGTACGCCGTCGCCGCTGCGTGGTCCCCTCATGCTGACGTGGAGGCGCTCCACAACTCCGATCCGGACGAATTCTTCGACTCGGTGACCGCATTCGAGACATGGATTGAGGCCTCGGTCGGAGTCGGATGATGGACCACGGCCGCTCGCGTGCTAGAACGGGGACATGATGACTGACGAACTCTCCGGCCGGGTAATCCTCGTTACGGGCGCATCCGGCATCGCTGCCGCGGGTGCGCGGCTCTTCGGACGGTCTGGTGCGTCCGTGTTCGTTGTGTCGAGAACCGAGGACAAGTGCGTCCGACTCACCGATGACGTGGTCGACAGCGGAGGCGTCTGCGGTTGGGTTCGAGCCGACTTGACCATCGAACAAGAGGCAGACGCCGCAACGGAGGCGTGTCTCAATCGATTCGGCCGCATCGACGGGCTATTCGCCGTTGCGGGCGGCAGTGGTCGACGGTTCGGCGACGGTCCGATCCACGAGATGTCGCTGACCGGGTGGGAGGAGACGCTCAGGTTGAACGGTCACCCGGCGTTCCTCGCGGCCCGTAACGCTGTGCAAGCGATGCGAATCCAGGAGCCGAACGAGTCGGGTAGCAGGGGAGCGATCGTGATCGTTTCAAGTGTCCTCGCGGCACGCCCGGTTCCGTCTCACTTCGCTACCCACGCGTACGCGGCCGTCAAAGGAGCCGAGATCTCACTCACGACGGCCATGGCTTCGTACTACGCCGGTGACGGAATCAGGGTCAACGCGATCGCTCCTGGCCTAATCCGGACGCCGATGGCCGAGCGGGCCGCTGAAGATCCTGTGATCGTCGCATACGCCGCACGCAAACAACCGCTGGCCGGCGGGCTCATCGAAGCCGACGAGGTTGCCGCCGCAGGCGCTTTCCTGCTCGGTGACCGGTCGCGGCATATCACCGGGCAGATCCTCGCCGTCGACGGCGGATGGAGCGTGGTGGAGGCGGCCCCGTGAGCCGCGTGCACCTCCCGACTGCTGTGACCCACCCGCGTGATCGCGGTGCTGCGAGGACTCGAGCCTGATCGGGTCGAGGCCGTTGTCGGCGTGCTCTGTCACTCCGGAGTCACCTCTGTCGAGATCACGATGGACAGCCCCGACGGTGCGTCGTCGATCAAGCGGCGCCTTGGGGGCGGTGCCGTCATTGGAGCGGGAACGGTCATGTCGGTCGCGGACGCTGAAGCTCCGGTTGCCGCCGGTGCGGTATTCCTCGTGTCACCGCACACCGATCTCGAGGTGGTTCGACGGGCCGTCGAGCCAGGGGATACCGATGATTCACGCCGCCTTAACACCGACGGAAGTGGGGGGTCGCGTGGACCGCCGGTGCGACAGCGGTCAAGGTCTTCCCGGCGTCGGTGGGCGGGCCCGGACTGTTGAAGGCTATTCGGGGGCCATTCGGAGATCTTCCCCTCATACCGACCGGTGGTATCACGGCGAGTAATGCCGGAGCATTTCTCGCTGCCGGCGCCGTCGCCGTGGGTGTGGGCGGATGGCTCACCGCTCACGACGATCTTGCCGTTGTGGGTGACCGTGCAGCGGCGATCGTCGACGCCTGCTGCAAGTAACTCGGGCTACTTGTCTAGACAAGTCAATCGAATCGTGCGACCATCGATGGATGCAGCCAACATCACTCACCGTCGCAGACGTCACCTACGAGCAGCTCGCAGGGACGATCGATCATTCCCTCCTCAAGCCTGAACTCACCCTCGATGAGGTGATCGCCGGGTGCGATCTCGCCGATCACTACTCCGTCGTGTCGGTGTGCGTGCGACCAGCGGACGTCGCTCTGTGCGCCGGACGTCTCGCGGATTCGACGGTTGCCGTCGGGACCGTGATTGGATTTCCCCACGGCGACAGCGCGACCGCAACCAAGGTGTTCGAGGCGAAGCAAGCGATGGCAGATGGTGCTGTCGAACTCGACATGGTGCTCAACTATGGGCTGTTGCGGTCGGGAGAGTATGAACGGGTTCTCGAGGACATCCGGGCGGTCGTCGAGGCGGCCGGCGGGGATGCGTTGGTCAAGGTCATTTTCGAGAACGCCTACCTCGATGACGCGCAGAAGGTTCGCGCCTGTGAACTCGCAGAAGCCGCCGGGGCCGACTACGTGAAGACGTCGACCGGGTATGCACCAACCGGCGCAACGCTCGAGGACCTTCGACTGATGCGGGCCTCGGTATCGCCGGCCGTCAAGGTGAAGGCCGCTCACGGCGTGCGGACTCTCGATGCTCTCCTCGCGGTGATCGAAGCAGGGGCTGACCGTTGCGGTGCTACAGCGACGGCGGCGATGCTCGACGATTATCGCGAGCGCACCGGGATCTGACCGCGACCGGCGAGCGCGGCACCGATGGCTCCAGCGAAGCTGCCGAGTTCGGCGCGAATAATCTCGATCCCATCGGTCGGCGCCAGCGTCACGTGGGAGAGCGTGGCCTCGCGGATCGGGTCGAGGATGAGATGCCCTGCGGCGACAATCCCCCCACCGATGACGATGCACGACGGGCCGAGCAGGGTCACGACGTTCGCCAAACCGATTCCGATGTAGCCGGCCACGGTCTCGATCGCTGAGAGAGAGCGCTCATCGCCGGCGGCGGCACGTTCGAACACCGTCTCGACATCGGGGGCTCCGGCGATTGAGGACAAGACGTCGGCCTTGGCCAGCGCTTCAACGCAACCGCGGTTGCCACATCCGCAGAGCGGACCATCCGGCACAATGATCTGGTGGGCGATCTCGCCGGCCTTACCCGAGTCGCCGAGGTGGATTCGCCCTTCGATCATGATGCCGCCACCGATTCCCGTTCCGAGCGTGAGTCCGACGACGGTCCGACAATGCCGGCCCGCCCCGATCGTTCCCTCGGCGAGAACGAACGCCCTGGCATCGTTGATGATTACGGTCGGAACGGTCAGCGCCTTCTCGATGGGGTCGCGAAGCGAGTGGCCGGGCCAGGGACCCGGGAGATTGGGGAACAATTCGATTCGGCCCGTGTCGGCATCGAAGAGACCGGGAACGCCGAGTCCGGCGGTGTCGACCGGCCCGATCTCGTCGATTGTTTCACGGCCCACTTCGATCAGACGCTCCGTGACACCTTGGGGACCGCGCTCGGCGTGCGTGGCCTGCTGTGCCTTGAAGACGACCCGGGGGATCGCTTGGTCGTCCGCATCCTCCAGGACGACGACCTTGATGTTGGTGCCCCCCAAGTCGAGTCCAAGGAGCCGTCGCGTTGTCATGCCGGGTCGTTCCCCTCGTCCCGATACAGGACCGCTGTAAACGCGTAGCGCTCCGCGACGTAGAACGTCGATGTGTGTTCGAGCGGCGCTCCGTCCTGATCGAAGATGGTCCGGACTTCAGTCAAGATGACGCCATGTGCCGGCAATTCGAGAAGATCGCGCTCGCGTTTGGTGGCAGTTCGCGCACCGACCTCGGCGAGCGCACGACTTGGCACTCTGCCTCTCCGCTCGAAAATCTCGTGGAGCGATTCGGACGTCAGATCCTCATCGAGAAGACCGGAATCGTCGGCCGGTATGACGGCGCGTTCAATGGCCATCGGGATGCCGTCGGCAAGGCGAAGGCGCTCCAGAACGATCGCAGGTGAGGCGATGTCGATTCCGAGGGCCTCGGCAGCTTCGGGGGAGAGGTCAACGGGTCCAGCACGGAGCACGCGGGACGAGGGTTTCATGCCCCGGATTCGCATGTTCTCGGAGAACGAGAGTGGCGACCCGAGGGATCGGGAGACGCGTCGGGCGGCGACGAACGTACCAGACCCTCGCTTTCGTTCGAGGAGATCTTCGTTCTCAAGCAGTGTGACCGCCTGCCTCGCCGTCATGCGGCTCACCTGGAAGCGTTCACACAGTTCGGCGTCCGACGGCAGCCGATCCCCTGGTCCGGCCTCTGCGATGAGGCCGCGCAGATACTCGGCGATCTCGACGTATCGAGGTGTTGAATCCACGCCGTCTTCCTCCCGTCCATCTTGACGCTCCAGGCGCCTTCTCTCTAGCCTGTCTATACATTTACTCATTCGAGGCTGAGATGCAAGACCAAGACCAGATGAACGGTAGCGACGAGGACGGCCGATCTCTCCAGGGGCGGTGGCTCGGCGAAGCAGCGAAGATTCTCGAATACATCGAGTCGACCCAACTGGACGCCATCGCCGCCGCAGCAGAGATCTGTGCCGACGCAATCGGGAGCGGCGGTCTCGTTCACCTCTTCGGGACCGGCCACTCGCGAATCCCGGTCGAGGAGATGTTCCCCCGGTACGGCTCCTTCCCCGGCTTCAACCCGATCGTCGAGCTCTCGATGACCTTCCATACCCAGATCACGGGAGCAAACGGCCAGCGCCAGGCGATGTTCATCGAACGGATCGAAGGTCTGGCCGATCAGATCCTTGCCAACTTCTCGTTCGGGGCGAGCGATGCGATGATCATCTACAGTTCGAGTGGTTCGAGTGCGGTGCCGATCGAGATGGCCATCGGTGCGCGGCGGCTTGGTCTCCCGGTGATCGCGGTTACGTCGGTAGCCCATTCGATGGCGAGCGCCTCGGGACACTCTTCTGGGACCCGGCTCATGGACCATGCCGATATCGTGATCGATCTCGGTACGCCGCCCGGTGATTCCCTCATCGAAATTTCGGGTCCGGAGACGCGAGTCGGGCCCGGATCCACCGTGGCGAACGTTGCCATCACGAATGAGATCAAGGTTCAGACCGCGGGGCTGCTGTTCGAACGCGGATCGTTGCCCCCGGTCCTGACAAGCTCCGTTCTCGTCGGAGCGGACCGGTCGCGCGAACTGTTCGATGCCGCCTACGGGGAGCACGCTCGCAGACTCGCCGATGTGCTGGCGAAGTCGGAGGAGCCATGAGGACGGTTCCGTGACCGTCCTAGGCGCACGCGTACTTCGTGTTGAGCGCGACCGAAGCGGATCTAGTCCGAATGTCGAACGGGGGGACTTTGTCCTTGACCCGGTCAATAGTCTCTGGTCTAATGGCGAAATGGGCGACGGCACTGCAAACGGCTCACCGGGTTATCTCCTCGATGCTATTCGGCGTCAGAGCCCGGTTACGCGAGCCGAGCTGGCATCAATGACCGGCCTGGCCCGCTCCACTGTGGCTCATCGTGTGGATCAGCTCATTGCTCAAGGCCTCGTCGGCGAAGCAGGCGAAGCGATCTCAACGGGAGGTCGGCCCCCGACCATGCTGGAGTTCAATGCCGGCTCCGGGGTTGTCCTGGTTGCCGATCTCGGGGCAACGCACTCGCGGCTCGCGGTCTGCGATCTGAATACGAATCCGCTCGCCGAAACGTGTCGCGATTTAGATATTGCCGATGGACCGGATGCCGTCCTGAGTTGGGTTCTCGATTCGTTCGCCGATCTGACGGCGGAAGCCGGACGGACAACGGACGACGTCCGCGGCGTCGCCATCGGCGTTCCCGGGCCCGTCGACTACCTCGCCGGCCGAGCCGTCAACCCGCCAATCATGCCCGGATGGGACGGATACGAGATTCGTGATCGGTTCCAGCAACGGTATGAAGTCCCCGTCCTGGTCGACAACGACGTCAACATCATGGCCTGGGGCGAATATTGGGTCATGTCCCCGAAGGTGGACGATCTCATCTTCGTCAAAGTTGGAACCGGGATCGGGTCGGGACTCATCGTGGGCGGCCGAATCCAGCGCGGTGCAAAGGGTGCAGCCGGCGACATCGGTCATATTCAGGCCGGATCAGCCGACGTCATGTGCCGATGTGGGAACCCCGGCTGCCTCGAAGCCTCGGCAGGAGGTGCAGCGATTGCTCGAGATCTGACCGCGGAGGGTTACGAAGCTGCGGGGAGTCGTGACGTCGTCGCACTCGTTCAGGCAGGGAACCACGACGCCATCCAGGCCGTTCGGGACGCGGGCCGACTCATTGGTTCTGTGCTGGCAGCGGTAGTGAATCTGCTGAATCCCGCGGTGATCTCCATCGGCGGAGACGTTGCGGGGGCCGGTCAGCAACTCCTGGCAGGCATCCGCGAAACGGTCTACCAGCGTTCCACCGCGCTGAGCACCAACGAACTGCAGATCACGACCGGCGCACTCGGCGACCGGGCAGGAATCATCGGGGCCGCCGCACTCATCATTGAGCATATCTTCGATCCAGAGATCGTTGGAGCAACGCTCGTGGAATCAGGTAGGGGATGACCGCGATGCTCCACACAAGACTTTTGTCCCACAGATCACCCATCGCCCGTCTCATCCGAGTCGGGGAACAGCAAGCAACGGCCGCGAGATGGCCACGGACGGAAACAGGAGGAACGGATACATGAAACAATGGACCAATGGTCTGCGGGTCGTACTGCTGCTCATGGTGCTGGCACTCGTAGCCGCTGCGTGTAGCAGCGACAGCGATGACACCACCACGACGGCAGCCGGCTCTGACGAGACCACGACGACAGCGGTTATGGCCGACGAGACGTTCACAATCGGCGTTTCAAACAACACTGTTGGAAACGGGTGGCGTGAGCAGATGATCTGCGCCATCAAGGCTGAGGCGCTAGTCCGCGGCAATGTCGACGAAGTCGTCCTGCTCAACAGGGACACGGACACAGCAGGGCAGATAAGCGATATCACATCCCTGATCTCACAGGGTGTGGATGCAATCATCCTCAATCCTGGGGACGCCGAGGCCTTCAACTCCGTGATCGAGGAAGCGATTGCGCAGGGCATCGTCTTCGTCGTCGTTGACAACAGCGTCACGACGGATGCCGCATACCTGGTGTCGAATGACCAGGCCGCCTATGGCGAGCTTGGCGCACGCTGGCTCTTCGACGCGATGGGTGGCGCGGGTAACGTCGCCTACATGCGTGGCATCGACGGCGTCGGTGCGGACACGCTCCGTGACGAGGGTTTCCAACTTGCTCTCGCCGAGTACCCGGACATCAAGATTGTCTCTGAGGTCTTCACCGACTGGTCACCGACCACCGGTGCTCAGCAGGCGCTCGAGATCATCACCACACAGGACGTGAACGGCGTCTGGACCTCCGGCATCGACTACTCGGTCGTCGAGCAGTTCACCGCCTCAGGTACCCCGTATGTGCCGATCGTTGGTGCTGACAACAACGCCTTCATCGGCCAGTTGCTCACGATCGACGGTCTCACAGGCGTTGCCGTGACGAACCCGCCGTCCGTCGGTGGTGCCGGTGCCGCAATCGCAATTGACATCCTCGAAGGCAAGGACATCGCCAAGCGAACGCTCCTGACGCCAGCGGCGCTCTCGTCGGCTGAGGATCTCGAGGCCATCTACATCGATAGTGACTTCCCAGACGGTTGGAGTTCCTACATGGAGATCGAGCCGTACACCCACTACACAGCTGCCGACGTCATTGCCTGCAAGGGCCCAGGCGAGTGAGCTGAACTGATGCAGGGTGGGGTCCCTCGGGGCCCCACCCCCATCACCCTCTCGAACCGAGAACCCGTCCATCAACCACGGCAGACTGGCGACGTCCCGAAGGAACACCGTGCCGAACCCGCGACAACCGCTTCTATCAACCGAGGCCATAGCAAAGAGTTACGGCCCGGTCGTTGCGTTGCGTTCGGTGGACCTTGTCGTCGAGTCCGGTGAGATCCATGCCCTGCTTGGCGCAAACGGCGCCGGCAAGAGCACGTTTGTGAAGATCCTTTCTGGCGTGATCCATCAGGATGCAGGAAGCGTCGACATCAACGGGAACCGTGTCAGCTTCACGGTTCCCAAAGACGCAACAGGCGCAGGAGTCGCAACAGTCTTCCAGGATCCTGCCCTCATCCCAGACCTCTCCATGGATCAGAATCTGACGATCTCCGGTTTGCATCGAACCGACATCGAGCCGTGGCTCGAACTGATGCACCTCGCCGATCTCGACTTCGGTCTGCTCGCCCGTGATGTTCCCCTCGCAACCCGCCGATTGATTGACCTGGCGAGGGCCCTCGCCCTCGACCCCCAGCTGCTGATGCTCGACGAGATCACCGCCGCCCTCACCCCGGAGCAGGCAGACCTCGTCTTCGACGTCATGCGTAAGTGGAAACGCATGAACCGATCGGTCCTGTTCATCTCCCACCGACTCGGTGAGGTCCTCAGCATCTGCGATATCGCGACGATCCTTCGGAATGGACAAGACGTCGCAAACTTCAGCCTCGACGGAGTGGATGAAGCGGAGCTCGTATCGGCGATGCTCGGAGAAGAGCTCGCCGCCGTCGCGGTGTCGGCGGATTCCGAAGCATCACCATTGGTTACGTCCGTAACGGAGCAGAGCGACGTCGTTCTGCGGGGCGTCGACCTCCACTTCAGGGAGAAAGTCAACGGTGTCACGTTCGATCTCCGACGAGGCGAAATCCTCGGCGTGACCGCGCTCGAGGGTCAGGGCCAGGACGAGTTGTTCGCCATGTTGTCCGGCGATCACCGGCCGACGACGGGTGAGATCATCGTCAATGGCGATCCCATGTCGGCAAAGTCGCCGTACGACGCCATCCGGAAGGGTCTCGTGCTCGTTCCGGGCGACCGACAGATCGCCCTGTTCCCCCAACGTTCGGTTCGGGAGAACCTCGCCATACCTCTCTACAACCGCGTTGCTCGGTGGCTCAAGCTCCAGAGCGACGAGGGCGAGCTCGTCGACACTGCCATCCAACGTCTCGACATCGACACCAGGGCCGCGAGCCAGGTACAGCGGCTCTCTGGCGGAAACCGGCAGAAGGTCACGATCGGGCGATGGCTGATTGAAGATTTCGACGTTCTCCTCTGCTTCGACCCGACACGAGGGATCGACATTCAGACCAAGGCTCAGATCTACGACCTCCTCAGGGAGGTTGCGGCAAACGGAGCGGCGGTCCTTCTGTATTCGAGCGAGCTCCGCGAGATTCCCATCGTGTGTGACCGCGTCCTCGTCATGTATGACGGGGAGGTCGTGCACGAGCAACCTGCCGCTACCGCTACCGAAGAGGTGCTTCTCACGGCTGCTCACGGACTCGGGGCGGTGAAGCAATGACGGCAACGACACCGACGGTCGGGCGGCAGCACCGTTCGATGGCCTGGCGGCGGTGGGTGCAGCGCCACGGCTGGACGGTCGGTATCTGGGTGCTGCTCCTCTTCCTTGTCGTCTGGTATTCGACCCTCATTCCCCGGTTCGGTGGCTTCCAGACCGCAACGATCATCAGCGGTGGAACCGCCTGGATCTTCCTAGGGGTCGCCCAAGCCGTGGTCGTCATTGCCGGTGGACTCGATCTGGGTGTCGGGGGAATGCTCGTCCTCACAAGTGTGACCGCGGCACAACTCATGGATGGACAACCACTCGGGATGGTGGTCGTCATTGCCATCGGGATCGTTATCGCGGCTGCGATCCTCAACGGATTCGTCGGCTGGATCATCACCGTCTCGAAGGTTCCCGATATCGTCGTCACGCTCGGATCCCTGTACATCTACCAGGGTCTCGCCCTCATGGTGCTCCCGAAGGTAGGAGGTGGTACCAACGGGTCCTTCCGGTGGATGTTCACCGGCTCGGAGAACGGCATCGGGTCGAATCCATGGCCGTCCATCGTTGTGATCGCTATTCCAGTGATCATCGTTGCGTGGTGGATGGGGAAGACCAAGAGCGGCCTTTCCCTGTACGCCGTCGGAAGCGACGCTTCGGCGGCCTTCCTCTCCGGCGTCCGCGCCGGCAGAACAAAGATCGTGGCGTTCGCTGTGGCCGGTGCGTTTGCTGCGCTCGCAGGGTTCTCATCCGTGAGCATTTCGGGGGTAGGCAACCCGACCACCGAAGGAGGGAACCTGACGCTCAACTCCGTTGCGGCGATCGTCATCGGCGGTGTTGCATTGACAGGCGGTATCGGGT
Organism: uncultured Saprospiraceae bacterium; assembly: GCA_964195515.1. GTDB lineage: Bacteria > Actinomycetota > Acidimicrobiia > Spongiisociales > UBA5794 > JAHEEL01. Next base: position 10,279 of record CAXMQO010000072.1, on the reverse strand, counting down.
CGGCCATCGCCGTGGTACCTGCCGCATTGATCCTCTTCTTCTTCAATCCGATCCTGAGCGCCCTCGGCGTCGATCCAAATCGGGCCCAGGTAATCCAGGGGGTCCTCATCGTCTTTGTGATGATGATCGCCGGGCTCCTCGAGTGGCGAAGGTTGCGGAGATCATGAGCGACATGCCAACGACGATGATTCAGGGCGGGACGAACGATTCCGCACCGGAGAAACCCTCCATCGTGAGCCGCCTGGCGGCGAGGCCACAGCTGGTTCTCGTCGGTGTTCTCGTCGTTCTGATCTTCGCTACGGGTATCGTCGAACCGAACTACCTCTCAATTACTGGTCTCAAGAACTCGCTTGTTTGGGCCATCCCAATCGGGATCCTCGCAGCCGGTCAGACCATTCTGATGCTTACTGGGGGCATCGACCTTTCTATCGCGATGATCGCTACCGCGTCTGCATATATCGCTGCGAATCAATCATCGAACGGTGTGATATTTGCCATCGCGGTTGGGTTGCTCGTCGGGATCATCGCTGGCACCCTGAACGGTCTTGGGGTCGGTGTCTTCCGGGTCAATCCGCTGATCATGACACTGGCCATGGCGGGGATCCTGCTCGGGCTGTTCACAGGTTGGGCCACAACGATCTTCGCTGGCTCCACCAGGATGCATGACTTCATCAGGACACTCGGCGGCGGCAGCTTCTTTGGAGGGAAAGTTCCGTGGGCGGCCGTCATATGGGCCGGGGTCGCCGTTTTCGTGGTTCTGCTGCTCCGGAAGACAGGCTTCGGTCGGAACCTGTACGCCCTTGGTGACAACGCTATTGCGTCGAGGCTGTCAGGGATCAGGGCATGGCAGGTGCTCGTCGTCGCGTACGCCATCAGCGGCCTTCTCGGATCGGTGGCCGGTCTCATCGTGGGCGGCCGCATAGGATCCGTGGATCTCCAACTCGTCGGCTTCCTCCTCCTTCCGTCGGTGGCGGCTGCCGTCATCGGCGGAACGTCAATCTTCGGCGGCGTCGGAACCTATACCGGGACGATTCTCGGGGCTTTGATCCTCGGTGTCTTGCAGTCGCTGCTGACGTTCCTCGGAGCTGGCCAGGCCGTGCAGCAGGTCCTCTACGGAAGCATCGTTATCGGCCTGTCATGGATGTACTCAAGACTCGCGACCAGACAGTGATGTGGTGGGAACATGAAGCGATTCTCTAAGATCAACGCAGGTGTCGTCGGCGTCGGATTCATCGGCATCGCCCATATCGAGGCGCTGCGGCGACTCGGCATCAATGTGGCGGGAGTCGTGGGATCCTCGCCAGCGCGAGTTCGTGCGAAGTCCGAGAACGCTGATCTCCCAGCGATCTATGACAGCGTTGAGGCGCTCGCTGCCGATCCGGACATCGATGTCATTCACATAGCGAGCCCGAACCACATCCATGCCGACCAGGTTCGAGCGTGCCTTGCCGCAGGCAAACATGTGGTCTGCGAGAAGCCCCTTGCTCTGACGTCCGCCGACGGCGCGGACTTGGTCGAGCATGCGCGTGCCGCCGGTGCCGTCAACGCCGTCTGTTTCAACATCCGGTTCTACCCACTGAACCACCAGATGGCCGCCATGGTGCGCTCCGGTGAGATCGGCGAGCCCCGGTTTGTGACCGGCAGCTACCTCCAGGACTGGTTGTTGCTCGAGACCGACTGGAACTGGCGTCTGGTATCGGAAGAAGCAGGGCCGCTTCGGGCTGTGGCCGACATCGGATCCCATTGGCTGGATCTCGCCCGGTTCATCACCGGCAAGCGGGTCATCGAAGTGATGTCCGATCTCCACACGTTCGTCCCCGTGCGGCGGCACCCGGCAGGACCCGTCGAGACCTTCGCTGCGACGACGGGCGCCGAGGATCTGATCGAGGAAGAGATGTCGAGCGATGATGCCGCAGGGATCCTCCTGCGGTTCGAGGATGGTGCCAGAGGGACCCTGTCGATCGCACAGACCGCGGCGGGTCGTAAGAACTCGGTCTCGATCGAAGTCGATGGGTCCGATTCCGCCGTCTCGTGGTTCTCGGAGAATCCCGACTACCTGTGGATTGGTCACCGGGGCAGGCCGAACGAGATCCTGCAACGCGATCCATCCCTGCTGACACCCGACGCTGCACGCACGGCGGCATATCCCGGCGGCCACGTCGAGGGATACCCCGATACGTTCCGCGCGCTCTTCAAAGAGGTCTATCAGGACGTGGCAAACGGGGGACCGGCGCCGGACCCCGCGTATCCGACGTTCGCCGATGGCCACGACGCTCTACTGGTAACCGAGGCGATCGCCCGCAGCTCCCAGGAGCAACGCTGGGTGACCGTCGCACGATAAGGAGGAAACAATGAAACTCGGTCTTCTCACTGCCCCGTTCCCTGAGACGCCACTCAACGACGTCGCCGACTGGGCGGCCGACAACGGCTTCTCGATGCTCGAAGTCTGCTGCTGGCCGAGTGGCGAAGGTTCGTCTCGCCGCTACAGCGGGATCTGCCATGTGGATGTTGACGGAATGACCCAGGAACAGGCCGACAAGGTCGTTGCCGACCTGGCCGACCGGGGCGTGGGCATCTCGGGCCTCGGCTATTACCCGAATCCGCTGCATCCCGACATCGAACATCGCACCACGGTCATCGAGCACCTCAAGAAGGTGATCACCGCCGCCGCGATGATGAACGTCCCCGTCGTCAACACATTCATTGGCGCCGACGCCTCGAAGACCCAGGCTGAGAACTGGACCGAAGCGCTCAAGGTGTGGCCCGAGATCGTGGATCATGCAACCGATGCTGGTGTGAAGATCGCGATCGAGAACTGTCCCATGATCTTCACGAACGACGAGTGGCCATCGGGACACAACCTGGCGTATTCGCCTGCGATGTGGCGAACCATGTTCGAGACGTTCGGCGAGACCGTCGGCTTGAATCTCGACCCGTCCCATCTGATCTGGCAGATGATCGACATCGAGCGGGTCGTCGCGGAATTCGGCGATCGGATCTATCACGTCCACGCCAAGGACCTCGAGATTGACGAAGACGGGCTCTACGAGCACGGAATCATGTCTCTGGGTATTGGATGGCAGGTCCCCCGGATCCCAGGACTCGGCGATGTGGATTGGCCGGCCTTCATGAGCGCGCTGTACCGGGTCGGGTACGACGGTGTGATCTGCGTTGAACATGAAGACCGTCAGTTCGAAGGCACCGATGAGTTGATCAAGCGGGGATTCTTGCTGGCACGGGACGTGCTTGCACCGTACGTCCACTGAGGATTCGATTCGCGGGGCTACGCAGGACATGAGCATCGACGAGTACGGACGATTTGACGTTGTCGTGGTCGGGTCGGGGACCGCGGGATCGACCGCGGCCATCGCCTCTGCGCGGGCCGGCGTTCGCACGCTCCTTATCGAGAAGCTCCCGTTCCTCGGGGGGAACTCGACGGCCGTCCTCGACACGTTCTACGGCTTCTACACGCCCGGTGATCGGGCACGCAAGGTCGTTGGTGGGATCGGTGACGATGTCGTGACCGGACTGCGCCGCATCGGGACCGTCGTCGAACGGCCGAACACGTACGGTGCGGGGACGGGCATCACCTATCTGGCCGAGCATCTCAAGGTCGTGTGGGACGGCCTCGTGGTTCAGTCGGGTTCGGCGGTGCTGCTCCACGGATTCGTGCAGGATGTCGTTGTTCGAGATGGGCGCGTTGAAGAACTCATTGTGGCGACGAAGGACGGGCTGCGCCGCGTCGGCGCATCGGTGGTGGTCGATGCCTCGGGTGATGCCGATGTGTGTCATCAGGCCGGTTTCGGCTACGAATCTGCCGGCACGATCGATCCGGCTCAGACGCTCACCACCACGTTCCGCATGGCGAACGTCGATCACGATGCCCGGGCCACGATCGGCAAGGATCAGCTCCACTCTCTGATGGCCGAGGCCGCCGAGTCCGGCGAGTACAACCTACCGCGACGTGAGGGTTCGGATCACATCACGCCGATCCCCGGCGTGATCGCGACGGTGATGACAAGGATTGAACATGCCGGCGGGAGCGCCGGTGTAGCCCGAACCGCCGCGGACCCCGACGTGCTCACACAGGCGGAGATGGAGGGTCGGCGCCAGGCGCTTGAGTACGCACGCTTTCTCATCGATCGGGTTCCCGGCTACGCGCAGGCTTCGCTCGTTGCGATGTCGAACCAAGTCGGGGTCCGAGAGACGCGGCGTGTCTACGGCGACTACCGGCTCACCCGGGAGGACGTGCTCGCGGCCCGGCAGTTCGACGATCAGATCGGCCTGTGCGGTGCTCCGATCGAGGACCACCACGGGGGCGCAGGAACCGGGACGACATGGGAGTACCTGCCCGACGGTTCGGCCGTGGGAATCCCGCTCTCGACACTCATCGTGCGCGACGCCGTCAACGTGTTGGCCGCCGGTCGTTGCTTCTCGGCGACCCACGATGCACAGGCATCGGTTCGTTCCATGGCCCAGTGCATGGCGATGGGACACGGCGCCGGAACGGCGGCAGCGCTCGCGGTCGTTAGCGGCGGAGACGTGCGCTGGGCCCCGATCCAACGGATCCAAGATCTCCTGCGAAACGACGGCGCCATTCTGGAGGTTGAACGACCATGACCTCTCGAGTGCGGACCGTGCTCGGAGATATCGAACCCGATGACCTCGGCCTCACGTACATCCATGAGCATCTGATCATCGACAGCCCTCTCGTGGTCGACCGATGGCCCCACATTCACCTGCCGAGCGTCGACGAGGCCGTGAGAGAACTCGAACTCTGCGCCGCAGCGGGAGTCGGCGCCTTCGTCGATGCCATGCCGGCGGCCTCGGGCCGGGGTCCACTCCGTCTCGCCGAGGCCAGCCGCCGCAGCGGCGTCCATGTGATCGCATGCACCGGCCTGCACACTTCGAAGTACTACGAAGGACAGCGCTGGACCGCCGAAGAGCCCGCCGACGTACTCGCTGAACTGTTCATCGCCGACGTTGTCGACGGCATCGACCGGTACGACTACATGGGTCCGGTGATCCGTCGCACCCCGCACCGCGCCGGCATCCTCAAGGTCGCGGTCCTCGAGGACGCGCCGACACCGCGGGATCTCCGGGTCTTCGAAGCAGCTGCGATTGCTCACATGACCACCGGGGTCCCAATCCTCACGCACTGTGAAGGAGGACGGGGTGCCATGGCCCAGGTCGAGGTGTTCGAGCGGCTCGGCGTCCCCCTCGAACGGATCGTGATCTCACACACCGACAAGGTGCCGGACCTCACCTATCACCGAGACCTGCTCGACACCGGCGTGTACCTCGAATACGACCAGGCCGTTCGCCAGGGCGAAGATGCCGTTGGCGGTACCGGGAGGATAGTGGCAGCGATGATCGGAGACGGGCACGCGGATCGCCTGATGCTCTCCACCGACGGCGCCCGCCGATCCCTGTGGACATCCCTGGGGGGTGAACCGGGGCTGGCGTGGCTCGCCACTCGGTTCGTCGAGATCCTCGTCAGTCTCGGCATCGACGAGTCGGCGATCCGCACGATGTTCGTCGACAACCCCGCAAGCTTCCTGCCCTTCGACAACGGCTAGAACCGTCCCCCCGGCCGAAGGACGGGAGGCATCGCCCGTCTGGGAGGAGGCCCCAACTTGCTTGGCGTCACTGCTCCGCTACTCCACCGTCCAACCCCGACGCCGCCGACCGATCGGCCAATACCGTCGCATTCGGATGATCGCGGAGGAAGCTCGCGGGCACGTCCGGGCCGATCGGGCCGTTCATCAGATGTTCGAGGATCGCGGCCTTGCGAGAGCCGGTGACGAGCAGCCAGATCTCTCTCGAGCCAAGGATCGGGCGGAGTCCGAGCGTCATTCCTCGCGCCGGACGTTCGACGGTGCCGTACCGGTGAGCTCCGATCGCGGTGGATGCAGCAACTTCGATCACGCGAGTAGGGGAGCCCGGTAGTGATCCAGGCTCATTCAGACCAAGGTGCCCGTTGGCGCCGAGGCCAAGCAGCGTGAGATCCAGGCCTCCGTCGTCGACGAGTTCTTCGATCCGCCGGCACTCGTCGGCGAGGTTCGCTGCCGCGAAACCGAGGCTGTGGACGGCAGCAGGCGGTTGAGGAAGCAGGTCGAGGAAATCACGACTGATCATCTCGTCGCACCGCGCCTGGTTTCCCGGCGGCAGGTCGAACTCGTCCAGCAAGAAGATCGTGGTGTCGGCGAAGTCGATGGAGGGTGCGGAGCGGGCATACAGCGGCCGCGGCGTCTCACCGGTCGGCAGGCACAGTCGTGCCGCCGGTTTCTCCTGCATGAATGCGGACCAACGCTCGGCGACTCGGTCCGCCCACTGCTCGTCGTCGAAGATCTCGAGTCGGATGGTCACGCCTCGGTGACGATGTCGAACACCGACCCGGTGTCCTTGTCGCTGAGGATCAACTTGCTTCTCCCGTCCGGCAGGAGCTCTTCCTTCACGATCACATGGCCTTCGTAGCGTCGGATCTCCCGAGCGATCCGCGGAGCCGTCTCTCCACGCCACTCGAGGTCGACCGGCTCCCATTGGTGATTCGCCGCAGAGCGATACGCGGCGTCCATCACGGCGTTCACGACGTAGCCGTCGTAGAACGTCTCTCTCGGGGCGGCGCCTGCGTCGATCGATTCGAACATGTCGGTGAACATGTGGACGTAGCCGAGCTCCGTGACCTCGTCGCCGACCGGGAAGAGCCAACCCTCGGTGGACTCGAGCTTCTCTGCGATGTAGCCTGCTCCACCGCCGGACGAGTACATCTCGAAACCCGTTCGGAGGAAGTTGTTGGTCCAGATCGTGCCTTCCGTTCCTGCGACCTCGTCCCTGAGGTCCATGCCGCCGCGGAATGTCCAGCTGACTTCGAACTGACCGAGTGCACCGGATTCGAATCGGATGAGGACGACGGCGTTGTCCTCGGCTTCGATCGGGTGCACGAGCGTGTCTGCCCATGCCATCACCTCGACGGGACGGTTCTCCTTGCCAACGTAGCTGCGAATGATCTCGATGCAGTGGCAGCCGAGATCGACGATTGCACCGCCCCCGGCCTTCTCCTTGTCCCAGAACCATGCGCTGTGGGGGCCGGGATGAGTCTCACGCGAGCGCACCCAGGTGACGTCTCCGATCGCACCCGCCCTCACCGAAGCGAGTGCTTTGAGTGTCTTCGGCGTGTAGACGAGATCTTCGAGGTACCCGGCGAAGATGCCTGCCGACTCGACCTTGTCGAGGATCCGCTTCGCCTCGTCGGCGTTGCGCGCGAGGGGTTTGGTACAGAGCACGGCTTTGCCGGCGTCGGCGATGAGGTCGATGACCTCTTCGTGGAGGAAGTTCGGCAAGCCGACAACCACGACATCCGTGTCGGGGTGGTTGATCGCGTCTTCAAGCGACGTTGTCGACTCCGGGATGTCCCACCGGTCGGCGAACGCCCTGCCGCGTTCCTCTGACCGCGAGTAGACCACGTTCACGCGGTCGCGGCCTCGTTGACCGTGCAGTGTCATCGTGTAGAACTCACCGATGAGACCCGTGCCGAGCATGGTGATCGAATGCCCGCTCATGACCATCTCCTTCTGAGATCGCGAAGTTGTATAGCCAACTTAGTCGATGGGGAAGTGATGGTGTCAGAGGGCGAAAGACTCAATTCCGCCGACGACCGTCCTCGTGACGTGATACGAGTCGTCGAGCACGCACACGTCGGCCGCGCTGCCTGGGCCGAGGCGCCCCAGATCCGGTCGGCGCATGAGCGCCGCTGGAGCCGTGGTGGCTGCCGCAATCGCTCTTATCGGGTCGAACCCGAGGTCGATCATGTTCCTCACGGACTGGTCCATCGTGACGACACTCCCGGCGAGAGTGCCGTTCTCGAGCCGGCACGCCCCGTCCTTCAGAATCACCGTTCGATCACCGAGAGGGTGTGCACCGTCCGGTCGCCCGGCTGCAGCGATGGCGTCCGTCATCAGAACGAAGCGTTCTCCGGCGCTATTCGCTGCGAGTCGTACCGCATCGGGTGCGAGATGAACTCCGTCGACGATGGCGGTGATGAACACGTCGTTTCGTATGAGGGCTGCACCGCTTATGCCCGGGTCGCGATGCTTCCACGGCCGCTGGGCGCCGAAGACATGGGTCACCGACCGGGCTCCCCGATCGAAAGCAGCGTGGGCGGTAGCGGCGTCTGCGTCGGTGTGCCCGAGCGCGACGACGATGCCCTCAGCGACAAGCATGTCGATCAGGTCAAGGGCGCCCGGGAGTTCGGGGGCGATCGTCATATGCGTGACGGGTCCGGCATCGAGGAATTTGCGTGTGAGAACCAGGTCGGGTTCGAGCATGTTCTGCGGATCGTGAGCGCCGCATCTGACGGGTGACAGGAACGGGCCCTCGAGATGCATTCCAAGGATGCGGGTGCTCTTGATCGTGGTTGATCGGAGTCGCTCGAGCGCAGGCAGATAGTCAGGCGAGGGGAGTGTGATCAACGTCGGTTGGAAGGCAGTGACTCCTGTTGCGGCGAGGCGTCTGCCGACGTGCTCGTAGTCCTCCGCCTCTGCCGTTGTGAAGTCCACGCCGTCGAATCCGTTGATCTGCACGTCGATGAAGCCCGGGACGGCGAGTCCGCTCTTCCCGGCTGGGGAGAGTCCGACGACTTCGATGACGCCGTTGTCGATAGCGACATCGCCCTCGATGATTCGGCCGGCGACCAAGGTCGCCCTCACGCCGAGTCGCATGGATGCCTCCTTCGATTTGCTCCGGTACCGCGATTGGTGAGAGTAGCGAGGGCAGGAGACGCCTCAGTCTCACTCGCTGAGGTGCAGAGTGGCAGCCTCGGACACCGACTCATTCATCTGTCGACACGGGGACCAGTTCGATCCGATCGCCCATCTCGGCACCGAAGGAAAACACCTCATCGGAGCCAGGTCTCGCGTAGGCTGGACCAATGGCGACGACCCCCACTATGCCGCCGGCCGCGGCCGCTCTCGTTCGCCGGTACTACACGTATGCCGGCATCTACACGCTCGCCGCTTCGATCATTTGGGGCATCAACACGCTGTTCCTTCTCGACGCCGGGCTGTCGATTGCCGAAGTGTTCATCGCCAACGCCGCGTTCTCCGTCGGGACCGTCCTGTTTGAGATCCCGACCGGAGTCGTCGCCGATACGATCGGACGCCGAGCCTCGTTCCTGCTTTCGCTGATCGTCCTCGCAGCGTCGACCCTCGCGTACGTCAGCCTTGCACAGACCGGCGGGGGCCTCATCGCCTTCTCGGTGGTCTCCGTGTTCATGGGCCTCGGATACACGTTCTACTCCGGAGCAATGGAGGCATGGCTCGTCGACGGTGTTCGGGCCCTGGGGTTCGACGGAGACATGGATGGTATCTTCTCCACCGGTCAGATCGTCGGCGGTGTGGCGATGCTCGTCGGAACGATCGGCGGCGGCTTCCTCGGCCAGATCGACCTCGCGCTCCCGTTCCTCTTGCGCTCGACCCTGCTCGTCGCGCTGCTCGTCCTCGCCTTCTTCGGGATGCATGACGTCGGGTTCCAGCCGCGGCCCGTCACACTGCGGACCCTGCCGGCGGAGGCCACGGCCGTGGCGAAAGCCGGAATCCGTCACGGGTGGCGCTCTCGCCCGCTGCGACTGATCATGATCGCCGGTGCCGTCCAGAGCGGGTTCTTCATCTGGGCCTGGTACGCCTGGCAGCCCTACTTCTTGGAGTTGCTGGAACGGGATGCCGTGTGGGTGGCCGGCGTGGTCGCAGCGCTGCTGTCGGTCGCCATGATCATCGGCAACAGCCTCGTCCAGTTCTTCACCCGGTACTGCGGTCGGAGGACGACGATCCTGTTGTGGACCGCGTTCGTGTTCGCTGCGGCGTCCATCGGAGTCGGCTGGGCAGGCAACTTCCCGGTCGCCCTTGGTTTCCTCCTCGTTGCGTCGGTGGCGATCGGTGTCCAGATGCCGGTTCGGCAGGCGTTCGTTCACGGCATGGTGCCGTCGGCGGAACGGGCAACCGTGGTGTCGTTCGACTCGCTCATCTCCGGCGTCGGCTCCGTCGCCGGCCAGGCCGGCCTCGGCGTCTATGCGGAACGCCAGGGGTACTCGGCTGCCTACGTAGTCGGAGGGGCCATCACACTCGTGGCCGCGCCCATCGTGTGGGCGGCCCGCCGGCTGAAGGCCCCGGCCGACTACTTCGAGGGCACGGCATCGACCGAACCGGGATCGTGCGTTCCGAAGGGTCTGCCGGCTGTTGCCGGTGTGGAGACGTCGACACGAGGCGATTGATGCATCGCCGCA
>CAXMQO010000071.1:0-24476 GCA_964195515.1 uncultured Saprospiraceae bacterium | reverse complement strand
ACGCACCGGTCGCCACGGTCAGGGCGTCCCAGCTGCGACTCGACCTCGAAGCACTCCCTCAGCCGGCGGTCGCAGACCGGCCCGTTGCGAAAACCACGTCGGTCACAGGCCTTGTCACCCTCGCACGATGCCCTCTGCAGTTCCGATGGGCGTTCGTCGATCGGCTCCCGCGGCGACCATCACCTGCGCTCCGCCGCGGCGTCCAGTTCCACCGCAGCGTCGAACTTCACAATCTGGGGAAGGTTCCGTTCGATGATCCCGAGGAGGTCACCTACGACCTGGCCGGCGAAGGGGACGGTGAACCGGCAGCCTCGAGTGCTGATCCCTATGAGGTCTTTTTGGCCTCCCGGTTCGCGGATCAAAAGGCCCGTTTCGCTGAAGTCCCGATCGATCTGAGTTTCGGCGCGGTCAGAGTCCGGGGCCGCATCGATGCCGTGTACGAACCGGAACCGGAACGCTGGGAGATCGTCGACTACAAGTCGGGCCGTCCGTCCGACGACCCCGCCCTCGACGTGCAACTCCAGACGTACGCGATCGCAGCAGCCGACGGCACCGTCGCCGAACCGGTACCGGGCGCCCTCTCGGTCACGTTCGCATTTTTCGGAGGCGGTGGATACGCGGAGCGGTCGGTCGACGTCGATGACGAATGGCTGGCGACCGCCAGGCAGCGCATCGAGGGCCTGTCCCGCCAGTTCGAGCGTGACGAGTTCGCGCCAACCCCGTCCGACGCGTGCCGCCGATGCGACTTCTCCTCGTTCTGTGAAGCGGGACGAGAATTCCTGAGACGCTGAACGGCGCCGTGTGGAGTGGCGCCGGCATCGCTACGGGCGTCAGCCTGGTGAGGACTCGTCGAGACGGCGCAGATCCTTGTACTCGCCGCGCTGCCACCGCTCGAGGTCGGAGGTGTACCACTTCGAGAATCGCCGGTCCGACGGCCCTCCTGCGAGCGCCGTTCGCAATCCGGGTTGACCCATGTCGACCATCAGGCGCAGCGACGGGGCAAAGCTGGTGGTGCGACCGGCACTCTCGTAGATCTGGCCCTGATGCGGCGTGGCCCTGCCACCCTTGATCTCGATCGGGCCGACGTCGAAGCCGGCCCACCCCGGCAGCTTGTCGCCGAGCAGAATGTGAGTGAGCGTCACCCGGTTCACGTCACCCCATCGGCGATCCTCGGCCGGGTCCACACGATCGAACGCGAAGCGATAGACCGAACCCAGATCGCGCTCGCCGAGCCACGGCGATTCAGGTGAGAGAAGGATGCGATCGAAGTTGCGGTAGAAATCGATGAACACCCCGGTGGCGTCGACGAGGTGGTCCACCACCGGCTGACCCATGCCGTCCGGTGCGAACATCTCTACCAGAAGTCCGCGGTAGAAGGCTTCGAAGAGCACCGCTCCCTGCGAGTCAGGCTCGTAACGGAAATCCCACGCGCCGAGACGGTGGCCGTTTCGCGTGCTGGGAAGTAGTGGCGCCAGGACCGCCATCATCTCCTCGGCTTGAAGCGAGTAGGTGTCCTGGTGTATGCGCCGGAACGTGTCGAGATCGGCCGCTTCTTCCGAGAGGAGACTCGTAATCCTGCGAGCCCGATAGTCACCCATCGGCATGTTGATCGGATTCGCCACTCCCAGGTGGTTCAAGTCGTTGTTCGCGGTCACGATGAAACCCTCGGGCGGATCAAGCACGCCGGGCAGCTCCTCGGGCGCAACGAATCCGCGCCAGTCCCACTTCGGGTCCCACCCCGGCATCGGAACGAAACCCGTGGCGTCTTCGTCGCGGATGGGGAGTTGGCCGGACATCTGATACCCGATCCGCCCAGAGCTGTCGGCGAACACCCAATTCCACGCGGTCTCGACTCGGCCGAAAGCGCGTTGCGCATCTTCGACCGTCCGGGCGCCCCAGATGTCGGTGACCGCGTTGAGCGTCGCAGCACCCGAGTCGGCCGGCGCCCACCTCGTCGCGAGGCAGAAGCCCGCTTCGAAGGGATCGCCGTCGAGCACGCCGTGCAGGTTCTCGTAGAACACCACATCCACCGGATCGCTCTTCTTCACCAGGATCTGCTCGCACCGTTCGGTGAACGATTCGAAACGGTCTTCTCGCCGAAACTCGCCGTCGCGGCACTCCTCGACCCATGAGTCGACGGCATCCATGTACGCGTAGGTTGCGCCCCAGGCGAGATCGTCCTTCCGCCCGACCAGCGGACCGGCGAGACCCGGCATGTTCGCGGTGAACACGGTGTCGTCCGGAAACTCGATTACTTGCTCGACCCACACAGCCGGGAGACGATTGATCTCCAGGTGCGGATCGTTGGCGAGCAGAGCATGGCCCGTCGCCGAGCGTTGAGCCGACACGGCCCAGTTGTTCGAGGCCATCATCCGCGGTCCCCCGACGGCCCACTTGACCGAGTCGGGTACGACACGCTCCCCGAGTTTCACCTTCTGGAGCAGGTCACGATCGAGGGTCCCCACGCATCCAGGGAAGAGGACATCGAGTCGCCCGTCGTCGACGCCTGCCTGCACCATCTCGACGAACAGGCGCTCGATCTCAGCCTGCGACGTTGCAAGGGTCAGATAGCCGGTCATACGAGCCATGAGCAGCACGTCCTCGACGGTCCACGGCTCGGGCCGGTAGCCGAGAACTCGGAACTCCCACGGCCGCGACTCGGAGAAGCGGACATTGACGCCGGCGCAGTATGCGTCGACGAGCACGCGGGTCTGAGGCGTGAGAGCATCGACCTGAGCTGCCGTGTTCCCGAACCAGTTCATTCGCCGGAAGAACCGATCGACCTCAACCGACTCGTCGCTGCCGTCAAGGCACTCTGCGACCCGACCCTGTCCGAGGAGCCGCATCAAACCCATTTGCATCGCCCGATCTCGTGCATGGGCATACCCCATCCCCCAGTAGGCGCCTGCGAGATCGTCGGCCTGGATGTGGACAATCCCGTGCTCGTCCCGCGTCAGAGCGACGCCATCGGGCGTGTATCCCTTGATCTTCATCTGATCGTCCCGTCCCGTACGTCGAACACAATGGTCACCGGGCCGTCGTTGAGGAGTTCCACGTCCATGTGGGCGCCGAAACGCCCGTGTGCAACCCGCACGCCTTCGGCTTCGATCGCCTTGGTGTATGTTTCGAGCACCGGGATCGCTTCCTCGGGTCGTGCCGCGGCAGTGAAAGCGGGGCGACGGCCCTTGCGGACGTCGGCCAGAAGTGTGAACTGGGACACCACAAGAACCTCTCCTCCGATATCGGCAACGCTTCGGTTCATCTTGGCTTCCTCGTCAGGGAATATGCGCATGGCGACCGTCTTCGCAGCCGCGATGCGCGCATCGGTAGCGGTGTCCCCCGTTGCGACCCCAACGAGAGCGAGGAGACCGGTCCCGATCAGCCCGGTCGTCACCCCGTCGACTTCGACCGCGGATCGACGTACTCGCTGCAAGACGATACGCATCGGACCTCCCGGGTTCGCTCGGAACGCACGGTACACCGGTGGCGTGACCCCGCCTCTACACTCGCCGCCGTGATTCGCGAGATTCCTTGGTCGCTCTTCCGTGGTTTTCTGATGGGTGCCGCCGACATCGTCCCCGGCGTGTCCGGAGGAACGATCGCTCTCGTCCTCGGCATCTACGAACGACTCGTCGCCTCGGTGCGCGCCGGAAGCTCCGCGCTGGGTTCGTTCCTCCGCCTCGACTTCTCCGGCGGAGTCGAGTGGCTCCGGAAGGTTGACTGGTCCTTCATCCTGCCCCTCGTTGCCGGGATCGGGCTTGCGATCATCACTTTGGCCCACCTGCTCGAGCGCCTACTCCGTGAGCACGCCGTTCTGATGGCCGCGCTGTTCCTCGGACTCGTGGTTGGCTCGGCCGTGGTTGCCTGGAAGCTCCTCACCGTTCGCGATGTTCGCCGGGTGGTGATCATCGCCGGCGTTGCACTGGTGGTGTTCGTGCTGCTGGGGTTGCGGGAGAGCACGTCGAGCGACACCGCCGCGCAGGTCGTCGATCCGGCTCTGTTGGCGTTCTTCGGCTCCGGGGCAGTCGCGATCTGCGCCATGATCCTCCCGGGGATCAGCGGATCATTCATCCTGGTGATGCTCGGCATGTACGGGCCCCTGCTCTCGGCCGTCACCTCCCGAGACTTCTTCTCGCTGATCGTGTTCACCGTCGGCGCGGTGATTGGACTGGCGCTCTTCTCCCAGGTCCTCCACCGGGCGCTGCGCGACCACTACAACTCGGTGATGGCGGCGCTGATCGGCTTGATGCTCGGTTCACTCCGGGTGCTCTGGCCTTGGCCACTCGGTGTCGACAGCACGGCCATCCACGCACCGGGTGAGGACCGTCTCGGCGCCCTGGGCGTCGCCACGTTCGCGTTCCTCCTGGTCCTCGGAATCGACGCACTCGGCCGCAAGATCGGTCACCACACCGTCGCCGACGAGATCGACGAACTCACCGCCGAGTAGGACGGCGTCCCGGATCCATCCTGCGATACCAGGCGATAACCGCGTCTGCGACCGAGTCCGCCGGCACTCGATACTCTCCCCGTTCGATCCGGTCCCTCACCGTCCGAACTCGATCCTCCCGCTGATCGTCTCGGTCCGGATACCGACTGGTCACGACACCACCCCGAGGCCGCGCAACTCCTGGATGCGGGCACTGTCGTATCCGAGCCGAACGAGAATCTCGTTGGTATCGTCCCCGAGCGCTGGCGCATCGGTGGGAGTGAACGGGTAGTCGGCACCGATACGCGGAGTCGGATTCGGCAGCCGATGGCCTGCAAACTCGCCGAAGACGCTGCGAGCCACGTTGTGTGGGTGCTCCGGGGCCTCGGTGAGCGACAACACGGGTGTCACGCAGGCATCCGTACCGTCGAACACTTCCTCCCATTCGGCCCGTGTTCGTTGGGCGAATGCGCCCCTGAAGCGGCGCCGAAGCTCGTGCCATCCCTCCCGGTCGTACTGGCCGGGCAGCTCAGCCGGGTCGAGGCCGAGTCCGTTCAGCAACTCAGCGTAGAACACCGGTTCGAGGGGACCGACGGCCATCCACTTCTCGTCAGAGGTCTGGTAGGTCGTGTAGAAGGGAGCGCTCCCGTCGAGGAGATTCGCGGCGCGTCGATCCTCCCAGAGTCCGTTCGCAACCATCTCATAGAACGGGGCCATGAGCGTCGCCGCACCTTCGACCATGGAGGCGTGCACGACAACACCACCAGAACGGTCGCGGTCGTAGATCGCAGCGAGGACGCCTGCGACGAGAGACATGGCACCTCCCCCGTTGTCCCCAACAAGATTCAGCGGCGGCGCCGGCCGTTTGGTGTCGCCGATCGCGTGGAGAGCGCCGCTGAGCCCGATGTAGTTGATGTCGTGGCCCGCCATGGATGCGTAGGGGCCGTTCGACCCCCAGCCGGTCATGCGGCCGTAGACAAGATTGGGGTTGATTTCCCAACAGACATCGGGGCCAATCCCGAGCCGTTCGACCACGCCCGGACGGTATCCCTCGAGTAGAACATCTGCATCGGCGACGAGCCCGAGCACGATATCGACGGCCTCCGACTTCTTGAGATCGAGAGCGATCGAACGCTTCCCACGGCCGACGGCGCCCACCATCGGGTCGGGAATCGGAGGGCCGCCGGGGCGGTCGACGCGAATCACGTCAGCGCCGAGACCGGCAAGAACCATCCCGGCGAACGGGACCGGCCCCAAGCCTGCGAGTTCGACGACGGTGAGATCGTCGAGCGGCATCACAGTCACACCGGGATCCCGATCAGATGCGACCCATCTCCTCTTCGAGACAGAGGTGTGTCTGCGGGGTGAAGCGGCCGTCGATCGTGATGCCGCACTTCTCCTGGAGGGACTCCACGGCCTTCGTCGTTCCCGCTCCGTAGTCACCGTCGGCGGGACCCGAATAGAGCTTCAACTCCATGAGGTCCTCCTGGACCGTGATGACGAAGTCGGTGTCGGCCTCGAGGGCATCGGCGAGGGCCACGTACGTCTCCGGACCGTACTCGCCGTCGACGGTGATTCCTGCATCGGTCTGGAAGGCTCTGAGCGCTTCTTCGGTCAAGGGTCCGAGGATCCCGTCGGGCTGGCCTTCGAAGTATCCAAGGATCTGCAATTCCTGCTGGATGATCGTGGTCAGAAGCGTCGCCCCACCGTACGGAGACGTCGTCGTGGTCGTTGAGGTGGAGGTGGGGGTGGTCGTGGACGGCACGGTCGTGGTCGCCGGTGTGGTCGCCGTCGGGAACGTCGTGGACGTCGAAGTGGTCGTGTCGCCGCCGCCCGAAGAACACGCTGCGAGTGCGAGTGCGAGCACCGCCGTGAATGCTAGACCTCGTCGGTACCTCATCGGGACGCCCCTTTCTCCGATGCCACCCCGTATCCCGATCAAGGGTACACGACGTGCCACCGACCGCGCACATCGAAACGCCCGCACCTCGCCCACCAACACACCCGTACCCAGGGTATGGGTCCCCGTGGGCGGTGCTGTGAGCCCGCGGAATACGACGTCCCCGGAGCGGTTCGCGGTGCGTCTTCGAAACGCGAAGAAGGTTCGCAGCGCTACTGCCTTGCCTAGCCTCGCTTGGCCATGTCCGGCCACCCCGAAACACCTCCAGAAGGCGTCGACTACTCGCGGAAGTGGTTCGTCCTCATCGCGATCGCGATGGCGATCTTCCTCGGGACCGTCGATGGGAGCATCGTCAATGTGGCGCTCCCGACGCTCGTCGACGAGTTCGAAACGACGTTCAGCGTGGCACAGTGGGTGGTGCTCGCCTACCTCCTGACCCAGACGAGCCTGACACTCATGTTCGGACGGCTTGGGGACATGATCGGCAAGAAACCGATCTTCACCGCGGGTTTCAGCGTGTTCACGATCGGCTCGGTGCTCGCGGGGCTCTCACCGACGATCGAGTTCCTCATCGCAGCCCGAGTCGTCCAGGCAGTAGGCGCGTCGATGATCTTCGCCCTCGGTTTCGCTATCACCACTGAAGCCTTCCCCCCGTCGGAACGCGGCAAGGCACTCGGAATCAACGGCACCACGGTGTCGCTCGGGATCATGGCAGGACCGATCATCGGAGGCATAATCCTCGAGGCGACCGACTGGCGCTGGATCTTCTTCGTCAACCTACCGATCGGCATCATCGGCACCATCACAGCGATCAAGTTCGTCCCGAACACCAAGCCAAAGGGCGGACAGCGTTTCGACTTCCTTGGCGCAGGCACATTCTTCGTCGGGCTTCTCACCTTCCTTCTCGCTCTCACGATGGGTCAGAACATCGGCTTCTCGGAGCCGCGGATCCTCGGGATGTTCACGGTCTCGGTCGCCGCGCTCGCGGCCTTCGTCGCTGTGGAACGGCGGGTCGCTCAGCCGATGCTCAACCTGGCTCTCTTCAAGAGTCGTGATCTCACGGTGAACCTGATCACCGGATTCATCGGGTTCTTCGCACTCTCAGGGATGATCCTCCTCGTTCCGTTCTACCTGACCGACGTGATCGGACTATCGCCACGCGGGATAGGTTTCGTTCTCGGAGCGATCCCCATAACGATGGGAATCGTCGCTCCGATGTCCGGCACGCTGTCGGACCGGATCGGCTCGAGACCGGTCACGGTTGTCGGACTCGCCCTGATGACCATCGCGTATGCGATCGCAGGGTTCTGGTTCGAAGGTGCCACAACAGCACTCGTCGTCGTCATCGTTGGACTCATCATCGGTCTCGGATTCGGAATCTTCCAATCCCCGAACAACTCGGCAATCCTGGGTTCGGTCCCCCACGATCAGCTCGGCGTCACGTCGGGCATGTTGACCATCAACCGCACCACGGCGAGCCTCACCGGCATCGCCGTGCTCGGCGCATTGTGGGCGGCTCGAACCACCGTCTATGCAGGTGGCGGGGAGGTTGCCAACGCGCCAGCGGCAGCACAGGCCGCGGCACTCGCCGACACGATGATCGTCGCAGCAGTGCTCGTTGGGATGGCGCTTCTCCTCGCGCTCTGGGCATGGAGGAGCAAGCGGCACGAAGACGCCTGACCAGACTCCGGACGAAGCGTCAGAGTCTTGCGATCCGTTCCACAACGAGATCGATGAACCCCTGGCGGTCGACGTCGGACATGACCATGGCATTTGGTTCGGCGCCGGTCACGCCCCACCAATCGACAACCGTCTGCCCGACGGTGAGTTCCGACTCGGTCTCCACATCGACCCGGCACGCCTTTCCGGAGAAGAGTTCCGGTTCGATCAGGTAGGCGATCACGCACGGGTCATGGAGCGGCGCGCCTGCGATGCCGTACTTCTCGACGTCATGGCGTTCGTAGTAGCCGAGCATGCCAACCACGGCGTCGCCGACCGGCGTGTCGATGGCCCTCATCCGGTCGAGGTCCTCCGGCAGCACCAATGCCTTGTGTGTGACGTCGAGAGGGAACACGGTGATCGGAACACCACTATTGAACACAATCGCCGCAGCGTCGGGATCGACGTAGATGTTGAACTCGGCGACCGGAGTCGTGTTCCCTCCTTCGAAGAAGCCGCCACCCATCAGTGCGATCTCCCGAATCTTCGGGAGGATCATCGGCTCCCTGGCGATCGCGGATGCGATATTGGTCAAGGGTCCGACAGGACAGAGCGTGATTCCTCCAATTCCTGCGGCGAGGCAGGAGTCGATGATGAAATCAACGGCATGTTTCGATTCTGCGGTCGTCACCGGATCCGGCAGGTCGGTACCGTCGATACCGGTCGGTCCATGGACGTACTCGGCGGTGAAGAGTTCACGCTCCAACGGCCGGTGGGCGCCGATGAAGACCGGGACATCGGTTCGCCCGACAAGTTCGCGGAGCTTCAGGGCGTTCGTCGTGACGAGCGGCTGTGGAACGTTCCCTGCAACGGTCGTGATGCCGAGCACGTCGAGTTCGGGCGACGCGAGAGCCAACAGAATCGCGACGGCGTCGTCCTGCCCGGGGTCCGTGTCGATGATGATCGGTCGCGCCATTGCGGAACGAGGCTACAAGGTGTCCTGCGAACCCTGGGCTCGCAAAGCACCTTCGAGTTCGGGGAGCGTCGGCATCCCGGTTCGCGCACCGATGGCCGTCACCGCCAGCGATCCGGCTACGACGGCCCGCTGCACGGAGGGCTCAAGGCTGAGCCCGGCATCGAGACCGGCGGCAAGTGCCCCACAGAAGGTGTCACCTGCACCCGTCGTGTCAACCGGGGACACGTCCATCGCCGCGATGGACGTGTCGGTATCGGTCCTGATGATGCGAGCGCCGTCGGCACCCAGTGTCACGACGGTCACCGGGACTGGGAGGCTCCTCGCGGAGACGGGATCTCCCGACCCGGTGAGTGTTGCGAGTTCACCGCGATTGACGACAAGAACGTCTACTGATTTGAAGAGGGCGGCGGAAAGGTGAGCGGCCGGCGCCGCATTGAGCATGACGATTCCCTCTGACGCGGCGGCAGCGGAGAGCACCGCTTCCATCGGGATCTCGAGTTGGAGCAGTGTCACCGTCGCCGCCATGAGAACGGCGGACGCTCCCCCAACATCGGAGGAAGAGACGCGGCCGTTCGCCCCCGAGCTCACCACGATCGTATTCTCCCCGGCGTCGTCGACGGTGATGATGGCGAGCCCACTCGGAGCTTCGGGATCCACCGTGAGGTGGCTCACCTCGACACCTTCCCGTTCGAACTCTGCAATGAGATCGCGACCGTTTTCGTCGGCGCCGATCCGCCCAACGAAGACGACGTCCCTTCCGAGACGTGCCGCCGCGACCGCTTGATTCGCCCCCTTGCCACCCGGCATCATCTCATGGCCGGATCCGAGAACCGTCTCTCCCGGAACCGGGTGGTGCTCGACCCGAGCAATCAGGTCCCGGTTCACCGATCCGACGACGACGATCATTCGCGATCCTCCGCGATTCGGTAGACGGTGCCGGTACCGGAGACGACGTAGATCTCACCGTTGTCATCTCGTCCGAATGAGGATACGGCGGGAACGGTTCCCGTACCGTCCGTCCAGTCGTGCGCCGATCCGTCGGGTGCGATCGAGCGGATGAACCCGGTGCACCAGTCCGAAAAGAAGTAGTGACCATCGAGCTGTGGGATCGCATCACCCCGGTACACGTAGCCGCCAGTGATCGAACAACCTTCGTCGTGTCGATACTCGTGCACAGGTCCGGTAAGTGGACGACCCGACGAGTCCACTCCGGCGCACGGCCCGGCGAAACAGTCGCTGCCTTCATAGATGGGCCAGCCGTAGTTGACCGTCGTGTCCTCCGCCGACACTCGATTGATCTCTTCGACATCGCCTTGGCCGACGTCGGCTATCCACAGATCCTCACCATCGAACGAGAACCTCCACGGATTGCGGAGGCCGACCGCCCACACCTCCGCAGCTGCGAAGCCGTAGTCCTCGGCGACCCCGTATGGAATGACATCGGGTCCGACCACGATCCGGAGCATCGCTCCGAGTAGCGTGTCTTCACGTTGTCCGTTTCCGAACTTGTCGTTTGAGGCGCCGCCGTCACCCATGCCGATCCACAGGTATCCCCCGGGCCCGAAGGCGATCATGCCGCCGTTGTGGTTCGCAGCCGGCTGTTCGATCTCAAGCAACACACGCTCGGTACCCGGATCAGCGGTCCGGGAGTCCGCGCCGACAGTGAACTCCGAAACGACCGTTCTGCCGTCGCTCGCGGTGTAGTCCACGTAGAGCCGGTCCGGATACTCGGGGTGGAACGCGAGGCCGAGGAGGCCTTGCTCGCCGCTGAACCTCACCCGATCACGGATGTCCAAGAACATCGACGGGTCCTCGCCGGAAACAATCGTCCAAATCACCCCCAACTGGTCCACGACATAGCCGCGATCGCCCACCGTGGTGTAGAAGACCGGTTGTTCGAAACCATCGGTCACCGCCTCAAGACGCAGAATCGTATCCTCGAGCGGTAGCGTCGTTGTTCGTGTCTGCTCCGGGGCGAGCGTGGTCGTCGTCGCTTCACCGACGGCGGCTGTGGACGTTGATGACGGAGCCACCGTGGGAGAAGAAGCCGGGACGGACACCGGTGACGATTCGCCGGCACACGAAGCAGCGGCCAACACGACGATCGCGATCACGACGGTCGGATGTCTCATGTCAGCCGACCTCGATGATGCCCGCGGCCGCTGCCGCGTCATCGGCTTCGCGCGCCACCCGGCGGCCTTCGGTCTCGTCGACACGGGTCAGGAGGTAGATCCCGACTACGAAGAACACGATCAACCCGAGGACTGCTGGCCTCGATGATCCGAACAGGGTGACAGCGCCGACGAAGAGCAGCGGTCCAAGGATCGCCGAGAACTTCGACATGACTGAGAAGAACCCGAAGAATTCGCCGGACAGTGCCTTCGGCGCCATCGAGGCATAGAGGCTCCGACTGAGGGCCTGAGAGCCGCCCTGGACAACGGCGACCATGAACGCCAGGAACCAGAACTCGACGACGCTGTCAAGGAAGAACCCCCAGACGGCGATCGCCGAGTAGACGATCAGGGCGAGGATGATCGTGCGCTTCGTGGTCATCGTGTCGGCAAGTCCTGAGAAGAGCGGACCTCCGAGCACGATTGCTACGGCGAGTCCAACCACTTCAACCACGAACAGCAAGCCCAGGATCGCGAGAAGATCACTTGTCCTCGGTGGCTCCATCACCGTGGCCTCACCGATGACCATGGCCGTGCCGGATGAGGCTTCGTCCGCTTCGCCGGTATTGACGATCTCGAGGAGATGCTCGCCGGCTTCCGTCGCCGCGATATCGATGTCCACACCTTCGTGGACCGCCAGGTTGTAGCCGTCGATGACGACCGGTTCGTCATCTTCGATCACTGCCGAACCGTCGATGAGCACCGCCCATTCGCTTCGGTCCGGTCCCTCGCTGTAGTGCATCCGCACCTTGGTGCCGTTGTACGCCAGCGAATAGATCGCGCCGGCATCGTGGGTGCCTGCGTACTCACCGTCCGTCTCCCATACACCTTCGAGCGCCACGGCTGATGAGTCGACGGCGTAGTCACCCTCACCGACGGCGCCGGCAGTGTCCTCATATGCCGGCGGCCTGGTTCCCGTGACGTCGTCGCTGAGGACGAATTGACTCCCGATGCCGGCGAGCGGAAGCATGATGAGATTCCAAACGACGAATGCGAGGAAGAACGCTCGCTTCGATTCATCCTTGGACGGGATCTTCCCGAACACGATCGAGAACGGGATCCCGACAAACTGCACGAGCAGAATCGCCGCGATCAACTCGATCGAGCCAAAGCCGAGTTCGGCGCCGTAGATGACGGCGACACCGATGATCGTTCCGATTCCGTCGTTGTAGATCAGGTACGAGATGAGGAACTTCAGAAGTTCGCGGTAGCTGCGGAGGTGGCTGAATGTCTCCCCGAGGCGTTTGAACGTAACGGAGAACAGCCCTCCGGATCCGGTCGCAACGGCCGCGGGTGGTTCGGGGACCCTGCGCAGCACCGGAATCGAGAAGACGATCCACCAGATCGCCACGGAAAGGAACGACAGCCGCGTCCCCAGGGAATCACCGAGGGTGAAGATCATCACGATGTTGATGGCGAGGAGCAGCCCTCCTCCGAGGTAGCCGACGGCGTACCCCATGGTCGAAACGCGATCGAGATCCGCGTCGCGAGCCACGTGAGGAAGGAGCGACTCGTAGAACACGTTGCCGGTAGCGAACCCGATCCTGGCGATGACGAACGATGCTGACGCGATGAGCCAGTCGCCGGTGCCAACGAAGACAAGGAGTGACACCCCGACCGCACCCACGAGGATGGAAGCAGCGAGGAACTTCTTCTTGCCCCGCTTGAGGTCCGAGATGGTGCCGAGGATCGGCGAGAGGATCGCGACGACGATCAGCGAGATCGAGAGCGTCGCCGTCCAGTAGGCGGTTGCCTGGGCGGCGGACCCAAGGGTGCGACCGGCGACCTGGCTGTAGTACACCGGCAGGACGGCAGCGAGGATGGTGGTGGCGAACGCGGAGTTCGCCCAGTCGTACATCGCCCATGCCCGGATTCGTCTCCGGTATTCCCGGTCGTCGACGGCTCCGTACTCGGCGATCGCGTCGGTCATCCTTGGTCCTCCCTCTCGACCGGGCGGAGGCTAGCGGACCCGACCAGAGGACCAGAGGGCCCTCAGCGCTTGCGCAACGGTCACCGGGACCTCGATCGGCGCCATGTGACCGGCATCGGGCACAACCGTGAGAGCAGCGCCTGCAGCGACCGCCATGTGGTTAGCGTCGGCGAGCGATGCCAGCATGTCGTGCTCCCCGACGATCACAGCGACGGGGACCGAGAGACCCGACAGCACCGCGGTCCGATCGGGGCGTTGTCTCATACCGATGAGCGCGGCGACGATGGACTCGGCAGGCGTCGATTCGATCATGGTGCGCAAGCGGGCGCGGGTCCAGTTCGACGCCGACGCCGCGACGAGAACGCTGACCATGTCGGCCGCGACCCCGGTGCGCCCCTCGGTGGCGACCCGCTCTGCGGCGGCTCCGCGTCCGGCCTTCGCGTCGATGGAGTCCTCTGTGGACTTCGTGTCGACGAGCGCCAGCGTGCGAAGCCGTTCCGGATAGCGCTCTGCGAATGCGAGGGCGATGTAGCCGCCCATCGAGAGTCCAATCAGATCGACCTGTTCCACGCCGAGAGCATCGGTGAGGGCCATGAGGTCGAACGCGTGATCTTCCATCGTGAGCACGGGGCGAATCGACGGCGCAGAGCGACCGAAACCGCGCAGATCGGGTGCAATGCAGCGTCGCACGTCGGACAGGGCACCGAGTTGCTCGATCCACATCGTCGAGTCGAACGGGAATCCGTGGACAAAGAGCGCAACAGAACCGCTCCCCTGCTCGCGGTAGAAGACTTCGTGGTCGTTGATGATGACTTCAGGCATGGCCGCAGTGTCGCACACTCCGCGCCGGCGATCAGGCGATCGCCCGAGCCGATGACGCTGCACGGATCGGTGCTCCGCGTCACCGATTCCGACTCGGCGGACTACCCGGCACCGCTAGAGGTACAAGTGATAGCGTCAGAGGCATGAACCAGTCACGAATCGGCCTCGCCCATCTCCCGACGCCGCTCGAGCCGGCGGATCGCCTCAGCGCTGCGTGGGGTGGCCCGACGATCTGGGTCAAGAGGGATGACCTCACCGGCTTCGGTCTCTCGGGGAACAAGGTTCGCAAGCTCGAATTTCATCTCGCCGCAGCGCTCGATGCCGGTGCCGACGCCGTCATCACATGTGGAGCGGTCCAGTCGAACCACTGCCGGGCCACGGCGCTCGCTGCCGCTCGTGTCGGCCTGCGCACGACCCTCTACCTCCGAAGCCCCGACGGGCAACCACCCGAAGCGGCAACGGGGAACCATCTCCTTCAACGACTTGCGGGGGCGAAGTGTCGCTTCATCACACCCGCCGACTACGACGACCGCGACCGGATCATGGAGGAGGCCGCCGCGGCTCGGGGCAGTGCGTGGGTCATCCCTGAAGGCGCCTCGGACGCTCTCGGCGTCCTCGGCTTCGTCGCTGCGATGCACGAGATTGCCCCGCAACTCGAGGATCAAGGGATCGTACGGCCGATCATCTGGCACGCCGCTTCGAGCGCCGGGACCACGGCGGGAATGGTACGTGGGGCGCAAGAACTCGGTATCGACGTCGAGATCGTCGGATCGTCGGTCGGCGACCCTGCGGACGAGGTCGAACAGCGAGTGAGGGTGCTCCTATCTGCAGCCGCAGATAGGTTCGGAGAGTCGGTCGGCGAGGCCCGGTGGCGGATCACCGACGACTACATCGGGCGCGGATACGGTCTCTCGACACCTGAGGAGCTTGCTGTGCAGGTCGAAGCCACGCGCCTTACCGGCATGCTCTTCGACCCGGCATACACGGGAAAGGTCGTCTACGGTTTGAAGCGAGAGATCGAACAGGGCCGACTCACCACAGCCAACCATGTCGTGTTCTGGCACACCGGCGGCGGCTTCGCCGCCTTCGCATACCCGGATGTCCTAGAGCAGTACTGATCTACTGATCTACTCCGATCAAAAACTCCACCAGTGCCTCATTCACCACATCCGGGCGTTCGACGAACAGCAGGTGGCCCGCACCTTCGACGATCACCGTCGTTGCATTCGGTGCTGCATTCGCGATCGGTTCGGCGGCGGATGGCCGCGTCATCACGTCTTGGTCGCCGAGGACCAGCAACATCGGCACGGACACATTCGCGGCGATGGCGGCCGCACCCCGGTAGTCGTTGCACGCCGTGTGGTCGGCGAATGCGATCCCCGGCCGGGACCGCTCAATGACCGCGACGGTGTCACGGACCTGCCATTCGGGTCTGCCGACGGGCTGCCGAGCGTGCATCCACGACCCCATCGTGGCGGACATCGTCGGATCGTTGGCGGCGGAGGCGGTCAGGAGATCGGGATTGACGGGCATCCGGTCGGCAACGCCGACGAGCGTGACCGATCTCACTCGATCCGGACGCGCCGCGGTGGCCTCCAGAACGACCAGTGCCCCCATGGAGTGCCCGACGAGATGGACCGGTTCGTCCAACACGGAGAGATACGCAAGGAGCCAACCGGCGTAACCCCTGATCGTCACCGACGGTTCGCCCTCCGAGCCGCCGTGCCCGGGGAGATCAACCGCGATCGGAGAGAACCCTGCTCGAGAGAGAGCATCCGCTTGGTACCGCCAGACCGTGCCGTCCATCGCAGCGCCGTGGACGAGGACAACAGTGTTCATGCCGTGATGAACAGGGTGAGGGCTTCGACGATGAGTGCCGGTCGGTCGACACCATCGACCTCGACCGTTACCTCGTTCTTCAGCAACCAGCGACCGGGTCCCTTCGTCGTGACGTCGACGAGTCGGGTCCGCGCTCGTATGCGACTCCCCACCTTGACCGGCTCGATGAAGCGGAGCTTGTCGGTTCCGTAGTTGACGGCCATCACCATCCGGTCGGGGGCAACCATCGTCTCCATCATCATGGGAGTGGTGAGCGACAGCGTCAGGAATCCGTGGGCGATCGTCGAACCGAAGGGTGTCTGGGCCGCGGCTTCGGGGTCGACGTGGATGAACTGATGGTCCATCGTTGCGTCGGCGAACGCGTTGATCCGGTCCTGATCGATCTCGAACCAGCCCGATACGCCGGTCTCCATGCCGACCCGACCTGCCAATTCCTCCGCCGGGATGATCTGCATGACCACTCCTCTCTCTCGCTCTCGCCAGCCGCAGAGTAGGAGTGCCCGGCCAACCTTCAACCGCGCCGGACACTCGAAAGCCGTGAGCAAATGTGGACGGCCGGTACCGTATCGGACACCATGCGCCGAACCGCCACCGCCATCCTGTCGTTCGCGATCATCGTCGGTTCCTGCACGTCCGGCTCCTCGATCGGAGCCGACGAATCATCCGAAACGACTCTGACCGGGGAATCGTCGCCTTCATCGACCGAAGTGACGCTGCCTCCTGCAGAAGAGGTCGTTCGCGGGACCGTCGACGGCGTCATCGATGGTGACACGATTCAGGCCGTCGTGGACGGGCAGAGGATCGATATCCGTCTCATCGGCGTCGATGCTCCCGAAGGTGACGAATGCTATGGAGACGAATCCAGGACGGTCCTGGCCTCGCTCACGATCGGTCAGACTGTGGTCCTTGCTTCCGACGGCCCGGACACCGACTCTGCAGGCCGCGCTCTTCGCTACGTGCTTATCGAGGGCGATCCGGCCGTGCTCGTGAACGCGGCACTCGTCTCGTCCGGTGCTGCCGTCCCGCTTCACAGTGGACACCTCATGGAGGCCGATTTCCTCGCGCGCGGAGACCAGGCCTACGCATCCGGGAACGGGATGTGGGGCACGTTCGTGTGCGGCCATCCAGAAGACGGGGTCTCCCCCGACCGCCCGCAGCTCCGGATCGGCGACGTCAGTCTCGCCCCGGTCGACGCAGACGAACTCGACCTAACCTCCGAGTGGTTCCAGATCGTGAACCAGTCGTACACCAGTGTCGACATCGCCGGGTGGACGGTCAGGGACGAAACGGGCGAGCGCCGCCTCGAATTCCCGGCCGGGACCTCGGTTTCGGCGGGCGGAGCTCTCCAGGTCGTCACCGCCTGCGGAACGAACGCAGGTGGCATTCTCCATTGGTGCTCGGACTCGGTGATCTGGTCGACAGCAGGGAACACGATCATCCTCCAGGATCAACTGGAGAACGTCGTCGGACGACATTCCTACGACATCATGCCGTAGGCCGGCACCCGCGATCGTCCTAGGCGGAGTCGATCCGCCGGGCCATCGTCTTCATCTCCATGAAGAGGCGCAGGTAGTCCGGACCACCCGCCTTGGCGTTCGATCCCGACATATTGAAGCCGCCGAAGGGCTGGATCCCCACCAATGCACCGGTGATCTTCCTGTTGATGTAGAGATTGCCGACGTAGAACTCACGACGCGCCCGCTCGATACGGGACTCGTCGGCCGAATGTAATCCGCCGGTGAGCCCGTACTCAGTGCCGTTCGCGATTTCGAGCGCCTCGTCGAAGTCGGTTGCCCGGATCACGGAGAGCACCGGACCGAAGATCTCGTGCTGAGCAAGGCGTGCATCGCGGTCGACATTCACAAAGATCGTCGGTTCGATGTAGTAGCCACCGTCCCGCTCGACCGATCCTCCACCGAGGCCGAGGGTGCCTTCCCCCTTGCCGAGTTCGATCTCCTCGAGAATCGCGCGGTGCTGAGCCTCCGACACCACCGGACCAATCTGACGGTTCTCGGTCGGTGCCCCGATGATCAGGGCAGCCGCCCGCTCCACAACCTTGTCCACCAGGACATCGTGCACGGCGTCGACAACGATCAGCCGGGAACACGCCGAGCACTTCTGGCCCTGGAACCCGAATGCGGACCGCACCGCGTCATCTGCTGCGGCGTCGAGATCTGCGGTCTCATCGACGATGAGTGCGTCCTTGCCTCCCATCTCCATGTAGGCACGCTTCATCCATTTCTGTCCCCCATGGACCTTCGAGGAGCGCTCGCCGATCCTGAGCCCGACTTCCTTGGAGCCGGTGAAGTTGATGAACCGGGTGGTGGGATGGTCGACCAGGGTGTCCCCAACCTCGGAACCCGGCCCGGGTAGGAAGTTCACCACACCGTCCGGTACCCCGGCTTCCTCGAGGACTTGCATGAAGCCCCACCCAACGAGCGGGGTGGTCGATGCGGGCTTGAGAACGACCGTGTTTCCTGCAGCGATAGGGCCGGCGGTCATACCGACGAGGATCGCGAGCGGGAAGTTCCACGGCGGGATCACAACACCTGCGCCAATGGGCTGTAGCCACGACTCGTTGGTCTCTCCCGGATAGGCGTGAACCGGAAGCGGTCTATCCATCTCAAGCGCCTGGTGCGCGTAGTAGCGACAGAAATCGATCGCCTCGGCTACATCCGCTTCGGCTTCGACCCAGTTCTTCCCTGCCTCGTATGTCTGCCACGCTGCGAACTCGTAGATCCGCTCGGCGATCAGATCGCCGACTCGATGAATCAGTTCCGCCCGCTCCGCAGCCGGCCGATTCGACCAACCCGGGTAGGCGTCCCATGCGGCATCGAGAGCGGCCACAGCGTGTGCTTGCGTCGCCGACGATGCGGTTCCGACAAGACGGTCCGGTTGGGACGGGTCGACACTCCGTATCGCCCTCTTCGTGGTGATCCGTTCGCCGCCGATGACCAGAGGTGCATGAACGCCGAGTTCGCTGTGCACCTTGTCGAGAGCATCACGATACGCAGCGGCCGGAGCGGGTTCAGAGAAGTCAGAGTACGACAGGGCTTTGTACGGCTGCAACACGGTGTCTCCTCACAACGATGTCAACACGATGGTACGGCAACAACACCCGAGAATCAGAGTCGAGGGACCGGTCAAGTGTCCCGGCAATGTGCCGATGAATATGCCATGCAGCCTTCCGTACTCGTCATCGAGGACTCGGCCAGTGTGCGCCGACTGGTCGACGTATGCCTGCGTCCGCTCAATGCGGAGATGCGGTTCGCAGAGGACGGTCTGGTCGGCCTCGACTCAGCGCGAGCCGCAGTGCCCGACGTCATCATCCTCGACATCGGACTGCCCGGCCTCGACGGGTGGGAGGTTCTCTCCCAACTCCGGTCAGGGCCGAACACGCGTGACATTCGCGTCCTCGTTCTCACCGCCCACGCTCAACCGGAGATGGCCGATCGCGCTGCCGCCGGCGGGGCCGATGCCTTCATGACCAAACCGTTCCGTCCGAATGAACTGAGAGATTCGGTGGAAGCGCTGTTGGCGGATGCGGGGGCGGTGCGGGTGAACACTTCCGCAGTGCCGGAGTAGCGGAGCAGAGCAGTAGAGCAGTAGAGCAGTAGAGCAGAGCTGCCAGCCAGAGAAGCCTGCGCGTTGGGTCATGAGCTATGAGCCGGGCCGCGGATTACGGACTACGGACACCGAGAAGATCGATCACTGTCTTGTCTGATACTTGTTCGAAGTTTTCGTACCACGCGCCTACTGCGAAGAAGGTTGCCGGCTGCATTGGGCAGATCACGGCATCGACGATCTCCTCCAGGTGACTGATCGTCGCCGGTGGGCCGACCGGGACCGCGGCGATGACGCGATCTGCACCGGCGTTGAGGACGAGACGTAGTGACACTTCGAGCGTCGAGCCGGTAGCTACGCCGTCGTCGACCACGACGCAGACCCGGCCGGTCACCGGAATCGGAGAGCGTCCACTCCGAAGCAACCGGGCGCGACGCCCGACCTCCGCTTGCTGGGAGCGCGTCTCTCGCTCGACGTAATCGCCGCTGATCCCGTATCGCTTGATGAGTTGGGCGTCCAGAATCGTCGTCCCGTCTTCCGCCACTGCTCCAATCGCGAACTCCGGGTTCCCCGGCGCACCAAGTTTGTGGGCCACCAGAACGTCGAGTTCGGCTCCGAGCCGGTCGGAGATGACCGCAGCAACGGGAACGCCACCCCTGGGCACCCCCAGAATGAACGGTCGATCTGCCGGGCCGAGCACGGCGCTCTCTTCCAGTGCATCGGCAAGCCGTTCACCGGCCTCGTGACGATCCCTGAATCTCACAACCCGAGCGTACCCTCTCCATCGCGTCCCGCCGGAAGCGTTCACCACACGGGAGCCGTACGCTTCGAGGCAATGCGCCGATTGTTGCTCCTCGCCAATCCCTCGGCCTCCGGTTTCACCGGTGCGCTCTATCGCGACGTGGTCTCGACGCTCTCCGCGACCTTCGACGTCGATGCCGAGTGGCCCCAAGGACCGGAGGCGACCAGAGAGCATGCGGCAAAGGCAGCGGAGGAGGGTTATGCCATCGTGGTTGCGATGGGGGGCGACGGCGTCGTTCACCACGTGGCCAACGGCATCGTGGGCACGACGGCCGCTCTCGGGATCATCCCAGCCGGCACCACGAATGTGACATCGCGGATCTTCGGTCTCCCCAAGCGGCCGAGGCGTGCCGCCGCAGCGATCGCGGAATTGCCGTCGATCCCCACCCGTCTGGCACGGATCGAGTCGTCAATCGGCGGGAGCACGACCGTCGAGTACGCCACCTTCGCGGTCGGCGTCGGATTCGACGCCGACGTCGTCGAACGCGCCGAGCGGCGCCCCCACTCGAAGATCTGGTTCGGCGGCGCACACTACGCGGAGTCGGCGATCTCCACACTCCTGGGTCAGTGGCGGGGCCGCCCTGCAAATCTCCGCGTCGACATCGATGGCGTCCGTGTCGACGGCGTCGCCGCCCTCACCCAGGTTCACCATCCCTACACATACTTCGGACTTGTCCCGCTCCACATCACCAGGGAACCCGTCGACGGCCTCGCTGCGGTGGTCGCCGGCGACCTCGAAGTCCACCGGTCGGCGGAGATCTTCGCCAGGGCGATTCTGAAGCGGCCGCTGACGGACCGTCTCGATGCCCGGGTGTACAGCTGTTTCGACAGGTTGACGATCGACGCCGATCCGGTGACGCCGTTCCAGGCAGATGGAGAGCACCTCGGCTTGACGTCGCACATCGAGATCACACCGGCGGTCGACTCGATGCTTGCCGTGCGCGACCCGGATGCGTAAGGCACATCGCAGGGGGAACAGGGTCAGGTCTCGTCCGGTCGATGCGTGATCGTCAAGTGCGGATACGGCATCTCGATGCCTTCGTCGTCAAGGCGGTTCTTGATCCTCCGGAGGAATTCGCGCTTGACCTTCCACCGTTCGTTCGGATCCGTGGTCATGAGCACCCGCACGATGACGCCCGATTCCGCGAGCTTGTCGACCCCGAGAACCTCCGGCTGATCCACAAGGCGCGGGCCCCAATCGGGGTCGGAAGCGAACGCGCCGGCCTCATCGGTGATGACGTTGATCGCCCGATCCACCGACTCTTCGTACGCGACGGAAATGTCGATCACGACACTGCTGTACTCGTGGGTGAGGTTCGTTGCGACGCGAACCTCTCCATTCGGCACGTGATGAATGCTTCCATCGAGTCCCCGCAGCACGGTGGTCCGCAGACGAATCTCCACCACCGTCCCGGAGACCCCTGCAAGATCGACCACGTCGCCCACGGCGTACTGGTCCTCGAGGAGAACAAAGAGGCCAGAGATGACGTCCCGGACGAAGTTCTGGGCCCCGAAGCCGATCGCGATGCCGACGACTGACAGAGAAGCAACGATTGGAGCAATCGGTACTCCCCATATGGCCAGACCCATGACGATGCCGGTGACCATGATCGCGAGAAACACGACCGTTGAGAATGTGCGGGCGATCGTCTCGAGACGCTGGGCCTTCGCTCGGTCCGCGAGATCGCCGGTCGCCTCGAAGTCGCGCTGCGTCCGCCTGCTCCATCGATGTATGAGCACCCGCGCCACGAGCCACACTGTGATCGACACAACGAGGATCAGCACGGTCTGCCAGATCTCGGTCCACGGTGCTGCCGCAATAATCACGATGCGGCTCCGGGCTCATCGTCTGAGATCTCGGCGCAAGCGACTCCCAGCGCGGCAACGGTTGCCGCGAGTTCAGCGCGCCGATGCAGCCCAAGATCAATCGGATCGATCTCGCCGTTGGAAGATACGATCTCGGCCCTGAGCGGCCCATCGATCCCGAGCCGATCGAGCACGGCGGAGAGCTGCCCCGGCTCACCGGCGGTGTCACGAATCTGGTCGTGAGCATCGTCGGGTGTCCCGGTCCACACGTTTGCGTCGGTGGCAAGCCGCCGGCCCGCTCGAAGAATGTCGGCGACCAGCTTCACCCGATCGGCGCGCTTGGCCACCAGCGTGCGTTCGAGCGAGGTCATCAGTTTGTCGATTCCGACCGGTTTCCCGTCGGGCGGGGCAGCGGCAATGGCGAGCACTTCGGGATCGCGAAAACCGTCCATCCTGAGGATGCCGCCCAAGTGGGCTTCGACCGCTTCTGCTTCCGCCTCGTCGAGACGATCGACCTTGTTGAGAGCGAAGATGAATACCGGTTCATACTCGGTGACGGCGGCGAGGAATTCGTCATGGATCGAGGGATCGTGGTACTTGACCGGATCGAATACCCAGATCACAGCGTCAACGAGCGGAAGAGTCGCCTCCACGAGCGATCGATGTTCGGGATTGACGCTGTCGAGATCGGGGAGGTCGATTGCGGCAAGGTCCTGTCCATCATCGTGCTCGACGACCGTGTCGACGCCGAGGGTCGCCACCATCGCGGAGATCGCGGCATCGTCTGCCGGGATCCACGCAAGAGGCTCGTCGGTGTGCGGCCTGAGAGCACTCGTTGAAGCAACCTCTCGACCGGCGATGGCGTTGAGCAGGCTTGACTTCCCCGATCCGGTCCCTCCCGCAATTGCGACGACAATCGCGCCGCTGAGATGATCCCGTCGACGGCGGGCCGCAGCAGCGAGACCTGCAGCTGCCTCTCGATCTGCCTCCGAAGCCAGTCCGTCGGAGGAAGCGATCGCGAGATCGAGCAGATCAAGCGCAGGAGTGAAGTCACGATACATCGTCGCCTGCCTCCCAACGCGGCGATCCGCTTGTGGCGAGAGCGTCTGCAGCAGCTCTCAAGTCCTCGGCGGAGACCCGGCTTGACGGGTCAAGATCGATTCTGAAGGCGGCGATTCTGACCGCGCCGGCATCACGCATGGCGTCAGTCAACGCGGTGCCCCGGTCGAATCTGAGATCGGGCAGGCGATCGCTCAGCGCCTTGAGCACTCGTTTGGGCGGTCGGCGGTCGAAGTCGACCGAGAGTCGCCACATCTCCTCGCGAACGGCTCTTGAACGCAACGGGTGGAGTCGTCGCCGTTTGATAGCCGCCAGGGAGAGGTCCGTAGTTATTCGATACCAGTCATCAATCGGTTCCCGATCGATCGATGGGAGCGATGCAGCAGCGTGAGCGACGCAGCGCGAGAAGAACTCGTCTGCAGCGACGTCGTCGGCGAGTTCACCGATCGCGCGATCCGTCGCTTCCGCGGTCATGGCGGCAATCGCGGGTGCTGCGACTTCCCACGCCGCACCTGCCGTCGCCTCCAGTCGCCGGCGATCGACCCCCGCTCGGGCGAACGCTTTGTCGGCCTCTCCGATAACGATCCGGGACTCGACGGTGCGCTCCTCGAGAACTCCTGCGACCTCACAGGTCTGAATCGCACAGAACGCCGCCGCCGCCCGATCCCGTTGCTCGATGAGTCCTTCGCGGTCGCCGGCCATCTCGTCAAGGAGGAGTCTCAGGGGGCCGATGTCCTCAGCCACCATGACGTTGATGGGTGTTCCTAGCTTCACATTCGCATCCTCGGCAAGTTCCTCGAAGCTCGATGGGTCCCGTGCACCGACAGAGAGGACGACACACATCGGGATCCCCCGCTCCCGGACGGCGGCCAGCAGGTTCGCAGTGGTCGCATCAGCGTATCGTTCGGGAGAAACCACGATCGCCACTGCGTCGACGTGGTCGAGCACGGCGGCGACCGTTTCCGGATAGTGCTCGGCGGCCGGTGTGTCGACGAGTGCCAAATCGTCGGGAGGTTGCGGATCGGAGATCCTTGCGCCGGGCAGGTACGCAGTATCCACATCGCCCCAGATTGCTATCTCGGTGGTGGTTGGACGCAAGGGTCCGGCCGTGACCACCCTGGCACCGGCGAGCGCATTCACGATCTCTGACTTCCCAACACCTGAGGTGCCGACGACCGCGGTGATCAATCCATCGCCAGACCAAGATCGGGTCACGAGACGCTCGAGCGGTTGAAGCGCCGGCTCTGCCAGGCTCGGGTCGAGCGCAGAGAGGAGAGCAAGGAGGTTTCTGGCTGGCTGACGATCCATAGGCCCGTATTGAAACACAACGGGGGGATGAGCGGGTTGACTCGGGAGGCAGGAGGCAGGAAACAGTAGACAGCAGACAGCAAACAGCAAACAGGAGGCAGGGCCAACAAGCTGCCAGCTACCAGCTACCAGCCTGCCAGACAGGAGCCACCGGCCCGGCCTTTGGGGTATGAGCAGTTCGTTTGACTACGGGCCGAACAGATTCGTGCCTGACG